>NZ_CP035417.1:3932849-4246063 GCF_004123675.1 Leisingera sp. NJS204 | reverse complement strand
GCTGCGCCTCACGCGTCCCCAAAAAAGCAGCGGCCCCTTGGCCGGGCCAATTCTATTCTATCTTACCCCCAACCACCCGGGAGGCATTCACGCACAGGGGTTATGTGTGCGGACCAGCAGTGGCCGCATTACCCGAAGGCTGAAAGTTCGCACAAAACAGCAAAAACAGCCGCAAGAAGCGGCGGATTTGCCGTGACGAACAGTATCGCACACAATTGAGACAAGGCTGCTGTCCTATACCAACACAGCAGTGGATCCCGGTCAGAACAACGCACGTATGTGCCGTCTGTACCGGATAACCTGGCAACCTTGATGCCCGTCAAGATTGCCGCAAGCAGCCTGTCCCCCCAGCGAGTGAATCGCTGTCCTATTGGTAGCAATTCGAGGGGGGCGGCAGCAACGAAACTATGATGTTGACTCTGCCTTTGGCGACAAAGAATCTCTCGCGCCTGCAGAACACCGCCGAGGGTTTTCCAAAAAAACAAGGCGCTGCAATCTGCAGCGCCCTGACAACTTTTCAACTCTGCTTGAGCTTGCCCAGCAGCGCGAATCTCAGGCCAGTGCCTTCACGCGTGCGGACAGGCGCGAGATTTTGCGGGAAGCGGTGTTTTTGTGGTACACACCCTTGGTAACACCGCGCATCAGCTCGGGCTGAGCAGCGCGCAGAGCTGCGGTTGCAGCTTCTTTGTCGCCGGAAGCGATAGCTTCTTCAACTTTACGCAGGTAGGTGCGGATGCGCGAACGACGGGCTTTGTTGACGGCAAAGCGCTTTTCGTTCTGACGTGCGCGCTTCTTGGCCTGGGGCGAATTTGCCATGGTGTTTGACCTTATCTCGGGTTCTGTTTCTATCGGACGCAATGCCAGCCAAACCCGGGTCAAAAAACCGGTGTGATTCTAGCCAGAGCGGGCTGCACGCGCATGTATGGGGCGGCGTTTATCCAATCCGGTGCAGAATTGCAAGGGCGCTGGCCCGGAAAGCAAAACGGCGGGCCCATCCGCCCGCCGCCCTGTTACTTCAATCGCAAGCTGGACTCACTTGTCCCGGAACTGCGCCTCACGCTTTTCCAGAAAGGCGGCCATGCCCTCTTTCTGGTCTTCGGTGGCAAACATCGAGTGGAATACCCGGCGCTCGAACAGCAGCCCCTCGTTCAGCGGCAGCTCGTAAGAGCGGTTCACCGTCTCCTTGACTGCCATCGCTGTCAGCAGCGATTTTTCGGCGATCTTCTGTGCCGCTGCGGTGGCTTCCTCGATCAGCTTCTTGGCCGGCACCACGCGCGACACCAGGCCGGCGCGTTCGGCTTCCTCGGCGTTCATGAAGCGGCCGGTGAGGTTCATATCCATGGATTTGGACTTGCCCACAAACCGGGTCAGACGCTGTGTACCGCCAATTCCTGCAACGACACCCAGATTGATCTCAGGCTGGCCGAATTTGGCAGTCTCAGCAGCGATAATGAAATCGCACAGCATCGCCAGCTCGCAGCCGCCGCCCAGCGCATAACCGGCCACCGCCGCGATCACCGGCTTGCGAATGGCAGAGATCCGGTCATTGGCATCGGCAAACAGGTTCGTGGAGAACACTTCGGTAAAGCTCATCTCCGACATCTCTTTGATGTCGGCACCGGCGGCAAAGGCCTTTTCCGAACCGGTCAAAACGATGCAGCGCACCTTGTCGCTGGCATCGGCCTCCTCCAAAGCGGCGCACAACTCACCGATAAGTTCTTTGTTGAGCGCGTTCATCGCCTCTGGGCGGTTCAGTTTTATGAGGCAAACGTGGTCCTGCACATCGACGTTGATCGTCTCGTAGGCCATGATTTCTCTTTCGGTTGTTCCGTTCAAATCCGAGTCCTTACCAAAAGGGGCACTCTGATCAAGCTATCTTTGGCACTTTACACAGTAGAAGGTGGAGCGTCCGGACTGAGTGATTCTGGCAATTGACCCGGTGCAACCCGCACGGCGGCAAGGTTCGCCCTCGCGCCCGTAAGCATCGAAAGAATGTTGAAAATATCCAAGTTCACCAGAGGCTTGCCGAAAATCCTTGAGCGACGATCCGCCTGCACGAATGGCATCCTGCAACACTTCGCGGATGATCGGAACCAGCGCCGCAACCCGATGCGCGGCAATCTGCCCAGCCTTGCGGCGTGGCGAAATTCCCGCACGGAACAAAGCTTCGCAGACGTAAATGTTACCAAGGCCAGCAATGATTCCCTGATCCAGTAATGCAGATTTCACCGGCGTGTTGCGACCCTGGAAGGCGGCAACCAGATGATCCTCGTGAAAATCATTGCCCAGCGGTTCCGGCCCCAGCACCGCCAGCAGTTTGTGGGACTCGGCAGTCGCCGTCTCCAGCAGATCCATCGCCCCGAACCGGCGCGGATCGTTGAAGGTGATGCGGGCGCCGTTGTCCATATCCAGAACCACATGATCGTGCTTTACTGCTTGAGGGTGCTCATGCGTGAACTGCCCCAGCGGATCACCCGACACCGTCATCCGGCCCGACATGCCAAGGTGAATGAGCAATGTCTCATCCGTATCGAGGTCGGCAAGAATGTACTTCGACCGCCGCCGCAGCACATTGACCCGCGCACCGGTCAGCCGCTCGGCCATCGCTGGCGGAAACGGCCAGCGCAGGTCCGGCCGGTTCACAGCCGCATTTGTGATCACCGCCCCCTCCATCGCAGGCGCCAATCCGCGTTTCACTGTCTCGACCTCGGGCAATTCTGGCATTACACCCCTCCTGAACCAACGGGCCGCATTGTGCCTGCCCTCCAGCGCCTTATAACAAGGGCGGAATTCAGCAAACGGCAAGCCTCATGAGCGATAGCAGCGACAACACCACCCATTTCGGGTTCGAAACCGTCCGCGAGGAGGAAAAGGCCGGCCGCGTGCAGGGGGTCTTCAACTCGGTCGCCTCAAAATACGACATCATGAACGATGTGATGAGCGTCGGCATCCACCGGGTCTGGAAAGACGCGATGATGGACTGGCTGGCGCCGCGCCCTGGTCAGCGGCTCTTGGATGTGGCGGGCGGCACCGGCGACATTTCCTTCCGCTTCCTGAAGCGCGCAGGGTCCGGTCATTCCACTGTGTTCGACCTTACCCGCCCGATGCTGGAGGAAGGCCGCAAACGCGCCGAGGCAGAGCAGATGGCGCACAGCCTCGACTGGGTCACCGGCGATGCGATGAAGCTGCCATTCAAGGACAACACTTTCGACGTCTACACGATCTCCTTCGGCATCCGGAACGTAACCCGCCCGCAGGAGGCCCTGAACGAGGCATACCGGGTGCTGCGCCCCGGCGGGCGGCTGATGGTGCTGGAGTTTTCGCAGCTGCCGAATGACGGGCTTCAAAAGCTTTATGACCTCTATTCCTTCAATGTGATCCCGCGGATGGGGCAAATGATTGCCGGCGATTACGACAGCTACCAGTATCTGGTGGAATCGATCCGCAACTTCCCCGATCAGGAGACTTTCCTCGGAATGCTGCGCAAAGCAGGCTTTGAAAACGCCAAGTACCGCAACCTGTCGCTGGGCATCGCCGCCCTGCATTCCGGCTGGAAGATCTGACCTATGCGCGGTCCCCACAACATTCTGCGCCTGATCCGCACAGGCGCCACTTTCGAGCGCACCGGCGCCATGCATTCGGTGCTGGAGGCGTTTGAGGCCCCCAGGCCCCTGCGTATCCTCGCCCGCACCCTGGGCTGGCCGTTCAAATGGCTGGGCTACAAGGGCGATCCTGCGATGCCGCCCGAAACCCGCGCGCTGAACGCCCTGGGGCCTGCCTATATCAAATTCGGGCAGGTTCTTTCGACCCGGCCCGATGTGGTGGGCAAGGATCTCGCCCGCCAATTGCGGGTGCTGCAGGATAAGCTGCCGCCGTTCTCCCGCGCCGAGGCGCTGGCCGAAGTGGAAAAAGAACTGGGCCGCCCGGTCTCAGAGGTTTTCTCAGAGTTCAGCGACCCCATCGCCGCGGCCTCCATTGCGCAGGTGCACCGGGCCACCTTGGCGGACTCCGGCGATGAAGTGGCCGTCAAGATACTGCGGCCCGGTATTGAGCGCGCCTTCAACAAGGATGTGGACGCCTTTTACTTCGCTGCCCGCATAGCCGATCTCTTTGCGCCCGGTGCCCGCCGCCTGAAACCGATGGACGTGATCGAGCATTTCGACGGCGTGGTGCAAGGGGAATTGGACCTGCGCCTGGAAAGCGCCGCCGCTTCGGAGTTTGCCGCCAATACAGTGAATGACGAAGGTTTCCAGCTGCCTGAGATCCGCTGGGGCTATTCCGCCCGCCGGGTAATGACGATGGGCTGGGCGGACGGCGTTGCGCTGGGTGACAATGACGCGCTGGATGCAGCGGGCCATGACCGCCGGGTGCTGGCCGACCGGGTGCTTTCACTGTTTCTCCGCCACGCACTGCGCGATGGTTTTTTCCACGCCGACATGCATCAGGGCAACATGAAGGTCGCGGCAAACGGTGACATTATCGCCTATGACTTCGGCATCATGGGCCATATTGATGAGTACACCCGCCGGGTCTACGCCGAGATCCTCTATGGTTTCATCAAACGCGACTACAAACGCGTCGCCGAAGTGCATTTCGAGGCCGGTTATGTATCCGCCTCCCACGATGTGGATGAATTCGCCCGCGCCTTGCGCGCGGTGGGAGAGCCGATCTTCGGCATGGATGCCTCGCAGATCTCCATGGGGAGGCTGCTGAACTATCTGTTTGAAGTCACAGAGCGTTTCGGCATGGAAACCCGCACCGAGCTGATCCTGCTGCAGCGTACCATGGTGGTGGTCGAAGGCGTCGCCCGCTCGCTGGACCCGCATATCAACATCTGGGAGGCCGCCCAGCCGGTGGTCGAGGATTACATCAAGAAATCAATCGGCCCGCGCGCCGTGGTTTCCGACCTATTGGACACCGCCAAGGTGATGGCCCGGTTTGGCCCCCGGCTGCCCGCGCTGGTGGAACAGGCGCTGATCGCACAAGCAGCGCAGAACGGGACACAAAATCGCAAGCTGAACAGCTGGGTAACCCCGGCTGTTCTAGGCGCAGCCGGCGGAGCAAGCCTCTGTGCCGTTGTTGCCCTGCTGCTGTGAGCGTGCAAACGCCCCAACGGCACGGTCTTCTTTCTGGTCTGAAATACCCCAGGGGTGAGCGCCGCAAAGCGCGAGGGGGCAGCGCCCCCTTCGCTTTCTTTTACAGCCGCTCGATTGCCAATGCGATGCCCTGACCACCGCCGATGCACATCGTGATCAGACCTTTCGATCCGCCGATCCGCTCCAATTCATAAAGCGTTTTCAAGGTGATGATAGCGCCGGTTGCCCCCACCGGATGACCCAGGGCAATCGCTCCGCCGTTCGGGTTCACCCGGGCAGGGTCCAGCCCCAGTTCCTTGTTCACCGCCAGCGCCTGCGAGGCAAAAGCCTCGTTCGATTCAATGACGTCGAAATCGCCCGCCGAAAGGCCGGTCTTTTCGAACAGGTTACGCACGGCCGGAACCGGGCCGATCCCCATCACCTCGGGACGCACACCGGCATGGGCATAGCCCAGGATCCGCGCCTTGGGTTTCAGACCCGCCTTTTCTGCGGCGGAGGCCGTGGCCAGCACCACCGCCGCCGCACCATCGTTGATCCCGCTGGCATTGCCGGCGGTAACCCGGCCGTCTTTCTGGAACACCGCTTTAAGCCCGCCCAGAACATCCAGAGTGGTGGCTTTGGGATGCTCGTCCACCTCGAACGGCACCATGTCGCGCTTTACCTTCACCTCAACCGGCGCGATCTGCGATTTGAAATGCCCGGCCTCGATTGCTGCCGCCGCGCGGGTCTGGCTGGTGACGGAAAATTCATCCATCTGGGCGCGCGTAATTCCGTGCTCATCGGCGACATTTTCAGCTGTAACCCCCATATGGCCTGTGCCGAACGGGCAGTTCAACGCCCCCAGCATCATGTCGAGCGACTTTACATCACCCATCTTCGCCCCCCAGCGGCTTTGCTGGAGGATATAGGGGCTGCGCGACATGTTTTCGGCGCCGCCGGCCAGCGCGAACTCCGCATCGCCCATAGCAAGAGATTGAAAGGCTGATATAATTGCCTGCACGCCGGAACCGCAAAGCCGGTTCACGTTCATCGCGGGCACCGCATCAGGCACCCCCGCCTGCATCGCTGCAACCCGGCTCAGGTACATGTCGCGCGGCTCGGTGTTGATGATGTGGCCGAATACGGCGTGGCCGATTTGCCCGCCCTCAACGCCAGAGCGCTGCAGTGCTGCTTTTGATACGGTTGCGGCCAGATCAATCGGTGCAGTACCTGCCAGCGCGCCGCCAAATGTGCCGATGGCGGTGCGGGCGCCGTCCAGAATCACGATATCAGTCATTGTCTTTCTCCTCACTCCTGCGTTGCCGCCATTATGCGCCCGCAGCATGACCCTGTCTGCCGGGACGTGCCGTCATGGAAACGCCGCGTAACTCCCCGTGCACCGCCACTGCGCAACATTCCGAAAGACCGCAGGATTTGACAAATCCTGCCTGACGGCGCAGAGAATCCGTCATGACGGAAAACACAGACGATATCCTGACCCTGCTGCCCGCCCGCCTGAAAGAGGCCCGCCGCACCCAAGGGCTGAGCCTGGAGGCGGTGGCGAATCTCTCCGGCGTCAGCCGTTCCATGGTAAGCCAGATTGAGCGCGGTGAAAGCTCCCCCACCATCGCAACACTGTGGAACCTGACCCGAGCGCTGCAGGTGGATTTTGCCGGGCTGCTGGAAACAGGGGACATGAAAGACCGGATTGAGGTTCTGCGCGCAACAGATGTGCCCAAGATCGAGAACATGGGCCAAGGATGCCGGATCCGCATACTGTCGCCGCCAGAGGACGCCGGCGGGCACGAGGTTTATGATATCCGTTTCGACAAGGGCGGTGCACTGATCAGCCAGCCCCACACCCGCGGCACAGTGGAACAGCTGACCGTGCTAGAGGGCGAAATCGCACTTTCTTCTGGCAATGCCAACAACTTGCTGCAAACAGGCGACACTGCCCGTTATGCCGCTGATGTTGCGCATTCGGTCACCGCCCCCGAGGGGCCGGCGCGGGTGTTTCTTATTGTGAAAACCGCTTGAGGTATGCCCTCAAGCCCGGCTGCACCCGTTGTTTCAATATCAATCCAGGCATTGGCAGACCTTTCACACAGGCGGGAGAGTTCGGGTTTGAGCCGGATCTTTTTAGCTGAACCGGCGTAAACGCACCGGCAAGAAAGCCCCTCTCTCCACCTTTCCGGAACAAAGCCCTTGAAAGACTCACGGCATCGGACCATATGTGGATCGCTAACGTTATTCTTGTCGATCCACTGTCTCCCGCTTTGCGGCGTTTTCAGTCTCTCGATCCAGACCGACTACGCCAGGCTGCCGCACTTCCGCGGGCAGCAATTATTAGGAGACTACGGATATGGCCACCGGCACCGTAAAATGGTTCAACACCACTAAAGGCTTCGGCTTCATCGCACCCGACGGAGGCAGCAAAGATGTGTTCGTGCACATCTCCGCTGTTGAGCGTTCCGGCCTGACCGGCCTGGCGGACAACCAGAAAGTCACTTTCGACATCGAGCCCGGCCGTGACGGCCGCGAGTCGGCTGTGAACCTGGCGCTGGCATAAGCTTTTAAGCTTAGCAGTTCTGAAACGCGGTCCCTGTAAAGGGGCCGCGTTTTTTTTTGTGCCTGCCATTCGGACACAAAGGGACAGTCAGCCCTTGTTCTTGTCATCCCAAGGCGCAGGCTCCCACAGCTCCACCTTGTTGCCTTCCGGGTCCATGATCCAGGCAAAGCGGCCATTCTCATGGGCGTCAGGCCCTTTCAAAATGGGAATGTCTGCGGCGGTCAGCTGTGCAACCATGCCATCCATGTCATCAACCCGGTAGTTAATCATAAAGCCAGAGGTACTGGGATCGAACCAAGTCCCGTGCTGATCAGCAGCGGCCCATACGGTGAGGCCGCCGTCGCCGGCCTTGTCATCCTGCCACTTGAGGACGGCGCCGCCGAAATCCTCCAGCTCCAGCCCCAAATGGTCGCGGTACCATTCTGCCAGCTCAGTGGCGCCGCCGCGCGCCTTGATGAAGACTCCGCCGATACCCGTGATGCGTGCCATGACTGTTTCCTCCCTGTTTTGGGATGAGATAGTCCGGCCGGGTGGAATTCCAGCCTTCAAATCCGGTTTCACGGAATTTTTTCCGTCATACTGAAATCCTGTATTTCGGAAACGCATCCGCTATGATAGACACGCGACTCGAGACACCCAGGGAGCCAGCTCATGTCCAACGCATTTCTGACCGACATCTCCAATACGCTTGCCCAGATCGAAGCTGAGGGACTGTACAAACGTGAGCGAATGATCACCTCCCCCCAAGCGGGCGGGATCACGGTTGGCGGCCGCGAAGTGATCAACCTCTGCGCCAACAACTATCTGGGTCTGGCCAACCACCCTGCCCTCATCAATGCCGCCAAAGACGCGATGGAGCCAAAAGGATTCGGCATGGCCTCAGTCCGGTTCATCTGCGGCACCCAGGACATTCACCGGGAGCTGGAGCAGCGGCTGGCCAAATTCCTCGGCAAGGATGACGCAATCCTGTTTGCCGCCTGTTTCGATGCCAATGGCGGGCTGTTCGAGCCGCTGCTGGGGCCTGAGGATGCGATTATCTCGGACTCGCTGAACCATGCGTCGATCATCGACGGGGTGCGCCTGTGCAAGGCCAAACGCTATCGCTATCTGAACAGCGACATGAACGATCTGGAGGCCTGGCTGAAACAGGCGCGCGAGGACGGGGCGCGGCACATCATGATTGCCACCGACGGGGTATTCTCGATGGACGGGTACCTGGCCAAGCTGCCGGAGATCCGGGCGCTGGCGGATAAATACGATGCTGTGGTGATGGTGGATGACTGCCACGCAACCGGCTTCATGGGCGCAACGGGGGCCGGCACGCCGGAGCATTTCGGGGTGGACGTGGATATCGTCACCGGGACATTGGGCAAAGCACTTGGGGGGGCCATCGGCGGTTATATCGCCGGGCCGCAGCCAGTGATCGACCTGCTGCGGCAGCGGGCGCGGCCCTATTTGTTCTCCAATTCGCTGCCGCCATCAATTGTTGCTGCCGGGCTGGAAGCGATCCGGCTGGTCGAAGAAGGGGACGGGCTGCGGGCGCAGCTGTTCGAGAATGCGAAGTACTGGCGGGCGGGCTTGGAAAACCTCGGCTTTGACCTGTTGCCGGGTGAGCATCCGATCATCCCGGTGATGCTGGGAGAGGCGCAGCTGGCGCAGGATATGGCGGCGCGGCTGTTTGACGAGGGCGTCTATGTCTCCGGCTTCTTCTTCCCCGTCGTGCCGCGCGGTCAGGCGCGGATCCGCACCCAGATGAATGCGGCGCTGACGCGGGATGAGCTGGACCGGGCATTGGCCGCCTTTGGCAAGGTCGGCAAGGAATTGGGGATTGTGTCATGAGCCGGCCGAACACGATGAAGGCGCTGGAGAAGAGCCATCCGCAGGAAGGTCTGTGGATGGTTCAGGCGCCGGTGCCGGAGATCGGCCCGGACGAAGTGCTGATCAAGATCAGGAAGACCGGCATCTGCGGCACCGACATCCACATCTGGAACTGGGATGAGTGGGCCTCGCACACCGTGCCGGTGCCAATGATTACCGGGCATGAATTTGCGGGCGAAATCGTCGAGATCGGGCGCAATGTCACCGATTTGGCCGTGGGGCAGCGCTGCTCCGGCGAGGGGCATCTGATCAAGACGGACTCGCGCCAGAGCCGCGCCGGCAAATTCCACCTGGATCCCGGAACCCGCGGCATCGGGGTGAATGAGCAAGGCGCCTTTGCCCAGTATCTGAAACTCCCGGCCTTTAACGTGGTGCCGCTGCCGGAGGAAATCCCGGATGAGATCGGCGCCATTTTGGACCCTTTGGGCAATGCTGTGCATACGGCGCTCAGCTTTGATCTGCTGGGCGAAGACGTGCTGATTACCGGCGCAGGCCCCATTGGCATCATGGCGGCGGCGGTGGCGAAACATGCCGGCGCGCGCCATGTGGTGATCACCGATATCAACCCGGATCGCCTGACACTGGCGGAACATGTGGTTCCGGCAGTGCGCGCGGTGAACGTGGCGCAGGAAGACTTGCAGGATGTGGTGCGCGAGTTGGGCCTGAAACAGGGGTTTGATGTCGGGCTGGAAATGTCCGGCTCGCAAGCGGCATTGGATCAGATGGTCGAAGCGCTGGTGATGGGCGGCAAGATTGCCCTGTTGGGCATTCCGCCGGGAAAATCGCCGGTCGACTGGTCGCGCATCGTGTTCAAGGCTGTCACCATCAAGGGCGTCTATGGGCGCGAAATGTTCGAGACCTGGTACAAGATGATCGCGATGTTGCAGAACGGGCTGGATGTGAGCCGGGTCATAACCCACCGCTTTGGCGTCGATGACTTTGCCGAGGGTTTTGCGGCGATGAAATCCGGGTCCAGCGGCAAGGTAGTGCTGGACTGGGGCTGAGGATTGGTTGAGGGGGCTTTGCCCCCTCGCGCCGCTGGCGCTCACCCCCAGGATATTTTGAGCCAGAAGAAGAAGAGAATACTACGGGGTCAGCGGCTGGCGGCCGTTTTCCGTGAGCTGCCAGCAGTTGCGGCCTTCGAAGACGGCGGCACTGAGCGGCCGGCCGTAGCCGGCGCCGCTGTCCAGGTTGATGCGGTTGCCGTAATGGCTGGGGCAGTCCACTGGTGTATGGCCATGCACAATCAGTTTCGGGTGCGTACCAGTGTGGTCGTGGAACGGCTGCCGGATCCAGACCAGATCGTTCTCTTTCTGCCGGGCCAGCGGTACACCGGGAACGATTCCGGCGTGCACAAAGGCCAGATCAGGCGTCTCGTGGAGGGACGTGAGGCTGCGCAGGAATTCAGCGTGACGCAGGGGTATCACCTCTTTGGCTTGTGCATGCAAATCGTCGAGCCGGGTGCGGTCCTTGAATGTCAGCCCGTAGCTGGCAAGGGTTTCACTGCCGCCGATCCGCTCATGCAGCCAGTGGTAGCCGATCAGAAGATGCGGGTCATGGCGCGGAATGTCCTCCATGAACCATTCAAACATCCGGTCGTGGTTCCCCTTCAGGCAGATCCAGTCCCGGCCCTCCTCCTGGCCTGCGATCAAACGTTCGATCACCCCGCGGCTGTCCGGGCCGCGGTCTGTGTAATCGCCCAGAAAGACAACCCGTGCGTCCGGGCCGCCGTCGGCCTCGATCCGGGCCAAAGCCTCCTCCAGCATGGCAAGCTGGCCGTGAATGTCACCGATCGCGTAAAGGGGGGCGGTCATGGCATAGTCCTATGATTGAAGAAGCCCGGATAAGAAAACGCCGCCCTTATAACCGGGCGGCGTTCCTGATTGAACCAGTTTCGTCTTCAGCACTTAGGCTACATCGAATGCCAGCGGCTTGATCTGGTTGAACAGCCCGGTTTCGGCCAGTTTGGCGCGGACCTCGGCGGGCACTTCGTCATCGACATAAAGCAGTGCGATGGCTTCGCCGCCAGCTTCGGAGCGGCCCAGGGTGAAGTTGGCAATGTTCACATCGCTTTCACCCAGGGTGTGGCCCAGGGTGCCGATGATGCCAGGCACGTCCTCGTTGGTGGTGTACAGCATATGCGCACCGACCTCGGCCTCGATGTTGATGCCCTTGATCTGGATAAACCGCGGCTTGCCATCGGAGAACACGGTGCCAGCCACCGAGCGTTCGCGCTTGGAGGTCACTGCGGTCACCTTGACATAGCCGTCGAAGGTGCCGGATTTGTCTTGGTTTGTGGTCGATATCTGGATGCCGCGCTCCTTGGCGACCACCGGGGCGGACACCATGTTCACCTCGGGGTTGGCGCGTTTCATAATACCGGCAATCACCGCACAGTTCAGCGCGTCCAGATTCATCTCCGAAGCGGCACCGTCATAGAGGATGTTGATCGCCTTGATCGGTTCATCCGTCATCTGGCCCACGAAGCTGCCCAGGTGATCGGCCAGCTTGATCCAGGGGCCCATGACCTTGGCTTCTTCCGCCGTCACCGAAGGCATGTTGAGCGCGTTTTCCACCGCGCCGGTCAGCAGGTAGTTGGACATCTGCTCAGCCACCTGCAGAGCGACGTTTTCCTGCGCCTCGGTCGTGGCGGCACCCAAATGCGGAGTGCAGACCACGTTGGGCAGGCCGAAGAGCGCGTTTTCCTTGGCCGGTTCCACCGAGAACACGTCAAAGGCCGCACCTGCCACATGGCCGGAGGTCAACAGTTCTGCCAGCGCGCCCTCGTCCACCAGGCCGCCGCGGGCGCAGTTGATGATGCGCACGCCCTTCTTGGTCTTCTCCAGGTTTTCCTTGGACAGGATGTTGCGGGTCTGATCGGTCAGCGGCACATGCAGGGTGATGAAATCGGCACGGGACAGCAGCTCGTCCAGCTCCACCTTTTCGACGCCCATCTTGTCGGCTTTCTCAGTGCTCAGGTACGGGTCATAGGCCACCACCTTCATCTTGAGGCCGCGGGCGCGGTCGCAGACGATGCCGCCGATGTTGCCGGCGCCGATCACACCCAGGGTCTTGGCGGTCAGTTCGGTGCCCATGAACTTGGACTTCTCCCACTTGCCGGCATGGGTGGAAGCGGAGGCCTCGGGCAGCTGGCGAGCGGTTGCGAACATCATGGCGATGGCGTGTTCGGCGGTGGTGATCATGTTGCCGAAGGGCGTGTTCATCACAATGACACCGCGCTTGGAGGCGGCTTCTTTGTCGATGTTGTCAGTGCCGATGCCAGCGCGTCCGATCACCTTGAGGTTTGCGGCACTCTCCAGGATCTTTTCGGTCACTTTGGTCGCCGAGCGGATCGCCAGGCCGTCATACTGGCCGATGATTTCCGCCAGTTTTTCCTTGTCCTTGCCCACATCAGGCAGGAAATCGACGTCGATGCCGCGGTCGCGGAAGATCTGGACGGCAGCTTCGGACAGTTTATCGGAGATGAGGACTTTGGGAGCCATATTTGTGGTCCTTTTCATACGGGGGCCTGTGCGGCCTGAAATTGTGAAGGTCCCCCCTTGGGGGGTCCGGGGCATGCGCCCCGGAGCAGAGCCGAATTCAGGCGGCTTCAGTCTGGAGGGCGATCTCAGCCTCGAAGGCCCATTTGATCCAAGGCATCAGCGCAGCCACATCAGTGGTTTCAACCGTGCCGCCGCACCAGATCCGCAGGCCCGCAGGCGCGTCGCGATAGGCGCCGATGTCATAGGCTGCGCCTTCATTTTCCAGCCGTTTGGCCACAGCCTTGGCAAACGCTGCACCGTCCTGGATGCGCTCATCAGTGAACTTGAGGCAAACACTGGTGTTGGAGCGGTATTCCGGCTGTTCAGCCAGGAACGCGATCCAGGGATTGTCCTGCACAAAGCTTTGCACTGCGGCGAGGTTGGCGTAGGCGCGTTCGCGCAGGCCTTCCATACCGCCAACCGAGCGCGCCCAGTCCAGCGCCAGCAGGTAATCCTCAACCGCCAGCATCGAGGGCGTGTTGATGGTGGCGCCCTGGAAAATGCCGTCGATCAGCTTGCCGCCCTTGGTCAGGCGGAAGATCTTCGGCAGTGGCCAGGCGGGGGTGTAGCTTTCCAGCCGTTCAACAGCGCGGGGGGAAAGGATGATCATGCCGTGCGCCGCTTCGCCGCCCAGCACCTTCTGCCAGGAGAAAGTGGTCACATCCAGTTTATCCCAGGGCAGGCGCTGCGCAAAGGCTGCCGATGTGGCATCGCAGATGGTCAGCCCTTCGCGGTCCGCCGGGATCCAGTTGCCGTTGGGAACCCGCACGCCGGAGGTCGTGCCGTTCCAGGTGAAAACGACGTCATTGGAGAAATCGACAGAGGCGAGGTCCACGATCTGGCCGTAATCGGCGGTCTTGACGGTGGCGTCCAGTTTCAGCTGCTTCACCGCGTCGGTGACCCAGCCAGAACCGAAGCTTTCCCAGGCCAGCATCTCGACGCCGCGGGCACCCAGCAGGTTCCACATTGCCATCTCAACAGCGCCGGTATCCGACGCCGGGACAATGCCGATCTTGTAGTCAGCAGGGATGTTCAGAATTTCGCGGGTGCCTTCAATCGCCGCCTTCAGGCGCTCCTTGCCCACTGCCGCACGATGCGAGCGGCCCAGCGGCGCACCGGCAAGTTTGGCAACATCAAACACGGGAGGTTTGGCACAGGGGCCAGAAGAAAAACGCGGATTGGCCGGCCGCGATGCCGGTTGTGCAATAGCCATCAATGCTATCCTTCCAGATAAGCGCCCCTCGTTGGGGAGGGGTGTCCCGCCACCAGAGCTAGGGCGCTGCAGCGCGGCATGCAACAGGAAAGTCGGGGAAATACGGCCATACACACTCTTTTTGCGACACGTTTTTCCACCATCGGAAACAGGCGTCCCGAATTCGCTGCTGGCGGCCTGCCTTATAACGCCCCCTGTTTTTCACAGCACCGAGCAGGCTGGCCGATCCCGCGGCGTGCCGTTATGACAAGACGAACCCCGATGAAACGGAGCCCGCCGATGTTTGCTGCCACCCTGCTGTGCAATCCTGAACGCCCGGTTCTGGAACCTGCGCTGATCGAATCACTGCGCAATGCCTGGGGCGGTGGCGAGGCCGTCTGGCTGGCGCCGGGCGCGGCGGCTGAGTTTTCACTGAAGCAGATGCCGGACAACCGGTGGAACGTCTGGGAGGACCTGCAGGAGCTGGGCGTGGATCTGGTCATTCAGCCCAGCGCCGGGCGCAAGAAGAAGATGCTGCTGGCCGATATGGATTCCACCATGATCCAGCAGGAGTGCATTGACGAGCTGGCAGAAGAAGCGGGCGTTGGCGCACGGGTCAAGGATATCACCGCACGGGCAATGAACGGCGAGCTGGATTTTGAAGGCGCGCTGACCGAGCGGGTCGGACTGCTGAAAGACCTGCCGGAAACGGTGATCGGCAAGGTGCTGGCCGAGCGCATCACTTACATGCCCGGCGGCAGGCATCTGCTGGCCACGATGAAGGCAGAGGGCGCTTATGCGGCGCTGGTGTCGGGCGGGTTCACGGCGTTCACCGCACAGGTGGCGGCAGAGCTGGGGTTTGACGAAAACCGCGCCAATACCCTGACCGTGGAAGACGGCAAGCTGACCGGAGAGGCAGGCCGGCCGATATTGGGCCGGGAAGCCAAGGTGGAGGCCCTGGAGCAGATAACCGCCCGGCTGGGGATTGGCGAGGCGGATGTCATTGCGGTTGGTGACGGCGCCAATGATCTGGGGATGCTGAAACGCGCAGGCGCCGGGGTGGCGCTGCATGCCAAACCTTCGGTCGCGGCGGAATGCGACATCCGCATCAACCACGGTGACCTGACTGCGCTGCTGTACATCCAGGGCTACGGTCGCGACGATTTCAAAGGCTGATCAATCACATGCTTGAAGTGGGGATCGAAACCCTGCTGCTGTTGCTAGCGGCCGGATTTGTTGCGGGTTTCATTGACGCGCTTGCCGGTGGCGGCGGATTGGTGACATTGCCTGTACTGCTGCTGGCGGGGGCCAGCCCGGTCACAGCCTTGGCGACGAACAAGATCCAGGGGCTGTTCGGAGCGGCGACCGCAGCGGCCAGCTATGCCCGGGCTGGACACGTTGATCTGAAATCGCAGCGTAAACCTGCGCTGATTGCCTTTGCCGCATCGGTTGCAGGCGCCTTTCTGGTGACCTTCCTGCCCACCGAGTGGATCCGCCTGTTCCTGCCGGCGCTGCTGATAGCCATCGCTGTTTTCTTTGCGGTCAAGAAAGGGCTGGATGATCTGGACCGGCAGCGCCGCCTATCGCCTGCCCTGTTTGCCGCAACAATAGTTCCCTTGTGCGGCGCTTATGACGGGCTGCTGGGGCCGGGGGCAGGCAGTTTCTACATGCTCGCCTTTGTCTCCCTTGCCGGTTATGGCATCCTCAAGGCCACGGCCCATACCAAACTGCTGAACTTTGCCTCCAATGCGGGCGGACTTGTTGCCTTTTCCTTTTTTGCCACCCCCTGGTGGATCACCGGCCTGCTGATGGGTCTGGCGCAGATTGCCGGCGCGCGTGCAGGGGCCGGGCTTGCAAAGAAGCAGGGCGCGAAGCTGATCAAGCCGCTGCTGGTACTGACTTCAATTACGCTGGCAGCGAAGCTTCTTTGGGACATGCGGTGATCTGCTGACCCGCACCTGCCGGCGCCGGGCTTTGGGCCGCGCGGTTTTGAAATGCTGAATACGGGTCTATTGCACCCATATGTCTACTATCAAATTTTTAACCTGACACTTAATTAACAAAAGTGATAACAAGAGATATGATACCGATTCTGAAATCATTTGCCGCGTTGTCGGATGAAACCCGCATGTCGATCGTCGACCAGCTGATTGCAAAAGGCGAGCTGCCTGCAGGCGATCTGGCACCGGGTGCGGGCATTTCCGCACCTGCGATCTCGCGCCACCTGAAGGTGCTGCGCGAGGCCGGGCTGGTCACCCAGCGCGCCGATGGCACCAAGCGGCTTTACTCCGCCCGGCCCGAAGGCCTGCGGATGATTGCCGATTGGACCCAGTCCCGGCGCGCCTTCTGGGAGGGCGGTCTGGACCGGCTGGAGACGGCTTTAATGGCAGATGACACCTGATGGAGGAAACCGCATGAGTGATCTGCAGCTGCAACGGGTGTTTCCTGTCAGTCCGGAAAAGCTGTTCGCCTGGGTGACCACCCCGGACAAGCTGCTGAAGTGGTGGGGCCCGGAGGGGGTGCATATCCCGGAACATGATCTGGACCTGAGCCGCACCGGCCCTTGGTATTCCGTCATGCAGAACAGTGACGGCCAGCGGTTTCATGTCTCGGGCCAAGTGACCCATGTGGATGGGCCGAAATCCGTCGGCTTCACCTGGGCCTGGCACGAGGAGGACGGAACCCGCGGTGCCGAAAGCCATGTGACCTTTACAATTTCTGCCACCGAAAACGGCGCCATGCTGCTGATTGACCACCGGGATCTGGACGGCAGTGAGATCGCATCGCGCCACGAACAGGGCTGGACTTCGACCCTGCGTAAGCTGGAGGCGCAACTGGCCGAAAGCCCCTGAACAGGAATTCATCGCAACCAAGGGAGAAGACCAATGCCACAGTTCATTTTTGCCTATCACGGCGGCAAGAAGCCCGAGAGCGAAGCAGAAGGCGCCAAGGAGATGGAGGCCTGGAAGAACTGGATGGGGTCGATGGGCGAAGCACTGAAGATCCCCGGAGCGCCGGTTGGCATGTCCAAAACCGTCAGCGCCGGAGGGGTCGTGGACAATGGCGGCGCCAATCCGCTTTCGGGCTACACGGTGGTCGAAGCGGCCGACCAGGATGCTGCCTGCGAAATGGCCAAGGGCTGCCCGATGGTGGTGAGCGGCAACGGTTCAGTCGAAGTGGCCGAGATCATCGACATGGAAATGTAGGCTGCATGCCCCGGGGCCGGCCCGGGGCAGCTATTTTCAGAACAGCAGTTCGGCTGCCGGGCGGATGGATCCGCACTCCAGCCCGCGGCGGCTGTAAAGTGTCTTGTTCATGTATTTGCGGGTTTCCGGATGCTCGGCCTCCAGCACACCAAGGCTGACCATCAGCGCGGCAATTGCGCATTCGCTGGCGCGGGTGGCGCCGTCGGTTATCTTCACGGCTACACCCATTTTCTGTTCAGGCAGGATCGCGATGAACACCGCTTCGGCGCCGGTCTTGACCGCCACTTTTCCGCCCATGGCCCGCATCAGGTTGGTGCAGCAGCGGGTTTCGCCTGCGACCAATTCGGGATGCGCCGTCATTGCCGCGACCAGCTGCTGCGCCGCTTGCGATGCGCGGTCAGAGCGGTCTGCAGCACTGGCAAACCAAGCCATGGACCGTGCGAGGCCAGATACGGTGGTGGCAAAATTCGGCGCTGAGCAGCCGTCGATGCCATAGCCGGGACTATCCTGCCCGGTGGTTTCCTCAAACGCCGCCAAACAGGCCTGCTGCACCGGGTGATCAATTTCGATATACTCGGCCCCTGCCCCCAGATATTGCGTCAGGGTCAGAAAGCCCGCGTGTTTGCCAGAGCAGTTGTTGTGAACCTGGCAGGGGCTGTTGTCGTTCTTGATCAGCTCATTGCGGGCCGGGATGTCATCTGGCAATTGCGTACCGCAGCGGAAGTCGTCATCGCCAAGGCCCAGCTGATTCAGCCAGGTATTCACCCGCTCGGTATGGATATGCGCGCCGTTGTGGGACGCACAGGCAAGCGCCAGCTGTTCGGATGTCAAACCATAGCGCGCGGCAGCGCCGGAGGTGATCAGCGGCAGCGCCTGGATCATCTTGGCCGAGCTGCGCGGGTAGATCACCGCATCCGGATCCCCCCAGCTGCGCACCACCTTGCCCGTGTCATCACAAATGACGGCATGACCCAGATGCAGGCTCTCCAGCAGCGGACCCCGCCAGACTTCGGCCATGGGCACAGGTTTCGGCATGATATCTCCCCTCATGTTTGCGTGCAGAATTCTGGGCGAAATCCTGCCAAAACGCACTTTCGCCCGTGGTGCAAGTTACGTTAGTGTGCTTGTGTAGCGCAAGCGAGGGGATCGGGATCAGACGGCGGCTGAAACGCTGCGGACCCTTTGTTTGGTATTTGAGGTTTAGAGAACAGTCTTGGAGTCGGGACAAATGGCATTGAAACTTGCCCGCGTGGCTGCGGGCCTGTGTCTGGCAGCATTGGCAACCACCGCATCTGCGCAAGCAACGTCGAATAACCGCGTTGCGGCCAAGGTGGACTGGAGCGTCTTTGAAGGCGAAAACCCAAATGAATGCTGGGGGGTTTCCGCACCAAAGGAAACCGTGAACACCCGCGACGGCCGCGTCGTGGCGGTGCGCCGCAGCGAGATCCAGCTGTTTGTCACCTTCCGCAGCAGCGATGCCCCCAAAGGCGAAGTCAGCTTTACCGGCGGCTACCCCTTTGCGCCGGGATCCACCGTGAACATGGCCATCGGCGAGTCCGAATTTGAACTGTTCACCGAGGGCGAATGGGCCTGGCCGGCCACGCCTGCGGATGATGCCAAGATTGTCACCGCCATGAAACGCGGCGCAAATGCGGTGCTGACCGCGCGCTCCGCCCGGGGCACCCAAACCAAGGACAGCTTCTCGCTGCTGGGCTTTACAGCCGCCTTGGATGACGCGGAGAAACGCTGCAGCAAGTAATTTCGGCTGCCTAGCGGAAACACACCAAACCCCGGCCCGTGCCGGGGTTTTCTTGTTTGAGGCCCGCAAGCGGCGTAGCATGTTACGCAGGAGGTGCTTGCCATGCCGAACTCAGCCAGTCTCCCGTGCGCTTGCCTTGCAGTTGCGCTGCTCTTCCCGCCCGCTTTTGCCAACCCGGCGCTGGAATGCGGCGCTGGAACCCGTGAGGAAATCGGATCCTGCGTGGCGGACGATGAAGAAGGGGTGGAAGCCGCACTGCTCAACGCGCTGGAAGCCGCAATGGTCGCCGCTGCAGAGCGCGACAACACCAATGGCGGGACTGCGGTTGAAGCTGCACTGATGCAGAGCCAGACTGCATGGGAAGCGTTCCGGGGTGCGCATTGCGCTTTTGCCGGCGAGGCCCATGCAGTACGTGAAGACGCAGGAATTGCAACGCGGGCCTGCTGGACAACCTTGGGCCGCGCCCGGGTCGAAGAACTGGTGCGGTTTTCCAAATAGGCACTGGTCAAATCTGCGGTCTGAAACTTGTGTTCAAGGATTCCTTTTGATCTTCTGCGGGAATCCTATATAGAGCCGCATCCGCCCACCAGCACCGAGGCTAAAGCCAATGACCGCCAGCGCGCCGATCACCCAGGACGTATTGACCCTGCCCCGCAAGGATCCCGAGGGCGGCAAGATCAACCTTGTCGGCCTCACCCGCGAGCGCATGCGCGAGGTGCTGATCGAACATGGCACACCGGAAAAGCAGGCCAAGATGCGGGTCGGGCAGATCTGGCAGTGGATCTATCAATGGGGCAAGCGCGATTTCGCGGATATGACCAACCTGGCCAAAGCTTACCGCGCGGAACTGGCGGACACATTCGAAGTCCGCATTCCGGAAGTGGTGAGCAAACAGGTCTCCACCGATGGCACCCGCAAGTATCTGGTGCGCATCAATGGCGGCCATGAGGTCGAGGTCGTCTATATCCCCGAAGACGGCCGCGGCACGCTGTGTATCTCTTCCCAGGTGGGCTGCACCCTGACCTGCTCTTTCTGCCATACCGGCACCCAGAAGCTGGTGCGCAACCTGACCCCGGCCGAGATTGTCGGCCAAGTGATGATGGCGCGCGACGATCTGGAAGAATGGCCGGTACCGGGCGCGCCCAAGGACGAAACCCGCCTGCTGTCAAACATCGTGCTGATGGGTATGGGCGAGCCGCTGTACAATTTCGACAACGTGCGCGATGCAATGAAGATTGCGATGGATCCCGAGGGCATCTCGCTCAGCCGCCGCCGGATCACCCTGTCGACCTCAGGCGTGGTGCCGGAGATTGCCCGCACCGCCGAAGAAATCGGCTGTCTGCTGGCAATTTCCTTTCACGCCACCACCAACGAGATCCGCGACAAGCTGGTGCCGATCAACAAACGCTGGAACATCGACACGCTGCTGCAGGCGCTGGCGGATTACCCCAAAGTGTCGAACTCCGAGCGGATCACATTTGAATATGTGATGCTGGACGGGGTGAACGACACAGACGCGGACGCGCACCGTCTGATCGAGCACATCAAGCGCTACAATATCCCGGCCAAGATAAACCTGATCCCGTTCAATGAATGGCCCGGCAGCCCGTACAAGCGGTCCTCTAACAACCGTATTCATGCCTTTGCCAATATTGTCTATCAGGCCGGCTATGCCTCGCCGATCCGCAAGACCCGCGGCGATGACATCATGGCGGCCTGCGGCCAGCTGAAATCGGCGACCGAGCGCGCCCGCAAAAGCCGCAAGCAGATTGAGGCCGAAACCGGGTTGAAGTAACCCGGCCCCGGCGCGGCAGGGTCCCCGGCTGCCGTATCAAGTAAACAGGAAGTGGTCCTCGGTGAGCGTGCCGGTATAGCCGGTCAGCTCAATCTCGTGACTGCCGAAATAGTCTATCAGCGTGTTGCCATTAACCTGTGTGATGGTCAGATCGCCGAAATCGTCCACTGAGGTGTCAGAGAATTCGATCCGGTCATTGCCTTTGCCGAAATCCTTGATGACTTCGTCTTCCCAATAATCGGCAGACACGAACACAAAAACATCCGCGTGTTTGCCTCCTGTCAAGACGTCAGACCCTTCACCGCCGACAAGGCGGTCTTTCCCGTTGCCACCGATCAGCCTGTCATCCCCCTGGCCACCGAAAAGCGTATCGCGGCCGCCATTTCCTTTGAGAAAGTCGTCTTCACCGTAGGCGCCTGAATAGTCGGTCTCATCCAAGCCGCCGATAAGTACGTCCGAGCCCTTGCCGCCTGCCAGCCTGTCTTCGCCAAAGCCACCGGTCAGAGTGTCCGCGCCGCCGCCGCCGAACAGACGGTCATCCGCTTCGCGTCCGATAACAGTGTCATCGCCGCCCTTGGCATAAATCTTGGTATCCTGCCCGGTCGCCAATACAGTTTCTGCTCGGCTGCTGGCCTTGATCACCACGTCGCCCGCCGTATTGGCGTAAGCTCTCCATCCTGCGGTGCTGCCGGTATCGCCATAAAGATGGGTCAGGGCTTGCACATCAAACGTACCCAGCTCCGTGACGTTATACCCGGCATAGTTATAGGTCATCACGGTGTGCTCCTGGTCGTCCAGATGGTCCGCCAGCGTATTGTCACCGTCATGCGGGTGTTCAAGACCCAGTGCATGACCGATCTCATGCAGCACCGTTTCATAGCCATAGGACCCTGGCGCCATATTGCTGCTTTTAATCGCCAGTTCCCCCTCATTGGTGGAATATGAGGTGGACCAGGCAAGATCCGCCCAGCCCGCAGCAGAGCCGCCATTGTAGCCAAAGGCGTTGATCATCGCCGGGCCGTCCGTTTCGACAAACAGCAGGCCGGACGCCTCTTCGAACTCCGCAAGAGCCAGGCGGAAATAGTCGCGCTGCGTGCTGTTGAAGGACCAATAGCTGCTGGCGCCATAAGGGTCGTCAGCCACACTGCCCAAATCGCTGGTCTCAACAAAACTGTATGTCACCACGGTTTGAGTACCGGGCTCAGTCAGGCTGTTCCAGCGGAGGCTGCTGTTCGATGTATAGGCTAAAAGCGCCGTGTAATCTGTAACTTCGGACATCAGCGGTCTCCACTATGCTGCTACAGGTAAGTTTTTGTTTGTAAATGTGGCCAAGTTTGGCCCGTTTCCGGCCTCAAGCCGAGCGAAGAAATGACAATTTTCTGCAATTGGCAAATTCCTGCGCGAAAACCGTCTGATGAAGTCCGGTTTCCCGCCGGTCCTACTGCCCGCGTTACTGCGGCATCACCACGCCTGAGAACTGTTGCGCAGAAGCCGCACTTCGGGAGACAGGCCAGCCCGCCGTACTCTTTTCACAATACAGCTTAAATTCCGCCCTTTGCCGGGAACAATTTCCAAAACGCAGACAATTCATTTTCAGAAGGACTCACAGATGGCTCCAATGGAACGCAAGACTGCCCCGATTGACCCCAGCGTGCTGGACCTGATCCGCAGCGAACGGGGAAAAGCACTTAGCCCGCGGGAATGGCAATTCCGCCTGCGCGGTTATGGCTATTCTGTAAAAACCGTAGAAGGTGCGCAGATCCTCACCCGGCTGACCACCGGCGACGAGATTGGCAGACTGCCGCCGGAACTCTCTTAATCCCGGCAGCAGCGGCCTTGCATAGCGAGATTAGCGCTCGCGTCCGGGCAGGCTGTCGCGCGGCGGCGCAGGCTCCCAGTTGTCGATGATCTCCACCGCTTCCTGGGCAGTGTCGACCACGCGGAACAGGTCCAGATCCTGATCCGAAATGGTGCCGGCGTCACCCAGCGCCTCCCAGTTGATGATCCGGTCCCAAAATTCCTTGCCGAACAGCAGGAAGGGCACCCGCTCCATCCGGCCGGTCTGGATCAGGGTCAGGCTCTCGAACAGCTCATCCAGCGTGCCGAAACCGCCGGGGAATACGGTGATCGCCCGCGCCCGCATCAGGAAATGCATCTTGCGGATCGCGAAGTAGTGGAAATTGAAGCTGAGGTCCGGCGTTACGTAGCCGTTGGGCGCCTGCTCATGCGGCAGCACGATCGACAGGCCAATGGACTGGCCGCCCGCGTCCAGCGCGCCGCGGTTGCCCGCCTCCATCACACCGGGGCCGCCGCCGGTTACGATCACGTTCTGACGGCCGCCGCTCTCCTTCGATTTTTCGGTCATCAGCCGGGCAAACTCGCGCGCCTCATCGTAGAAATGCGACAAATCCGCCAGCGTCTTTGTCCGCGCCTGATCCTTATGCTTGGGATCCGGGATCCGCGCGCCGCCAAACATCACGATGGTGCTTTCGATGCCATGTTCGTTCAGCATCAGCTCAGGCTTCAGCAGCTCCAGCTGCAGCCGCACCGGGCGCAGCTCCTCGCGGCACAGAAACTCTTCATCGGCAAAGGCAAGCCGGTAGGCAGGCGCCTGGGTCTGCGGCGTGGCGGGCACATGTTCGGCCCGGTCCCGGTCGGAATGGGCATCGCGGAATCGGCTGTGGCGGTCTTCGGTCATAAAAAATCCCAGATTAATCAACAGGACTCCCTTTGTAGCCGCCCTTGGCCGTTAGCGCCAATCAAGAATGCAACAACGCACCGTAGCGCTTGCACACAACGGCGGCGCCGATAAGGTTCCCGCGCAGCAGGCAGGGAGATCGGCGCATGAACTGGCAGGATGAAATCAGGAACGCAGCAGAACGCGTTAGCCCCCATGTGCAGCAGACCCCGGTGATGCAAACGCAGGGCTTCGGCCTGGATTTCCCGGTGGAGCTGAAGCTGGAGCACATGCAGCACACCGGCAGCTTTAAGGCCCGCGGTGCCTTCAACACATTGCTGAGCCAGCCAGTGCCGCCGGCGGGACTGGTGGCGGCCTCGGGCGGCAACCACGGCGCCGCCGCGGCCTATGCCGCGCACCAGCTGGGCCACAAGGCCCGGATTTACGTGCCCGAGATGGCAGGCCCGGCCAAAATATCACTGATCGAACGAACCGGGGCTGATCTGCAGGTGGTACCCGGCGCCTATGCCAACGCACTGGAACAGGCCCAGGCCTATGAGGCGGATACCGGCGCCATGCAGGTCCACGCCTACGACGCTCCCGCCACGGTTGCGGGCCAGGGCACCTGCTTTGCCGAATGGCAGGCCCAAGGCCTTGAGGCAGATACCCTTCTGATCGCGGTGGGCGGCGGCGGGCTGATTGCCGGCGCACTGGCCTGGTTCCAGGGAGCAAAGAAGATCGTGGCGGTGGAGCCCGAAACCTCTTGCGCGCTGAATGCGGCATTGCTGGCCCGTCAGCCGGTGGATGTGGACGTCTCCGGCGTCGCGGCCAACGCTCTTGGCGCCAAACGCATCGGCGCTATCTGTTTCGAACTTGCCTCGCAACCGGGCCTGCCTTCGGTGACTGTACCGGACAGCGCCATCACCAGGGCACAGACCGCATTGTGGCGCGAACGTCGGATCCTGGTTGAACCCGCAGGCGCCACTGCCTTGGCCGCACTGTTGTGCGGCGCCTACCGCCCTGCGCCCGGCGAGCGTGTGGCGGTGCTGATCTGCGGCGGCAACATAGCCCCGGACCCGTTGGGATAATCCTTGCGGCCCTCCATCAGCCCCGGTATCGCCAGGATATGTCGGCAACCATCGCAGATACCATCTACCGCAGCCTGAGCGAGCGCATCATCACCGGCAGCCTGCCTGCCGGCGAAAAACTGCGCCAGGACCATATCGCGCGCGAGTTTGACGCCAGCCACGTTCCGGTGCGCGAAGCGCTCCTGCGGCTGGAGGCGCATGGCCTCGCCCGATCCGAACCCCGCCGCGGCACCCGGGTCAGCGCCCTGGACCCTTCCGAAATCCGTGAGGTGATCGAGATGCGGGTGGCGCTGGAGGTTCTGGCCCTGACCCACGCCTTTGCCCGCCTGACACCAAAGGATATCGAAACCGCCGAGGCTGCCCGTCTCGCCTGCGACGCGGCACAGGACATGGCTGGCTGGGAACGGCTAAACCGGGCCTTTCACAAGACGATCCTTGCTCCTTGCGCGATGCCCCGGCTCTTGGCCTCGATTGACGATCTGCATATCGCCGCTGCCCGCCATTTGTTTGCCAACTGGCAGCACCAATGGACCCGCCGGACAGACAGTGATCATGCCGCCATCGTGCAGGCGATGGAGCGCCGCGATCCCGCTGCGGCTTGCGAAATCCTGCGCCGCCACCTGCGCCGGGTGCGCTGACTGCCGGCAAAACGCCGTCGGGGGCGGCAATTTGGACGCAATCCGGACATGACCTGCGAGCAGATTGCCGTTATGTAACCCCGAATCTAACGAATGCCGGAGGAACACCCATGTCCAACGCCCAGCTGGAAGCAGCGATCGAAGCCGCCTGGGAGGCGCGCGACACCATCACCCCCGCCACCACCGGCGAGACCCGTGAAGCCATTGAAGACACCCTGAACGCGCTGGACTCCGGATCACTGCGGGTGGCCGAAAAGCTGGACAGCGGTGACTGGCACGTGAACCAATGGGCAAAAAAAGCGGTGCTTTTGGGCTTCCGCATCAAGGACATGGAAATCCACGAAGGCGGCCCGCAGGCCGGCGGCTGGTGGGACAAAGTCGACAGCAAATTTGCCGGCTGGGGTGAAGATCAGTGGAAATCTGCCGGCTTCCGCGCGGTGCCGAACTGCGTCGTCCGCAAATCCGCCTATATCGCGCCGGGTGCGGTGCTGATGCCTTCTTTCGTGAACCTCGGCGCCTATGTCGGCGAAGGCACCATGGTCGACACCTGGGCCACCGTCGGCTCCTGCGCGCAGATCGGCAAGAACGTGCACCTCTCCGGCGGCGTCGGCATCGGCGGCGTGCTGGAACCGATGCAGGCGGGCCCCACCATCATCGAGGACAACTGTTTCATCGGCGCCCGTTCCGAGGTGGTCGAAGGCTGCATCGTGCGCGAAGGCTCGGTTCTGGGTATGGGCGTGTTCATCGGCAAATCGACCAAGATCGTAGACCGCGAAACCGGCGAAGTGACCTATGGCGAAGTGCCGCCTTACTCGGTTGTGGTCGCAGGCTCGATGCCGTCGAAGAACAACATCAGCCTTTACTGTGCAGTGATCGTGAAGCGCGTCGATGAAAAGACCCGCTCCAAGACCGGCATCAACGAGCTGCTGCGCGACTGATCCGCGCTGCATCGCAGAAACAATAGAGCGCGCCCCATCCGGGCGCGTTTTTTTTGGGGCTTTGCCCCAAACCCCAGGATATTTCGAGCAAGAGGAAGAAACAGGGGTCCGCTATTCCTCTTGCCGGAAATATCCCGGGGTGAGGCCGCAAGGCCAAGGGGCAGCGCCCCTCCAGCGCAATACTCTTGCAGCACAAAAAACATGCCGCTAATAGTATTACATCTACACATAAGAGGGTTAGATGCAGACCATATTCGCCCAGCACGCCCGCCTGCCCCAAGGATGGGCAGAGAACCTCCGGCTGACGATTGAGAGCGGCCGGATTTGCTCAATGGAATCCGGTGCCCAGCCGCAGCCAGGCGACGCGCGGGCAGACGTGCTGCTGCCGTCGCTGGGCAATCTGCATTCCCACAGCTTTCAGCGCGCGATGGCGGGAATGACCGAATACCGCGCAGCGGGCAAGGACAGCTTCTGGACCTGGCGCGAGTTGATGTACCGGTTCGTGGACCGCATCACCCCGGAGCAATACGAGGCTATCGCTGCGCTGGTTTTCATGGAGATGCTGGAAGCCGGCTATGCCTCGGCGGGCGAGTTCCACTATGTCCATCACCAGCCGGGCGGTGCGCATTTTGCATCACTGACCGAGCTTAGCGAGCGGGTGTTTGCCGCCGCCAGCCAGACCGGTATCGGTCTCACCCATCTGCCCGTGCTCTATACTTACGGCGGGACGGGAAAACAGGCTCTGAATGGGGGCCAGCAGCGGTTTGGCAATTCGGTTGCGGAATTCTCTGAATTGGTCGCCCGGGCCCGCAAAATTGCTGCGCGGGATCTGCCGCAGGACGCCTGCGTCGGCATCGCACCGCACTCGCTGCGCGCCACCTGCCCCGAGGACCTGGCAGCAGTCCTGCAGATCCAGGACGGGCTGCCGGTGCATATCCATATCGCCGAGCAGCCAAAAGAAGTCGCCGACATCAGTGATTGGCTGGCTGCACGGCCGGTCGAATGGCTGCTGGACAACGCACCCGTCGATGGCAAATGGTGCTTGATCCATGCCACCCACATGACAAGCGCTGAGACTGCCGGCATGGCGCGTTCGGGAGCGGTCGCAGGGCTGTGCCCGATTACAGAGGCAAACCTGGGCGACGGCCCGTTCAACGGGAGAGAGTATCTGGCGAAGAATGGCGCGTTCGGGGTTGGCTCAGACTCTAACGTGCGGATTTCGCTGCCCGAGGAGCTGCGCACGCTAGAGTATTCCCAACGTTTGCGCGACCTGGCCCGCAATGTGCTGGTGCCGGGAGAAGGCTCGGTTGGGGAAACGCTGTATTTGGGCGCAGCCCAAGGCGGCGCGCAAGCCTTGGGCCGGGATGGCGGCCGGATCGAGGAAGGCGCGCTGGCGGATCTAGTGGCCATCGACAGCAGCGTCCCGGCGCTCTGCGCGCTGAAGCCGGAGCAGATGCTGGACGGACTGTGTTTTGCGGCAGGCGACGACACTGTGACGGATGTCTGGAGCGCCGGCCGCCATGTTGTGCAACAGGGCCGCCATATCGCTCGCGACAGTGTGGTTGCGGGATACCGGACCGCGATCAGCGACCTGCTGAACAGTCTCTAAACAGGCAAAAACCGTAACTGGATAACCACGCCGCCATCGGAGATCCTTCCGCTGGCGGTGCTTTCCAGGACGATCCCTTCACCCGGAGCAAAGTGGCCCTGGCCTGCAAGCTTCAGGCTGCCGGAGACAACAAAGAACACTTGGCTGCCTGCAGCATCGGGCAGCGCGCCGTCTCTCAAAATTGCGGCGTCTGCCGTGACCCGCACCGGATCGTAGATCACATTGCAGGCCTTGCAGGGCCCTTCACGCAGACGGCAGTCCAAATCCAAGCCGCCATCGAAACACAGCGGTTTCAGCGGCCACGCTTGCAGCTGTGTATCGCTATTTGACAGCGTGTGGCCCGCGCCCTCTACGATGCAATGGATGCGGGCCAGGCCCGGAAAGGCGGAAAACGGGCCGCTGCGCGAAATATCCGCCAGGCTGAGACGCCAGATCATCTGGCCGTCTTCCTGATGCAAGGCCAATTCACGGGTCACACCGCCGCCGTTCTTCCAGGGCACCGGCTGGGCAGTCAGAGCGGAGATGCGCATCGGCGGGGCCTTTGGGAAACTGAATAAGCGTAGACATAATTCCTGATCGCGCCTGCTTGCAAGCCATTCGCCAGCCCGGACAGTTTCCCCCTGCCGCAATTTGATTGACCACCCCCCCGCCCCGGCGCTATGGCGGCGGCATGGAAAAGAAGAAACCCTCCCGCCAGCAAGTCTATACCCTGCTAGTCCAGATCGGACGCAAGGACGGCGACGGGCTGCCTGATGGCGCCACCGGCGCGGCGCTGATGATTTATGCCTCCGGCGTGGACGAGGCCGAGGCGGTGCGTGAAACCGTGGCGATTCTGAAACAGGCCGACACCGCGCCGCTGGATGTGACCGGATACGGCACCCTGGAGGAACGTGAGGCCGAAGGCCATGAGATCGGTGAGGAAGAACGCGCGCTGATGCAGCGGGCACTGGAGGAAAACGCCGTGATCGTTGCCCAGATGACCCCGTTCTTTGACGGCGAGGAGCCGGTTTTCCACTAACTCCGCAGGTCAGTTCTGGCTGCCGAACCATTTGCGGTAAAGGGCGTCATAGCTGCCGTCCTCCTGCATTGCCAGCAGCGCCTGATTGACCTCTTCCACCAGCGGCGAGCCGGCCGGGAACACCAGCCCGTAATTCTCGCGCAGGAACGGCTGGCCTATGGTGTATCCGAACTGGTACCCGCCCTGTTGAACATAATAGTTCAGCACTGGCGCATCAAAAACCAATGACTTCACCTCACCGGCTTCAAAGGCGGCCAGCATCTCTTCCAGACCGCTAAAGGCGGAATAGTCGATCTCGCGCCGATCAAGGAACCCGGCTGCGGTCGACCCGCCGATTGTTGCAACGGATCTTCCATAAAGATCGTTCACCGAGTTCACCGAGCCGCTGATCGCCTCCACTGTCATCACAGCAGTGATCTTGGCGACAAAGACCGAGACGACGAACAGCGACGACACAACCAGCACCACACCGAACATCCGGCCTACCGGCGTACGCGGCACCCGTTCCTCAAATCCGCCGTTCACCACCAGGTTCAGCGCCCACCAGAAGGACGGAAACCAGGCCTCTTTCAAGGGGCGGTCGAAATAGGGCTGGGCGCGGCGCTCGAAAACCCACATCAGCATGCCGCCGCCGAACAGCAGCAAAAAGGCAATGCCGATCGCCGCGGCCAGATCCCAGGACAGCAGCGCCCTGAACAGCGACGGCTGGCGGATTTCATCGGCCTGCACCATGATCTGCAGCCCGCTTTCAAAAATCGGATGGCTGAAGTCCATCGTGATTTCGCGCGAGGCGGTGATGGATATATTGGCTGCGGCCAGATCCGCCTCGCCGCTGCGCACCCCGTCCAGCATCTCTGCAAAGCTGCTCGTGCGGTTGACGCGGTACTCCCAATCCAACCGTTCAGAGAGGACTTTGAGCAATTCCAGCGAGAAGCCCGTGTCACGCCCCTCTTCCACCATCGAAAACGGCGGACGGGTGACCGTGTTGACAGTCAGCACCTGCGCAGACAGCAATTGCCCCCAAATCAGGAACATGGCGGCGGTGGTCAGGCGGAGATACAGCACGGAAACGCTCGGGTCAGGCCTCTGGGACGGTTTCAATGTCCTTAGGCGGTTCCTTTTTTTCACGCAAGCGCCTTGGCGGCAAAGGCGGAATTCGATGCCGCGACTGTGTCAGGCCGTCCGCCGTTCAGCCAGTACTGCAGCGTCAAAGGCCCGCAGCACCGGGAATTTCGGCTGCCGGTGCTCGGGCAGGGCTGCGGCGCCCAGCGGTGCCAAAAGGCTGGCAGCCAGCCGCTGGGGATCGCGGCGCAGGCGGCCGAGGAACAGGCTCTCGGTCATGGCGCCGGCGGCCAGCAGCGGTTCATGATCCGGCAGCACCGCCTGACGGTAAGTGATCAGCGGAGCGGCTGACGCACCCCGCAATGCGGTGCCGGTCCCCAGCAAATTGCCGGCCGGCACCAGAACCGCAGGCTGCCCGAACAGATACTCCACCTCCGAACCGGACAGCACCAGCCGCTGAAACGGTGCTGCCTGAATGTCCCGAAGCAGCCCGAAGTAAGGCGCCCTGAGCCGCACCGGCGCAAAGGAACCCAGCGCCGGCACCTGGCGTTCGATCACATGCAAGACCGGCACCGCCTCACCGCTGCTGGTCAGAACCAGATCGCCCCGCTGCAAACCATTCAGCGCACGGTAGCCTTCAGGTGTGGCAATCGGGGTGGAAGGCAGCAGCGCCGGGGCCGGACCGGCCGGCTCCATGCAGCTGGAGAACGCCACGTATTCTACTGCCGGCGCCACATAGCCCAACGGTCCGGTCAGCGCCTGCAGATCCCGCAGCCGCCAAGGTTTGGGTCTGGCCAGGGCAGCAATCTGCATCTGGCTGCCGTCCGGCTGTTCCAGCGTCAGCCGCCCTGTGCGGGCAGGTGCATCCCAGGCATAGAGCAGCCGCAGCCGGCCGGTGCGGCCCAGGCTGGTAGGATTCAGCGTCTGGTGCAGCACGGCACCGCTTTGCTCCAGCACAAAACTTAAGCCGCCGCCCGGCACCGCTTGCAATGCCAGCCGCAACGGCCAATCGCCGCATTGCGAATACAGCAGAAGCGGCTCTGGCCGTGCGCTTTCCGGCAGCTGGAATTCCAGCATGATTGTGCCGCGCACCAACAGGCCGTCGCTGTCAGATACCCCCGCTGTCAGCAGCACCTGCGGATCGCTCCAATTATGGCCGCTGCCAAAGACCGCAAACCAGCCCACCGGCGTCAGGCCGCCTGGATCGCGGCCAGCAGCCGCCCTTCATAGGCTTTAAGCGCAGGCCGCGCTGCGGTGCTGTAACCCGTGCCCGTTTCCGGATCAAGCTCCGGGAACAGCGCGCAGATCTCCTCTGCCACCGGCCGGTCGAACAGGTTGACGATCTGCGGACCGGGCAAAAAGCTCTCAGTAGCAAGACCTTCGGAGTAAACCACCTGGTGACGGTCGAACATCAGATGCACATAGGTGACTTCGCCGCCCGGACAGCGTGTCACACTGCGCCCATTGACCAGATCCTTGGCTGCCACCAGCACCTCTTCCTCGCCAAAAAACAATTCAGCATGGGCTCCGCGCACCAGCACCCGGTGCTGCGGAGAAACCATCAGTTCGCCATGCCGGTCAAACGTATCCGCAGCAATTCGGATCGGCGCAAAATCATCTTCTGCCGCCACCGATCGCCCGCCGGTCCAGCACAGCACCTGCGCACCATCGTCGCGGGTCTCTACCAGATCACCGGGCATCAGATCCTCTACCGGAACCTCGCCATAGGGAGTCCGGATCCGGGTGCCCGCCACGAAACAGGGGATCGAGCTGGCATTGACAAAGCCGGTATCGGAATTGACGCCATTGGTCACGCCATAAGTAAAGTTGAAGTCCTCAACATCGCCGTCACCGATCAGGGTCAGCGTGCCATCCGCGTTCAGCTGCACCTCTTGCCCGGTGTTGAGCGTCACCACGGACCCGGCCGTCACCGCAGTACCGTTGAGATGGGTGATGGTCAGGCTGCCGCCGGAATTGTTCACGTCATTGGCCAGCACGTCGATGGTCTTGCTGCTGTCCGGTGCAACAAAAACCTTGTCGGTCATTGCCACCAGATCGGTCTGCACCGAATCTGCGGCGATCAGCAGGTTACTGTCGTAGCGGCTGTCGCTCACATCGGCGATGCCGATGCGGATGTCGTTCACTTCACCGGGGTTGACACGCATCGTCAGCGTCATGGTCAGGGTAAGCCCGTCCATCTCGGTGTTGAAATCATCGCCGGCGTTATCGAGATACAGATTCTCGTTGATAGAGGAACTGATGTTGCTGGGGTTGGCCTGGCCGTTGCCGATTTCCATCAACGCCTGCTCGCCATTGACCCAGACCGCCACCACGTCCTGATAGACTGAATTTTGGAATTCCGGAAATTCTTCGGAGGAAAAGACGAATTGCATCGTCATCACATCCGAATCGGGAATGAAGCTCACATCCAGATAGGAAGCATCATAGGTATTGGTGCCCGCTGCGGCATTGAAATCCGCATTATTGCTTTCGCCGGACGTATTGGTCGAGGTTTGGGTGGACCGGTTGGGGTCGCTTCCATTCCGGGTGAAATGGCTGGCCCGCCCGGTCGACAGAATGACACCGGAATCGCTGGGTGTTGCGCCCGGTGCCAGGGCATCGCCGTTTGAATAGATCGCCGAGGACTGGCTCCACCCCGAATAGGAAGCACCGACAACAGTGGCTCCATCGCCGAAAATTGTTTGCGCCATCTGCGTTGCAGAGGCGTTTGTCTGATAATTGAGTTCAGCGCCTGTTGCCATGGATTGCCCACCTCTTGCCTGTCAGAGGCCGGACAAACGAGAGACACAGGCCTGCACCTGCTGTCAATTACAGGCGCGCCGCGGCTGCGCACAGCTTGCCCCTGCTTGGCCTTTGCGGCCCTTGTTGCTCGTTTGGTTGCCCTGCCTCGGGTCATAATTAACAAAGCCTTAACATAAAATTTTACGTGAGTCAGATTGGCCTGGGCGCATCTGCAAAACCGCAGCTTTTGCGCCACATTCCCTGCCGCAGCGGCGAATTGCACAGCGCCCCGATCCGCGCTAGGCCTGTGTGCACTCGTAATTCAGGAGCCCGCCCATGCCGCAAACCGATCCCGCCCGCCTGACTGCCGACCTGATCCGCTGTCCGTCGGTGACGCCCGAGGAAGGCGGCGCGCTGGTGCTGCTGGAGAAACTGCTGAGCGGCGCAGGTTTTGAGTGCGCCCGAACTGATCGCGGTGATGTTTCCAACCTGTTTGCCCGCTGGGGCGCCAAGGGCCACGCCAAAACCTTTGGTTTCAACGGTCACACCGATGTTGTTCCCTTGGGGGACGCCGCCGCCTGGACCATGCCGCCTTTTGGCGCAGAAGAGAAAGACGGCTTCATGTACGGCCGCGGCGCCACCGACATGAAGTCGGGGGTCGCTGCATTTGCCGCTGCCGCGATTGATTTTGTGCGGGATACACCGCCGGACGGCGCCATCATCCTGACCATCACCGGCGACGAGGAAGGCGACGCCGTGGACGGCACCACCGCGCTGCTGGATTACATGGACCGCGAAGGCGAGCAGATGTCGGTTTGCCTGGTGGGGGAACCCACCTGCCCCGATGAGATGGGCGAGATGATCAAGATCGGCCGCCGCGGCTCTCTCACTGCATGGTTCACGGTCACCGGCGTGCAGGGGCATTCGGCCTATCCGCACCGCGCCAACAACCCGCTGAACGCGATGGCGCGGCTGATGGACCACCTGGCCAGCCATGAGCTGGACAAGGGCACCGATCATTTTGATGCCTCGACGCTGGCGGTCGTTACCATCGACACCGGCAACCCGGCCACCAATGTGATCCCGGCACAGGCGGCCTCAACCGTCAACATCCGCTTCAACGATTCTCACAGCGGCGCCAGCCTGCGCGCGTGGCTGCAAGGCGAGGCTGACAAAGTGGCCGCCGAATTCGGTGTTGAAATCGGGATTAAGGTAAAAGTCTCCGGCGAAAGCTTCATCACCCCGCCGGGTGTGCTGTCAGATCTGGTTTCAGCGGCGGTGGAGGCGGAAACGGGCCGCAAACCTGACCTCTCGACCACTGGCGGCACGTCGGATGCGCGTTTCGTCAAGAATCACTGCCCGGTGGTAGAATTCGGCCTGGTCGGCAAAACCATGCATCAGGTGGACGAACGGGTGGAGGTCGCCCAGATCCACCAGCTGAAATCCATCTACACGCGCATTCTGCAGGATTTCTTCGCATGAGCCTGAGCATGGCAGTCACGGACGATCTTGAGACCTGCTTTGCTCTGCGCCACCAGGTGTTTGTGGTGGAGCAAGGGGTACCGTTGGAAGAGGAACAGGACACGCTGGATGCCTCTGCCACCCACCTGCTGGCCGTTCAGGACGGTGATCCGGTGGGAACCGCGCGGATTGTCTTCAAAGGCGACACCGCCAAGATCGGCCGGGTCTGCGTGCTGCAGTCTACCCGCGGCACCGGACTGGGTGCCAAGCTGATTGAAGCGGCGGTGGAAACCGCGCGGACCAAACCGGGCATATCCAAAGCCAAGCTGGGCGCGCAGCTCCATGCCATCGGGTTCTATGAAAAGCTCGGGTTCACCGCCTTTGGCCCGGTCTATGACGATGCCGGCATCGACCACCGGGACATGCTGCGCGATTTCACGTGAAACGGACCCTGATCATCATGGTCAAGGAGCCGCGCCCGGGCCGGGTCAAGACCCGGCTGGGCCGGGATATAGGCGTGATCCCGGCAACCTGGTGGTTCCGCCACCAATCCGCCCGGCTGATGCGGCGATTGCGCGATCCGCGCTGGCAGGTTGTGCTGGCGGCAGCCCCCGGCATCGCGGTGAATTCAAAGGTATGGCCCGCTGATCTGCCCCGCCTGCCGCAAGGCAATGGCGACCTGGGCCAGCGGATGAAGCGGATGCTGCAATCTGTGCCTGGCCCTGTCTGCCTGATCGGCGCTGACATCCCCGGCATCACCCGCCCCCATATCGCCCGCGCCTTTGCAGTCCTTGGTGATCACGACGCTGTCTTTGGCCCCGCGGAGGATGGCGGTTACTGGCTGGCGGGCGCCCAGCACCCGGCCCGCCTGCCCCACGGTCTGTTTCAAAACACCCGCTGGTCAACGGAACATGCGCTGGCTGATACGCTGCAGACCCTGCCCGGATACCGCATCGCCCTGACTGATACCCTGCGCGACGTCGACACCGCCGCCGATCTGCCCCGCCGCTAAGCTGCGCTTTTCACCATGACGCCGCCTCCGCGCCATGCTACGCGGGAGGTATGAGCCGTATTCCCTCCAAGGCCGAAATCCTCGACTGGATCTCCGCCAACCCGACCCATACCTCCAAGCGCGACATCGCCAAGGCCTTTGGCATCAAGGGCGCCGACCGCATCGACCTCAAGCGCATCCTGAAGGAGCTGGAGGGTGAGGGCCACTTGCAGAAGCGCAAGAAGACCTACCGCGACCCGGACCAGCTGCCGCCGGTGACCGTGCTGCAGGTAAAGGCGCCGGACGATAATGGCGACCTGTATGGTCGGCCGCTGGAATGGCACGGCGAAGGGGTGGAACCGGTTATTCTGATCCTCCCCCGCGCCTCCGACCCGGCCCTGGGCGAAGGCGACAAAATCCTGGCCAAGCTGCAGCAGGTGCCGGATCAGGACCACAATTACGAGGCCCGGCTGATCCGCCGCATCGGCAGCAATCCGAAACGGGTGCTGGGCATTTTCCGCGCCGGTTCCGAAGGTGGACGGATTGTGCCGATCGACAAGGCCGCCTCCAGCGAATGGATGGTAGCCCCGGACGCCATCAACGGCGCCAAAGACGGCGAGCTGATCGAAGCCGAACAGGCAGGCCCCAAGGGCCGCATGGGCCTGCCGCGCGCGCGGATCGTGGAACGGCTGGGCGACCCGGCAGCACCAAAGGCGGTGTCGCTGATTGCCATTCATCAGCATGGTATCCCCGATCACTTCCCCGATCCGGTCATGGCCGAGGCCGATGCCGCCAAGCCGATGGGCCTCAAGGGCCGCGAAGACCTGCGCGAGCTGCCGCTGGTTACCATCGACCCCGCAGATGCGCGCGATCATGACGACGCCTGCTTTGCCCATGCTGACGACGACCCGAAAAACCCGGGCGGCCATGTGATCTGGGTGGCGATTGCCGATGTGGCGGCCTATGTGCGCCCCGGCTCTGCGCTGGACCGCGAGGCGCGCAAACGCGGCAACTCCAGCTATTTCCCGGACCGGGTGGTGCCGATGCTGCCGGACCGGCTGTCGGGCGATCTGTGCAGCTTGCACGAAGGGGTGCCGCGCGCCTGTATCGCGGTGCGGATGCAGGTGGACGCCGATGGCAACAAGATCGGACACCGGTTTGTGCGCGGGCTGATGCGCTCTGCCGCCTCGCTGCATTACGCCGAGGTGCAGGAGGCCATGGACGGCACTCCGAACGAAAAGACCACTCCTTTTGTGGAAGATGTGATCAAGCCGCTTTTCGCCGCATATCAGGCTCTAATAAGAGCGCGTGCGGTGCGGGAACCCCTGGACTTGGACCTGCCGGAGCGCAAAATCATCCTGGATGACGCTGGTCAGGTCACCTCGGTTGCCTTCCGCGACCGGCTGGATGCGCACAAGCTGATTGAGGAGTTCATGATCCTCGCCAATGTCGCCGCGGCGGAGACGCTGATCAAGAAACGCTCGCCGCTGCTGTTCCGGGTGCATGAGGAACCGGCGCAGGAAAAGCTGGAAGCACTGCGCGAAACCGCCCGCGCGGCAGGGTTGAACCTGGCCAAGGGCCAGGTGCTGCAAACCCGGCATCTGAATGCGCTGCTGAACCACGCGGCGGGAACCGATGAGGCGGAGCTGATCAACATCTCCACCCTGCGGTCGATGCAGCAGGCCTATTACAACCCGGAGAACTTTGGCCATTTCGGCCTGGCACTCAAGAACTACGCACATTTCACCTCGCCGATCCGCCGCTATGCCGATCTGATCGTGCACCGTTCGCTGGTCTCCTCGCATGGCTGGGGCGACGATGGGCTGGACGAAGCCCAGATTGAACGGCTGGAGGACACCGCCACCCATATCTCTGACACCGAACGGCGGTCGATGATTGCTGAACGGGACACCACCGACCGTTATCTGGCGTCCTACCTCAGTGAACGGGTAGGCAATGAATTCGAAGGCCGGATCAGCGGTATTGCCCGGTTCGGGGCCTTTGTGAAACTGGATGAGACCGGCGCCGACGGATTGGTCCCGGTGCGCTCGATCGGGCGGGAGTTTTTCCATTTCGACGCCCAGGCCGGCACGCTGATGGGGGCCGATACAGGCATGACCCTGGCCATCGGCCAACGGGTCACCGTGCGGCTGGTTCAGGCGGCACCGGTGACCGGTGGGCTGGAGCTGGAGTTGCTGGCAATTGAAAACCTGGAACTGCCCAAGGGCGGCGGATCCCGCAAAGGCGGACGGCGCAGCCCGGCAGGCCGCACCGTCAAGCGCAAGGCAGCAAAGTCCAAGCACAAAGGCGCCAAAGTAAAACGCAAAGTTGAACGCAAGCGGCGGGAATAAGCAGCTGTCCCCGCGGGGACAGCCTGGTTTTCGATCAGGCCGGGATCTCTAACGGCGGCCGGATACGGTAGGTCAGCGCGCGCTTGATCAGCCACCCATGGCGAATGGGTTCGACCTCGGCGGGATCGTTGAACAGAACTGCTCGGGTGCCCTCGAACCGGTCCCAGGCCGGGAAGGCAGCGGCAAACTCCGGAATCAGCCGGCTTTGGCAATGTACAAACAGCGCAAAACGCGCACCCTTGGGCACCCCCAGCCGGAGGGTGGTGCCGGTTTTGCGCTCGGGGGTGAGATAGGAAGGCTGGCCCCAGCGCAGGGCTTCCTCGACCCGCCCGGCCTCTGGCGTTTGCGCCGCGGTGTCGAAGATCAATCCGCGCAGCGCCAGCAGGCCGACGCGGGCCTGCGGGTCCAGCACATCAAAGGCGGCCTCAATTCCGGGACTGGCAAAGGGCGGGATCATGGCAACGGCACCGTTTCAAACACGCGATCAACATAAGGCTGCAGGACCGTATCGTCGAGGATACGGCTGACCAGCGCGGTGCGGACAGGTGTTGTCCCCATCGCCTGCAACATGGAAGCGACGCTGAAATCGGCACTGGAGATCTGGGCGCCAAACAGGAAATCCTGCCCTTTCAGCAAGTCGGCGAAGGCCCGCAGATCCTGGTCCAGACGCTGACTGCGTTCGGCGTCGCTGAACCGGGCAGTGCCCTGGAACATCAGCCCGTTATGGACCGACTTGCGGATTGAACTGGTCACCGGGCGGCGGATCAGGGCCGGGATCTCGTGAAAATAGCTGTCGCGGATCGTCGGCCAGACCGCATCATTGTCCCAGCGGTCGCGCACCACGTGGAAATAAAGCGTATCCTCGGCCATGCGGATCAGCAAATGCGCCTGGGCCCGGTCCCGTGTTCCGAGTGCAGCATCAAAATCCGTGCCCTGCTGCTCCAGCCAGGCACGGATTGCGCTGCTGTCCGGCACCAGCCCGCCTGGCGTGCGCAGCACAGGCAGCTTGCGGTGCGGCATCTTACGGGGATCGTTCAGGTCTTCACGGGTCCAGGTTTGGCCAGCATAGGCCAACAGCAAGGCTGCCTTGACGCAAAACGGGCTGAGGCTGAAAACGGTGTCATTTCGGGGATAGGTAAGAAGGGTCAGCATTCCGGGCTCCTGTCATCTCGGGTTGCTGACAGCCTAGATCGGCATGGTGACAAAAACTGTCATCAGTCGTAGAGAGAATGGGTCATGTCCCGAACCCACCGCCTTTTCCAGCTGATGCAGGCCCTGCGCCTTGGACCTGGACCGCATACTGCGGCACGGCTGGGCGACGAACTTGGGGTATCCGCCCGCAGCATTCACCGTGACATCGCCACCCTGCGTGAGATGGGTGCCGTGATCGACGGCGAGGCGGGTTATGGGTTTACCCTGATCGAGGACAACGCGCTGCCGCCGATGGGGTTTCGCGACACCGAACTGGAAGCGCTGGTCCTCGGCCTGCGCGAAGTTGAACAGATCGGCGATCCCGAGCTGGCCACCGCAGCCTCGGAAGCGTTGCGCAAGCTGCAGGCGCGGCTGCCGCCGCGGCAGGCCCACCGGCTGCGCCACGCGGTGCTGGCGCCCTACCGCTTCGACAGGCCCATTCCGCCCGCGATTTCGGCACAGGAGTTGCGTCAGGCCACCTGGGACGAGGTGGAGGTGCGCTTTGGCTATACTGACGGGCATGGCGCGGTGACCGAGCGGCAAGTGAAGCCGCTGAGCGTGGTTTATTTCGACCGCTCGACCGTGCTGATTGCCTGGTGCTGCCTGCGCGAGGCGATACGCGTGTTCCGGCTGGACCGGATGCAGACCTTGCAAGTTACGGGGCAAAGCTTCCGCCCGCACCGGGTGCCGATGCTGCGGGACGCGCTGGAGCAGTTCCGCCAAGAGCACCGGCAGGCGGCCCGCCGCACATGCAATGACTGACCTCTTTACCCGGACGGCACCGCCGCTAGACTGGAGGGGAGCAGTGATAATGAGGTGCAACATGCGCAAATGGGTTGCAGCGTCCCTGGTAGCAGGCGGCGCCATGGCGGCAGAAGCCGCACCGGACAGTTCCCTGAGGCCCGCCCAGCGGCCAGGGCTTCTTGAACAAGAGGTACAGGGCGAAGCCATTCAATTGGCTGCAGCCACAGCCATGCGACCTGCGGCAAGGCCTGCGGCCGCCATCCAAAAGCCTGAGCTTGCCGCTGCTGACTTGAATTTCCAAGGCTGGATCAAAGCGTTCCGCAGCCGTGCCAAAGCGCAGGGCGTCAGCGCACCGGTGCTGGACAGTGCCTTTGCCGGGGTCAGTTATGATGCTGAGGTGATCCGCCGCGACCGCAACCAGTCGGAATTCACCAAGACGATCTGGGACTATCTGGACAGCGCCGCCTCAGAGCTGCGGGTGAAAAACGGCAAGGCGGCACTGCAGGCACAGCGCGCCCGGCTGAATCAAATCGAAGCAACCTATGGCGTCGAAAAAGAGATCGTGGTGGCGGTCTGGGGATTGGAAAGCAGCTATGGCACGTTCCGCGGCAAGATGGATGTGATCCGTTCCTTGGCGACACTGGCCTTTGACGGGCGGCGCGGGGCGTTTTTCGAGGGTCAACTGGTGGCCGCGCTGAAGATCCTTCAAGCCGGTGACGTCGCCGCCCGCAAGATGACCGGCAGCTGGGCTGGCGCGATGGGACACACCCAGTTCATCCCGACATCGTACCTGGATTACGCAGTGGATTTCACCGGCGACGGCAAGCGCGACATCTGGTCGGACAATCCTGCTGATGCGCTGGCGTCGACCGCGGCTTACCTCAAAAAATTCGGCTGGGTGAAGGGGCAGCCTTGGGGCGTGGAAGTGTCCCTGCCCGAAGGGTTTGACTATACCCTGGCAGACCGGGAGATCGAAAAGCCGGCGTCAGACTGGGCTGCTCTTGGCATCAAGGGCCTGGACGGGCGCCCGGTTTCTGATCACGGTCCTTCTGCGATCCTGTTGCCTGCGGGCAGTGAGGGGGCGGCCTTTATGATCTTTGGGAATTTCGCCGTCCTGGAACGCTACAATACCGCCGATGCCTATGTGATCGGTGTCGGTCATCTGGCTGACCGGATCAAGGGCGGCGCGCCGATCCAGGGCAGCTGGCCGCGCAGCGACCGGGCGCTGACCCTGTCCGAGCGGAAAGAAATGCAGCAGCGGCTGACCCGTGCGGGTTTTGATACTGATGGCATTGATGGCAAGATCGGGCCAAAGACTATCGGCGCGGTGCGTGCCTATCAGGTCGCCAAAGGCCTGACACCGGACGGATATGCCTCGCCAAGGCTGCTGGAAGACCTGCGGTAGCAGGAGGGGGCCAGCCCCCTCTTGGCCTAACGGCCAATTCACTCCCGGGATATTTTTCGCCAGATGAACAAGGGAAAGGCCCCGCTTGGCGGGGCCTTTGCTGGTTTGAAGGTCAGGCAATCAGATCAGCCGGGGGACATGCCGCGCAGGCGCTCGGAGCGGCGGCGCAGCATCTCCACCGCAGCCAGCAGCATGATGGAGATCGCAACCAGCAGGGTTGCCACAGCCAGAATGGTTGGCGAAATCTGCTCACGCAGGCCGATGAACATCTGCCAAGGCAATGTCTTCTGCCCGGCTGAACCAACAAACAGCACCACGACAACTTCGTCAAAAGAGGTGATGAAGGCGAACAGGCCGCCCGAAATAACCCCGGGCAAGATCAGCGGCATCTGCACCCTGAAGAAGGTGGTGACCGGATCCGCACCCATATTGGCCGCGGCGCGGGTCAGCGAGCGGTCAAAGCCCACCAGGGTTGCCGTCACCGTGATGATCACAAACGGAATGCCCAATGCGGCATGCGCCAGCACCACACCAATGTAGGTCCCCTGCAGGCCAATACGGCTGTAGAAGAAATACATGCCGGCCGCGGAGATGATCAGCGGCACGATCATCGGCGAAATCAGGATCGCCATGATCGCCCGGCGGAACGGCACATGCGGCTGGCTGAGGCCGATGGCTGCCAACGTGCCGAAGGTCACCGAGACAATGGTCGCCATCGGCGCGATCTTCAGCGAGTTCCACATCGCCGACTGCCAGGAGTCATTGCTGAAGAAATCGCGGTAGTGTTTCAGCGAGTATCCTTCGGGATCCAGCCGCAGCATTTCCGGCGTGAAGGTGAAGAAGTCCTGCGCATTAAAGCTGAGCGGGATGATCACCACGATCGGCGCGATCAGGAAAAAGAACACCAATCCGCAGATGACCCGGAAGGAATAGTACCAGGCACGCTGGCCGGTGGTTGCATAAGGAGGAAGTGCGCTCATGTCCGTTATCCCAGCTTCACGTTATCGATGCCGACGATCTTGTCGTAGACCCAGTAGAGGGCCAGAACCACCGCCAGAAGGATTGCGCCCAGTGCCGCGCCCAAACCCCAGTTGCCCGACGTCGAGATGTGGTAGGCGATCAGGTTCGAAATAAAGGTGCCTTTGGTGCCGCCGACCAGGGCCGGAGTGATGTAGTAGCCAACAGCCAGGATGAAGACGAGGATCGATCCGGCGCCGATGCCCGGCACGGTTTGCGGGAAGTAAACGCGCCAGAACGCAGTCCAGTCGGTCGCCCCGAGGGATTTGGCGGCGCGCAAGTAAGACGGGTTGATTGTTTGCATCACCGAATACATCGGCAGAATCATGAACGGCAGCAGGATATGGGTCATCGCAATGATGGTGCCCAGCTCGTTGTTGATAAGAACCAATCGGTTGGCATCATCCACCAGTCCGATCCAGACCAGCGTATCGTTGATTACCCCCTGCTGCTGCAGCAGGATTTTCCAGGCAGAGGTCCGCACCAGGAGCGATGTCCAGAACGGCAGCAAGACCAGAATCATCAGCAGGTTTGCCTGGCGTGTGGGCAGGTTCGCCAGGATCCAGGCAACCGGGTAGCCCAGCATGATGCAGCTGAAGGTGATGATCAGGGACATCCGCATGGTGCGGATCAGCATGGTGTTGTAGATCCGTTCGTTCTCCGGGCGGATCTCAGGGCCTTCAGCCCCCAAACGCATATCGACTGCGTTCAAAAAGTAACCTGAAGTGAAAGTGCCGGAGTAGGTCTTGATCGTCCGCCAAAGCTCAAGATCGCCCCAGCCGTCGTTCAGTTCTATAAGTTTTTCGCGGAAGGGGCCGTCGTTTGCGATATCCCATTTCTTGACCTTGCGGCCGGATTTGCGGAACACAGACGAGAGGCCCGGGTTTTCATAGTTCAGACGCTTGGCAACTTTGGTGTGGGTCTTCACGTTTGCCGCATCTTTAAGATCGGCGGCCAGAGCGGCAAATGCTGCCTCCTCCGGCAGTTGACCCGATGCAGGGTCCCAGTCTGCCAGAACTTCAACCGTGCGGGGCAGTGTATCCTCGACAATCCGGTTCTCTACCGACCGGAACAGCATGTCCGCCACCGGGAGGATGAATGTTATAAGGATGAACAGCAAGAGCGGCGCGATCAGCAGCAGTGCGCGCAGCTTCTGCATGCGCAGTGCACGCGCCAGGCTGCGCTTGAGCGGCCTGCCGTCGGCCGCCAGCACCGGGCCGGATTGGGTAATATCACTCATTGGGTTCCCCGTCGGGTCTTTATTTTTTTGGGCAGGGGGCCTGTTTCGTTCAGGCCCCCTGCAGTATCTCGGAAACGGTCAGATTACTTGGCCAGCCATGCCTGGAACTTGCCGTTCAGGTCATCGCGGTTGTCTGCCCACCATTCGTAGTCATAGACATGGACGTTACCTGCATTGGCCGGATCAGTCGGCATATGCGGGGCCATGTCGATACCCAGTTCAGCGTGCTTGCCAACCAGCGGCGCCGAGGAGGCACGGGCCGGACCATAGGAGATGTAGGCGGCCTGATCAGCCAGACGCTGGGTGTCGGTGGCGAACTTCAGGAAGTCCATCACGCGCGCCTTGCGGTCTGCAGGCAGTCCAGCCGGAACAACCCAGCCGTCCAGATCAAAGGACTGCATGTCCCAAAGCATGCCGATCGGCTGGTTCTGCTCTGCGATTGCCGAGAACAGGCGGCCGTTAAAGGTCGAGCCCATGACAACTTCGCCGTCGGCCAGCAGCTGCGGAGTTTCCGCACCAGCAGTCCACCAGACGACTTGGTCCTTGATGGTGTCGAGCTTGGCCAACGCACGCTCCACACCTTCGTCGGTGCCCAGAACGTCGTAGATCTCATCCTTGGCGACGCCATCGCAGTAAAGCGACCATTCCATGTTGTCGATCGGGCGCTTCTGCAGCGAGCGCTTGCCCGGGTACTTTTCGGTATCAAAGATCGCGCAGACGGTTTCCGGCTTGTCGATCAGGTCGGTGCGGTAGCCGAATGTGGTCGAATAGACGATCTGCGGCACAAAGCAGTCGCTGACAATCAGATCGCCGAAATCTTCAGACGCCGAGGAGCCATCGGGTGCTGCTGCCAGATCTTCGTCGTGGTTGATTTCTTCGGCCAGGCCTTCGTCGCACAGGCGCATGGAGTCGGAGGCCACAGCGTCCACCAGGTCCCAGGTCACATTGCCGGCTTCGTTCATGGCGCGGATCTTTGCCACGGCCTCAGCCGAGCTTTCGTCCCAGATCACCTTAACGCCGGGGTTAGCGGCCAGATAGGGTTCCACATAGGCTTTCTGCTGGCTGGCCTGATAGGCGCCGCCCCAGGATACCAGTGTCAGCTCATTGGCCATTTCTTCGGCAAAGGCCGAAGGGGCGCAAAGGGCGGTGGTCACCGCCAGTGCAGACATTTTGCTGAGTTTCATAGAGTGTCTCTCCTTGTTGAATTCACAGATGTGAGAATCCCCCGGTCATTCGTCTGCCGGGGGTTTGCGCGCGCGGATCAGGCGTCCAGCGCGCGGCAGTCTTCCGGCAGCCAGCCGATTTCGATCTGCTGACCGGGCTGAAGACGGGTTTGGTCCGGGGCATTCCGGGTCTTGATGATAAACTCATCATTGCCGGCCACCCGCAGACGGGTGCGGAAGATGTCGCCCATATAGATGAACTCCAGCACTTCCGCCTTAAGCGTATGAACACCTTCCTGCAGGCGTTCCTTGTTGTATTCCACCCGTTCGGGGCGGATCGACACGCGGGTGCGCTCGCCAGGACGGGACACGTTGACCGGCTTGCAGTCAATCAGTTCGCCATCGTCCAGCTGCACCAGGGCAATACCGTTGTTGATTTCCTTGACGGTGCCTTCCAGCGTGTTGTTTTCACCAATGAACTGGGCAACAAAACTGTTGTCCGGGCTTTCATACAACTGGTCCGGCGGCGCGATCTGCTGGATCCGGCCATCGTCGAACACGGCGACACGGTCGGACATTGTCAGCGCTTCGGTCTGGTCGTGGGTCACGTAGACCACGGTGATCCCCAGGCTGTGCGCCAGATGGGTGATTTCGAACTGCATTTTTTCGCGCAGCTGCTTATCAAGCGCGCCCAACGGCTCGTCCATCAGAACCAGTTCCGGCTCAAACACCAGCGCGCGGGACAAGGCGACCCGCTGCTGCTGACCGCCCGAAAGCTGCGACGGGCGGCGGCCGCCAAAAGCACCCATTTCCACCATGTCCAGCGCACGCTTCACCTTGGCTTCGCGCTCGGACTTGCCCATCTTGCGCACTTCCAGCGGAAACGAAAGGTTCTCCGCAATCGTCATGTGCGGGAACAGCGCATAGTTCTGGAACACCATGCCAATACCCCGCTTATGCGGCGGAATGTTGTTGATTGACGTTCCGCCCAGGCGAATGTCGCCATGGGTAGCGGTTTCAAATCCTGCCAGCATCATCAGGCAGGTTGTCTTGCCCGAACCGGACGGGCCAAGCATTGTCAGAAACTCGCCCTTGGGCATGGTGAGGTTGAGATCTTTGACAACGAGATTTTCGCCATCATAGCTCTTTTGGACGCGTTCGAATTCAACGAACGCATCGACGTTTGACGCATCAGCCAAAGCAGGCTCCCCGTAGTTTTGTCATTCTGGCAGATTTGCTCTGCACTTATTCGAAGTTAATCACACCGAAGCTATCAAGCGCTAGGTATGAAAAAAATATTCTTTCCATGGCGAGTGTACGAAATTCGTACTTCGGCCCCTCCCCAAGAGGAAATGAACATCCTTAGGGAACCCTAGTCCTGTTCCGGCATGCGGCATCGGACTTTTTGCGACGCAGCCCGGACATTTTGCGCCACATGCTGCAAAACACCAGCCTGAAAACGACCTTTTCAATTCCTCTACCGAAGAAACGGCCCGGCAACATTGTTGCCGGGCCGGGATGAGTCGCAGTTGGAAACGGCACCATTGCGGTAGCCGGGAGGGGAATCAGGCGCTGTGCAGCAAGTCCTGCGCCTTCAGTTCCGCATAGCATTCATCAAGAGATTTGGAGGCGCGTTCGATCAGCACGTCGATTTCCGCGGGCGTGATCACAAGCGGCGGCGAAATGATCATCCGGTCCCCGACATGACGCATCACCAGGTTATTGGCAAAGCAGCGCTCGCGGCAGATATAGCCGACAGTGCCCGCCTCCGCAGCAAAACCCGCGCGGGTCGCCTTGTCCGGGGTCAGCGCGATGGAACCCATCATGCCGGCGATCCTGGCCTCTCCCACCAGCGGATGATCCGCCAGCGCTTCCCATTTTTGTTTGAGATACGGCGCGGCCACATCGCGCACATGGCCGAGGATGTTCTCCTCCTCCATGATGCGCAGATTCTCCAACGCGACAGCCGCCGCCACCGGATGGCCGGAATAGGTGTAGCCGTGGTTGAACTCATCGCCGGCAATCACCGAGGCAACTTCGTCGCTGACAATCGAGCCGCCGATCGGCGCGTAGCCGGAGCTAAGCCCCTTGGCGATGGTCATGATGTCAGGGCGGATGTTCAGGGTCTCGCTGCCGAACCAGTTGCCGGTGCGGCCGAAACCGCAGATGACTTCATCCGCAATCAGCAGGATCTCGTATTTGTCGCAGATGCGCTGGATTTCCGGCCAGTAGCTGTCCGGCGGCACAATCACCCCGCCTGCCCCCTGCACCGGCTCCGCGATAAAGGCGGCAACGCGGTCTTCACCCAATTCCAGGATCGCCTCTTCCAGCTCGCGCGCGCGCTGCAGGCCGAACTCCTCCTCCGGCATATCGCCGCCCTCAGCCCACCAATGCGGCTGGTTGATATGGTGGATATCCGGGATCGGCATACCCCCCTGGGCATGCATACCGCTCATCCCGCCCAAGGAACCGCTGCCGACCGAGGAGCCGTGGTAGCCATTCTTGCGGCTGATAATGACCGACTTCGCAGGCTTGCCCTTCAGCGCCCAATAATGACGCACCATGCGGATGTTGGTATCGTTGGCCTCGGAGCCGGAACCGGCAAAGAACACATTGTTCAGGTCACCCGGCGCCAGTTCGGCGATCTTGGCGGCCAGCGCGATGGCCGGAACATGAGTGGTTTGAAAGAAGGTGTTGTAATACGGCAGTTCACGCATCTGACGGGCGGCGACCTCGGCCAGCTCATCCCGGCCATAACCGATGTTGACGCACCACAGGCCCGCCATCGCATCCAGGATCCGGTTCCCTTCGCTGTCGGTCAGATGCACGCCATCGGCGCGGGTGATGATGCGGGCGCCCTTCTGCGACAGTTCGCCATTGGCGGTGAACGGATGCATGTGATGGGCGGCGTCCAGCGCCTGCAGCTCGGCCGTCGGCATGTGGTTGGTGATAACGGTCATGGGACTCGCTCCTGAGAATGACTGATTGGCACCAGAATATGATCAAATTTCCAGGTGTCAATCGAATCAGTTTGCGGCCTGCAGCCCCTGAACCACATGCTCCATCCCCTCGTAGACGTCCCGCTCCATCGCCAATGCGGCCATTTCCGGGTCCTGCCGCCGCAGCGCCTCCAGTATGTCCTTGTGACGGTCCGGGAAGCTTTGGGTGCCGAGCCGCCCGCTAACCACCCGCAGCGAGGGGCCGAAGCGCAGCCACAGCCGGTCGGCAATGTCACTGAGAATGGGGGCATCCGCATGGGAATAAAGCGCCGTGTGAAAGCTGTAGTTTTGCACCAGGTACCCCGCCACATCGCCTGTCGATATGGCCTTGTCCAGCGCAGTATCAATGGCCACCAGCTGCGCGATACTCACTTCTGCAATCCGCAGTGTTGCCCGGCGGGCAAGTTCGCATTCTATTGTTTTTCTGGCAAAAATAAGCTCCTCAAGGTCACCGGGCCCCAACAAGGGCACCGATACGCGGCGGTTGCCCTGGAACACCAGCGCCCCGTCCGATATCAGCCGCCGGATTGCCTCCCGGACCGGTGTCATGCCGGCCCCCAGCGTCTCCACCAGCCCCTGGATTGTCACCGCTTGGCCGGGCACCAGTTCGCCGAATAGAATCTGCGATCTGAGTGTCTGATAGACGATCTCATGCGCGGGCGGTTTTGCAGGGCTTTCCTGTGCCGCAACGGGTGGTGAAGTGGTCTCGGTCACCTGGGGTTTTCCTCCTCGGTTTTGGCCAGCTTGCACCATCCGGAGCCAAGTGAAAACATAAAGAGTATTGCCGAACGCGACAAAACTTGATCAAATCCTTTCACAGCCGGACCCGGAAGCCGGCATGCACAGGGAGAAATTCATGACACTGAAAACGATGACCATGACTGCCGTCGTTGCCCTTGGCACGGCCGCCGCTGCTACTGCGGAAGAGGTGCGCGTCTACAATTGGTCGGACTATATTGACGAAAGCCTGCTGGAAAAATTCGAAGCCGAAACCGGCATTGATCTGATCTATGATGTCTTTGACAGCAACGAGGTTCTGGAAACCAAGATGCTGGCCGGCGGGTCGGGCTATGACGTTGTTGTGCCGACCGGATCGTTCATGGCGCGCCAGATCCAGGCCGGCGCCTTTCAGAAGCTGGACTCGTCGAAACTGGCCAATGCCGGCAACATGTGGGACGCGATCGAAGAACGCACCGCCCTTTATGATCCCGGCAATGAGTATTCCATCAACTATATGTGGGGCACCACCGGCATCGGCGTGAACATCGCCAAGGTCAAGGAAGCCCTGGGCGAAGATGCCCCGATCGACTCGCTGGAGCTGGTGTTCAACCCGGCCAACATGGAAAAGCTGGCCGGCTGCGGCGTGCATTTCCTGGACGCCCCGGATGAGATGATCCCGGCGGCGCTGAAATATATTGGTGAAGACCCCAACAGCATGGACGCCGATGTGGTGGCCAAGGCGGAACCGGTGCTGCAGGCGATCCGCCCTTATATCACCAAGTTCCACAGTTCTGAGTATATCAATGCACTGGCCAACGGCGATATCTGCGTCGCCTTCGGCTGGTCCGGCGACATTCTGCAGGCGCGCGACCGCGCGGCCGAGGCGGAAAACGGCGTCGAGATCGAGTTCAACGCCCCCAAGGAAGGCGCGCTGATGTGGTTCGACCAAATGGCAATTCCGGTCGACGCTCCGAACCCCGAAGGTGCCCATAAGTTCCTGAATTTCATCATGGATGCGCATAACATGGCGGCGGCGTCCAACTATGTCTATTACGCCAATGGCAACAAGGCGAGCCAGGAGTTCCTGGAACAGGATGTGATCGGCGATCCGGCAATCTATCCCGGCGCCGAGACCGTCAAGAACCTGTACATCAAGGAAGGCTACCCGCCGAAAGTGCAGCGCAAGGCCACCCGCATGTGGACCAAGGTCAAATCCGGCACCTGATCAGCCGGACCTGACCCGCGGGGCGCATCCGCCGCCCCGCATTTCCTGACGCGCCTGGATTCCCCCACGCGCGACCATCCGAGACATTCGCGCGACACTTCGCAGAAGAGGCCCGGCTTGACTGCTTCCGAATTCGAACCCTGGAACGATCCCGAGGCAAAGCCCTTGATCCACTTTCAGAACGTCACCAAACGCTATGGCGAGTTCACCGCCATCGACGATTTGACCATCGGCATCTACGAAAAAGAGTTTTATGCTCTGCTGGGCCCTTCGGGTTGCGGCAAGACCACGCTGATGCGGATGCTGGCCGGGTTTGAAACCCCGTCTGAGGGCACCATCCGGCTGGCCGGGCAGGATATCGCGCCGGTGCCGCCGAACAAACGCGCCGTCAACATGATGTTCCAGTCCTACGCGCTGTTCCCGCATTTGTCGGTCTGGGAAAACATCGCCTTTGGCCTGAAGCGCGAGAAAATGCCCAAGCACGACATCAACGACCGGGTCGACGAGATGCTGCGTCTGACCCGGCTGGAGCAATTTGCCCGCCGCAAACCGCATCAGATCTCCGGCGGTCAGCGGCAGCGGGTTGCCCTGGCGCGGTCGCTGGCGAAACATCCGAAACTTCTTCTGCTGGATGAGCCGCTGGGCGCGCTCGACAAGAAGCTGCGCCAGGAAACCCAGTTTGAACTGATGGATATTCAGGAGAAGACCGGCACCACATTTGTGATCGTGACCCACGACCAGGAGGAGGCAATGACCGTGGCTTCCCGCGTGGCAGTGATGGATCACGGCAAGATCATCCAGGTGGCCACGCCGGACCGGATCTATGAAAGCCCGAATTCCGTCTATGTTGCTGACTTCATTGGCGATGTGAACCTGATTGCAGGCACTGCCAAACCCAATGGCAGCGACACCTATGCAATGTCCTGGCACGAGGGCCACGCGCCGCTGACCGTGCAGTCCCCAAATCCGCTATCCGACGGGCAAAATTGTCAGCTGGCAATTCGGCCGGAAAAAGTCTCCATCAGCGCCGAAAAACCCGAACAGGCGGACAATTCCGTGCAGGGCCGCATCCTGGATATCGCTTATCTGGGCAATATCTCTACCTACCACGTGGAACTGCCAACCGGCGCGGTGATTAAGGCGCAGACCGCCAACACCCGCCGCATCGCCCGCCGCGCCTTTACTTGGGAAGACACTGTCTGGCTGTCATGGACCGCCACGGCAGGCGTACTTTTGGCAGACTGATGCGCCGCTTTGTCCTGATTGCCATCCCCTATGCCTGGCTATTGGCGCTGTTTCTGGTGCCCTTTGCCATCGTTCTGAAAATCTCGCTGTCGGATTACGCGATTTCGATCCCGCCCTATGTGCCGCAGTTTGATCCGGAAACCGGTATCGGAGCATTGATCGACGCGCTGGACTTTGAAAATTTCATCTGGCTGACCGAAGATGACCTGTACTGGAAAGCCTATCTCAGCTCGCTGAAGATCGCGGTAATCTCAACTTTTTTCACCCTGCTGGCAGGTTACCCGATCGCCTACGCCATGGCACGCGCGCCGGCTGAGTGGCGGCCCACCTTGATGATGCTGGTGATTCTGCCGTTCTGGACGTCGTTCCTGATCCGCGTTTATGCGTGGATGGGGATCCTGTCGAACGAAGGGTTCCTCAACCAATTCCTGCTGTGGACCGGGATAATTTCCGAGCCGCTTACGATCCTCAACACAAATACCGCGGTCTACATCGGCATCGTCTACACCTATCTGCCGTTCATGATTCTGCCGGTCTATTCGGCACTGGAACGGCTGGACGGATCGTTGATCGAAGCCGCCGAGGATCTGGGCTGTTCGCGTCTGTCTGCGTTCTGGCTGGTGACAATTCCCTTGTCGAAAACCGGTATCATTGCCGGCAGTTTCCTGGTCTTCATCCCGGTGCTGGGTGAATTTGTGATTCCCTCACTGCTGGGCGGATCAGACACGCTGATGATCGGCAAGGTGCTGTGGGAGGAGTTTTTCTCCAATCGCGACTGGCCAGTGGCCTCCGCGGTGGCGGTGGTTCTGCTGCTTCTTCTCGTCATCCCGATTGTGCTGTTCCAGCGCAACCAGCAGAAACAGCAGGAGGCAGAGCAATGAACCGTATGAGCTGGTTTAATGCCGTATCGCTGACCCTTGGCTTTGCATTCCTTTACATCCCAATGGTGATCCTGATCATCTTCAGTTTCAACGAAAGCAAGCTGGTAACGGTCTGGGCCGGGTTTTCGACCAAGTGGTACGGCGAGCTGATGCAGAACGAGGCGTTCCTGAATGCCGCCTGGGTGACCATCAAGGTCGCCGTGTTCTCCTCTACTATCGCCACCGTGCTGGGCACTATCGCCGCCTATGTGATGGTGCGCGGCGGGCGGTTCATGGGGCGGACGCTGTTTTCCGGCATGATCTATGCGCCGCTGGTGATGCCCGAAGTAATCACCGGCCTGTCGCTGCTCCTTTTGTTCATCGGCATCGGATTGGACCGCGGGGTGCTGACCATCGTCCTGGCGCATACCACCTTCTCCATGTGCTATGTTTCGGTTGTGGTGTCCTCGCGGCTGGTGACTTTCGACCAGTCGCTGGAGGAAGCCGCGCTGGATCTGGGCTGCTCCCCGGCAGAGGCGTTCCGGCTGGTGACCCTGCCGATCATTGCGCCCGCGGTGATATCAGGCTGGCTCTTGGCCTTTACCCTGTCGCTGGATGATCTGGTGATCGCCTCATTCACCTCCGGCCCCTCGGCCACCACCCTGCCGATCAAGATATTCTCCGCCGTGCGCTTGGGCGTCAGCCCCGAGATCAACGCGCTGTCGACGATCATGATCAGCATTGTGACCATTGGAGTCATCACTGCCTCGCTGGTGACAAAACATCAGATGACCCGCCAGAAGCGGGAGGAACAGGCCGCGGAGCGCATCTGATGCGCCGGATATTTTCCGGTTACGCCTACGGTCCCGGCCCCCGCACGAACTGCTGGTGGGACGAAACCATTGCAGCACCGGACTGGCCGGTGCTGCAGGGTGAAGTCTCCGCCGATGTGGCCGTCATCGGCGGCGGGTTCACCGGCATGTCAGCCGCGCTGCATCTGGCAGAAAGCGGCGTGTCCGTTGCGGTACTGGAGGCCGAGACCCCGGGGTGGGGCGCATCAGGGCGCAATGGCGGTTTCTGCTGTTTGGGCGGCTCAAAGCTTTCAGGCAGCACGATGCGGCGGGTTTTTGGCAAATCTGCGGCTGAAACGTATCACGCCAGCGAGGAAGCCGCCGTGCATCTGGTTCGCGGCCTGCTGCAGACCCATGGCATCGATGCCGACACTCATTCACATGGCGAAACCCAGCTGGCACACAACGAAAAGGCAGTCCGCCGCCTGCAATCAGAAGCGGACGCACTGCGTCAGGCGGGAGAGGAACCGGAATTTCTGACCCGTGATCAGCTCGCGGACAAAGGGCTGAATGGCAGCTTCCATGCGGCGCTGACAACACCGGTGGGATTTGCGCTCAATCCGCGCAAATACCTGTTCGGCCTATCCAAGGCCGCGCAGGATGCAGGTGCCCGAGTGTACCAACGCAGCGCAGCGCTGTCGGTACAACAGGCAGGCAGGGGCTATAGAATAGAGACTGCACAAGGGAGCCTGAGGGCTTCCAAGGTCATCATCGCAACCAACGGCTATTCCGCCGAGGACCTGCCCGGCTGGCTCGCAGGGCGTTACATGCCTGCACAATCCACCGTCATGGTGACCCGGCCGCTGACCCGGGCGGAACTGGACTCGCAGGGCTGGTTCTCGCATCAAATGGCCTATGACACCCGCAATCTGCTGCATTACTTCCGGCTGATGCCCGACAACCGGTTCCTGTTTGGAATGCGTGGCGGGCTGCTGGCTTCCCCCCGGGCTGAAGCAGGTATTCGCCGTAAACTGCGGCAGGATTTTGAGGCGATGTTCCCGGCATGGCGTGAAGTGGACTCCACGCATTCCTGGTCAGGCATGGTTTGCCTGTCGCGCAACCTAGTTCCCTTCATTGGCCCTGTGCCGGAGCGCCCCGGCATGTTTGCCGGGCTGTGCTATCACGGCAATGGTGTGGCGATGGGCAGCTATGCCGGACGGCTGCTGAGTGATCTGGTACAGGGGCACGCGCCCAAGCTGCCCTACTCACCCATAGTGCAGAAAATGGCACGCTTTCCTTTTGGCCGCGCCCGCCGGATGCTGATGCCTCCGGCTTATGCGGTTCTGGGCCTGATGGATTGAAGCGCCGCGCGTTCCAGTTCTGACGCCTGTAAGTCCTGCGCGCTGCCGCGTTCGGCCCGCCACTGGCAATAGGCTGCCATCCGCCAGTGGAACCAGGGCTTCAGCGCCAAGGCCCGCCCGGCAATCCGCGGATCGGGATAGGCGCGTAAAAATGCGTCTTCTTCATCCTTGGACAGCGGCGCCCCCCGGTACATCAGCTGCATCGCAGGCGACAGGAACAACGCCAGGTCTTCTGCCGGGTCGCCGATTTGCGGGCATTGCCAATCAATCAGCGTCAGCGTGCCATCATGTGCCAGCAGGTTGCCTGGCACCGGGTCGCCATGAATCAGCACCAGCTGAGGCAACGGCGGAACCCGGCCCAACGGGCGAAGCGCCGCCAGCTGATCGCGATCGCGGCAGCTGCTCAGAATTTCAACGGTTTGCTGTTCCAGCGCCGCGCTGCCATTCACGCCGCAAGGCAAGCCCGGCGGGGGAGCCAGGTCGTGCAAACGCCCCAATAGCTGTGCCACATGGCCAGTGTCCTGCTGCCAGGGACTGCCATTGACATGCGCATAGCCCAGCCATTTCCTGCCTTCAAATTCCCCGGTCTGGATCAGCGGCGGCACCATGCCGGTGCCTGACAGTGCCGTCAGCACAGCAACTTCGCGGGCCGGATCATTGGCAAACAGCGGGTTGGCGCCTTCGGCTGAATAAAGCTTGATCACCAGCGCGCCGGCCCGCCAGACATGATTGGACCGCCCGCCTGCCAGCCGTCTAGGAGCGGGCACATGAAGACCCAACGCAGACAAATGCGCAAAAAAGCGGGGTTCGAACTGGTCAGGAAGCGGTTGCAGGGCGGTCTCCGATGTTATGCCGCCCTGTTCTTAGACAGTTTTTCTGCCTGCGCATACAGCTGGATCAAGCCTCAGGATCACGCAGCGCGTTCACCGACGAAGCCAGAACCACGGACCCCCCTTTGGTGATCAATCCCACTTCGCCGCCCTGCATCCGGGTTTCGTTCACCTTGAAATAAATTTCGGCATATTCCTGCAGCAGCAGCTCGTCGCCTTTGCTGCTTTCGATCACAAAGGCGTATTCCCCCGCCTCAAGCGGGTTGCCGTCATCATCCAGACCGTTCCACTGGAAAGGCTCAGCCGAGACCGGCAAAGCGACGCGCTGCACTTCGGTGCCGTTTTTGTCCTGCACGACCAGTGTCACCGAATCCGCGGCAGCAGCCGGGTTAGGCGCAATAGTGATTTCATTGCTGCCATCAAAGTAACCAGGGGCCACCGCCCGTGCTTCCATCCCGACCCAGCCAGAAAGAGCCGCCATATTAGCCAGGCCAAGCTGTGATTGCAGCCCTTCCAGCAGGTTGTTGCTCTTGGTCTGTTGTTCGACCATCGAGAATTGCGCCAGCTGCGCGGCATATTCAGTCGAATCCATCGGTTCCAAAGGATCCTGATTTTTCGCCTGCGCGGTTAGCATTTTCACGAAAGTATCAAAATCCGAGGTCAGGCCGGAGGTCTGCTGCGGCGACGGCTGCGACGAATTGGATTGCCCTGAGTTGAATCCCGTAGAAGTAACTGGTGTTGTCATGTGTTCAAACCCTCATGTCCACACCGGCTGTTCCGAGCCGGAGGTTTTGTGTTGCTGCTTCACCGGCGTCCTTTGCATCGGCGCCGCGTGTCTCTGCGGTTCCGCTGGACAGGCCGGAACCGCCGTCCGCTTCATCGCCGGGATGACCGGTGCCGGCCTGTCCGCCGCTGAATTCAAATGAGATATCTTCATATCCCATGCGGCGGAATTCCTCGGCCAGTTCATGGATGTGCCGGCGCATCAAATCACCGGTTTCCGGACGTTCCGTCTGAATGATCATGGTGATTCCTGTTTCGCTGGCCATCACGCGCATCTTCACATGGCCCAACTCCTGAGGGTTCAAACTCACCTCAACCTTTTGCTCGCCTTTGGCAGCAAATGCCTCAGCCATCTGGGCCGCAATCATGCGCGGTGCTTCCGGCCGGTGCGCCCCATGTGAGCCAATTGAGGCTTCCGTCAGCAGCTGCGTCAATCCGGGCGCTTCGCTGGATAATCCCAGTGTTCCGGCCAGCGCCTCATCAGTTCCGGACAACAGCTCTGCCGCCATTTTTCCGGCAGTCATCCCGCCAGCAAGCAAAGGCTGCAGCTGAGAAGCTGCCGACTGAATGATTTGCGGCGCTGCAGGCACTGTAGCCGTCCGGGCATCACTGCCTTTTAACGGATCGGCTAACGGGCTCTCAATTCCGGCTGGTTCCGCTTTAATCTGCGCTCCATTTCCGTTCGAAACAGGTGTGGAAGCTAGATCACGTTTCTGACCCGGCCCCTTCACAGCAACCTGGTTGACCGCAATGCCCGGATTTTCTCCTTGCGCAGCCGGATTGACCGCCTTCGCTATGCTGTCAGGCTTTTCACCAATCGACTGAGCCACTGAATGGGTACTCGAACTTGAACCAGTCTCGAGAGATTTCGGCTGCGCCGCACTGATTGCATTTCCGTTTTTGCTTTGCCCCGTGCCATCGGTAACTTGTGCCCTTTCCGCCGGAGCCCTTTCAGTGGCTGTCGCACCTGTTTGAGCAGCAGTCTCAGGCGAAACGCGGGCAGTGTTTTCCCGGCGATTTCCAGTTTCCCTGACATCAACTCTGCGGACATCGGGTTCAGTACTATCCCCCAGCAGCTTTGTGGCTGAGTTCTCTGGCGCAGCTGCAGGCTTTCTTGCTGCTGCCTGTGTTGCTGAACGCACTGAAGACTGCGCTTTCTCTGTGTTTCCAGCTTCGCCGGCCTTCTCAGCAGGTTGCACATTGCCCTCAACGGACGGACCGTGATGCATCACTGCCCCTGCTTTGAGGCCCGCACCCTGATCAGTGGGACTTACGCTGGAGGCTGCTTTGGGCATAGCGTCTGGCTGATCATTTCCGCCGGCAGGTGCACCGTCTCCGGGCTGAATACCGGCGCCGGCTCCCGGGTCCTTCACAATCAGCAGTCCGCTTCGCTGTTCAGCGGACCGTGACTCAACTCTTTCTCCAGTTGCTGTAATGACGCCGTGCGGGGACTTAACCTTAGTCTCTGCGGCACCAGCCTCTTCAGCGGTGGAAGTTCCACTATTTTGCAACCCTGAAGCCATTTCCGCATCGGAAAGTACTGGTTCAACTCTGGAGGGGTTCCTTGCCGATGTTTCCCGCTCCCCTTCAAAGAGTGTGCTTTGACTTGCCTGAACCGGTACTCCCTCGGGTACGTCCTGCCTTGTCGCAACGCGTGTGCCTTGGCTTGCCTGAACCGGTAAGCCTTCGGGTACGTCATGCCCTGTCGCAACGCGTGTGCTTTGGCTTGCCTGAACCGGAACGCCCTCAGGTACGTCCTGCCCTGTCGCAATGCGTGTGACTTGGCTTTCCTTGCTGTCCTTGGCCGTACTCTTCTGCATCCTGGGTTCAGATTCGGCCTCAGCCGATTCGCCCTTGGCTGATTGTTGTTCGGCCGCCACCTCGCCAGGGCCGGACCGAGCAGACAAAAAATCTGAAAAGTCTCTTGAAGTATTTGATTTTTTTGAGTCATCCGGAGAACCAGACGGTGACTTACCAGCAGAGCCGGCTTCCAAGCCAAGGATCGAATTCATATTCATGATCGTTTTCCAGACATTCTATCTCGACCCGGACAGACATACCCCAAAGCGGTTACGGCAATTTTAACCGGTTCCTGCGCAATCTTAGAAAAATCGATGAATTTCGACTTTCAACCGGAGAACCGGACATGTCAGATCTATTGCCAAACCTGCTTCAGGCCGCACCTGCAACCACCCCGGTGCGTCCAGCGGTCAGCGATCCCCTTCGCGAGGCCGCAATTGAGCTCGAAGCCTCCTTCCTTGCGGAAATGCTGAAATCCGCAGGGCTCGGTGAAGCCAGCGAAGGCTTCGGCGGCGGCGCTGGAGAAGAGCAGTTCTCCAGCTTTCTAATTCGCGAACAGGCCACGCAGATCGCCCGCTCCGGCGGGATCGGTTTGGCTGAATCACTTTATCACGCACTAAAGGAGACCCAAGATGAGTGACCCGAAACCTCAGCAGCTCATTGATGAACTTGATCAGATCCTGGACCGCGAGCGCAAGGCGCTGATGGCCGGCGACCTTGGCAAAGTGGAAGATCTTCTGACCAAGAAAGAGAAAGTCATCGGTAAGCTGAATTCCGTGTCAGAGCTTGAACGCGAGTCTCTGGTGCAAGTCCAAACCAAAGTCTCGCGAAACCAGCAGCTTCTGGACAGCGCCATGGACGGTATCCGTGCCGTCGCCGCCCGAATGGCCGAGACGCGCCGCATCCGAAAGGGATTGGATGTCTATGACCAGGCCGGCAAGCGGGCCCGTCATAGCACCCGAGGCGGCGGCAAGCTTGAAAAACGGGCCTGAGTGCAATTTTGGGAAAATTCTAGAAATACCGAATCCCGGCATTAGCACTCCCTTAGCAACTCCTGCGCCAATGTCGCCTTGCACCTTATGAAGGGTGGCGCGGAAGCCGGACGGCGGAACGCACAGTCAGAAAGACGTCACACAGCGCCCCTCGGGGCAAGTAGTACTGGGGCCAAAGCGCCCCGCAGATAAAGGAAAAAGCTATGACCAGCATTCTGACCAACAACGGCGCAATGGTAGCTCTGCAGACCCTGAAGACCGTGAACAACGGCTTGGAAGAAACCCAGAACCAGATCTCGACCGGCAAAGAGGTCGGCATGGCAAAGGACAACTCCGCGGTCTGGGCCATCTCCAAGTCGATGGAATCGGACATCCAGGCATATGAGTCCGTAGAGGACGCCCTGGACTTTGGTGAAGCAACGGTCGCGGTTGCATCCTCCGGTATGGAACAGATCGTCGAAGTTCTGAAAGACATGCGCGAACTCGTGATTTCCGGTGTTTCCCAGAACGTCGACCATGCTCAAATCCAGGCTGACCTGCTTACCAAACAAGAGACGATCGAATCAATCATCGACTCCGCATCCTTCAACGGCGCCAATCTGCTTGACGATGCCGTTACAGCGCAGCTCGACGTTCTTGGCGGTCTGAACGCCGCAAGTGACATCATCACCGTCACAGCGATTGATACCGCAGGCAACCTGAACGCAACTGGCATTACAGTTCTCGATTCAACAAACGCAGCAGCTGTCATGTCGGAAATTGATGTCATGCTGACTTTTGCAATCGGCAGCGCAGCGAGCCTTGGTGCTGCCAGCAACCGCCTCGAAGGACAGAGCGATTTTGTCTCCAAACTGACCGACTCGCTGAAATCCGGTGTCAGCACCATCTCTGACACCAACATGGAAGAAGCATCGGCGAGGTTGAAAGCATTGCAAACCCAGCAGCAGCTGGCGGTGCAATCGCTGACCATCGCAAACCAGTCGCCGTCCACATTGCAGCAGCTGTTCCGTTAACAGCCCTTACCGGGGCGCTGATGGCGCCCCGGTCTTCCCCTCTCAGAGAACCTGAAGAATAATACGTTAGGAAAACACGTGAATGCCCTTCTGAAGGCGAAGAGTGCCTATTCGGCGGCAAAGGCCCCGACCCGGACAGCAAAGAGTTTTGAATATGAGGTGGTCGCACGAGTGACCCGCCGACTGATCACTGCAGCGCAGAAAGGCCGCGATGAATTTAGCGATCTTGCCGCGGCTCTGAACGACAACCGCAAGCTTTGGTCAATTTTCACCACAGATCTCGCGTCAAAAGGCAACCCGCTGCCGGACGAACTGAAGCAAAACCTTTTCGAACTGGCGGAATTCACGCGACAACACACCACCAAAGTGCTTCAACGCAAGGCCGATGTCCGGCCTCTGGTGGAAATCAATACGGCCATCATGCGTGGCCTCCGCAGCGGAGCATCCTGAATATGAGCGGACTTGTCCTAAAACTTGCCCCCAAGGAGCGTGTCCTTGTGAATGGCGCGGTGATTGAGAATGGCGACCGCCGAAGCCGCCTGTCCATTGTCACCCCTGATGCCAACATACTGCGCCTGCGCGATGCGATCCATCCGGAAGAAGCCAATACGCCCGTGCGCCGGGTATGCTATGCGGCGCAGTTGATCCTGTCAGGTGATGCCGACCCCGAGGAAGAACGTCTGCCGATGCTGCGCCGGATCGAAGAGTTGAGCCAAGTCTTCACCGATCCGGACAGCCGTGCATCCATAGCCGAGGCGACAGACGCGCTGATCGGCAATAACCACTACCGCTGCCTCAAAGCGTTGCGCACTCTGCTGCCGCGCGAAGACCGGCTGTTTGCTGTCAGACCATCCTGATAGCTCCCAACTCCTCCAGCCTGCTACAAGAATTGCGGGCTGGAACTCCCTTTCGGCTCAAGCTGGAAAGCAGCTTTCAGCAATGTGCAGGATTGGTGCACAGTCTTAATATTGGCCGTCGGGCATAGGGTGCACCTGATACTTGCAGGCGACGCAGAGAATGTTGACGAGCAGGCGGTGCAGTCCTTGCAAACCAGGGTTGGCGCGCTGGCCGCCGCCAACAATTCAGATCACAAATACTCAAGACGTGGACCTGCAAGTGAAGCGTGGGAAGACCAAACGCACCCGTTCCACGCGGTTGGTCGAACCGCAATGCCGCCTGCTGCCAGTCTTGCGGCCAACTTTCTACTACTCCTATAGTGCAGAACCGAGGCAATACTGCCTCTAACAAGGCTGACCGACCGGCAGCTTGCTCACCCTTTCACTGCGTCCAGCAGTTAACCTGTCACTTGCAGAACGAGGGTCACGCGGTGGTTCAGAAACTTTTCGGACGGCTGATACGGCTCCTGAAGCTGCTTCAGATTACCAATAATCAATAGTTGCAAGGGGCCAAAGGGCACGGGACTATCCCCTGATTTCTGCTTCACCGGAAATCTATGCTGCCCCGGAGCTCCGCTTCAGCCGGGCGGTCTGCGAGTCAAACGGCCCAATCAGGTCTGGTGCGCATACATCACCTGCCGACCGATGCGATGCGTTCGTCATTGACGTCGGACTATTGGCAATTTCAATAGTGCAATCCAGTATTTTGCGGCCTCTACGGGCTAGCGCACTTCAAACGGGCTGGAGGCCGTGGATCACAAAAAATGTCCTTGGACCAATCCCTTAATATCCAAAATTCGCAAAGAAGCTTGAATAGAGGTTGCCCTTGTTTTTGGGCCAGTTTTCCGCCTGTCTAAGCTAAATCATTGGTTTCATGTCAGGCGGCGGCATTCAGGTTCTGAGGCGGCGTATCTTAGGCCGCGCCCGGCGTCAGCAGCCCATATTGATGAGTGCGGGCGCTTTTCGGCGCAGCATCTGATCCAGGCGCCGATCCCGATGCGGGCCTCCGAGCCGGTCTCGAAGGCATTCAGGTAGGCGCATTTGTACTTCAGCGAGCGCCAAAGCCGCTCGATCAGGCGATTTTCGATCCAGCGGCCGCGCCCATCCACCTGGATCTTTACCTTTGCGGCCCGCAGCACGCTGGTAAAATCTGAACTGGGGAACCGGGAACCCTGATCCGAGTTGAATTTCCCGGGCGGGCAGCGCCAGGCCAGTGCTTCCTTCAAGGCTTCGATGCAGAACCCGGCGTTCATTGAGTTCGACAGCCGCCAGATCAGCACTTTGCGGCTGTGTCAGCCCATGGCCGCGCGCATGCGGGTCTCGAAGCGCTTGGTCTCCCGGCTGGCGCGGCAATCAGGCCCAGCCATTCGGCGTGGGTCAGATCGGCGGCGCTGTCCCTTCGGCAAAGGCTTCCGCCATGCCATCAAGGCGCAGGGCATTCAGGCGGTCGAGGGTTGGATGGGTCAGCATGAATATCCTTTCAATGAAAGCAGCCGGCGCGTCCCGCCGAAGGCAGGCCATGAGTAACAGGCGCCCCTTTGGGGGCGGCGGATGTTGGGGTGGGTGATTGCAGGCTCCTCCGTGGCACGGGTGCGGGGCTTGCGCTCCGGCCCATTCTTCAGGATTGAATGGACCGGCGAATAGGAACGGGCATTGATCTCGAGCGCCCGCTTGCAGGCGGCGTCGAGGCGGTCCCGGTAGATCTTGCCGGCCAGCCGGATCACGCACAGGCAGGTGCGGCATCCCTGCTCCGGGTGCTTGCGCTGGCATATGATCCCGATGCGTGGAATGCTGCCCATTGCCGGAGGTGCGGGCGGTGATGCGGGCCCGCAGCTCATTCTTCACCAGGTGGTGCGGCACGGAATAGTAATGCCGGACGATTGCGATGTGGTAATCGATCCCCGCGCGGCATATCTTCCATTCGGCATAGACGTAGGGCTCCGCTGCCAGCGGTTTCAAGGCGGGCCTGTCCAGCTGTTCGAACAGTTGTCGGCGGCTGGCGCCAAGGTGGCGGGAGACCTTGCTGTTGAGCCTGTCCAGCAACGGGCGGATGGCAGCGTTTACTTCCTCGAGACTGAAGAATTGCAGGCTGTGCAGCCGCGCCAGGATCCAGCGTTCGACCAGCAGGACAGCACTCTCGGCCTTCGCTTTGTCTTTTGGTTTGCGAGGCCTCGCGGACAGTGAGCTAGTGAAGGCGCCACTGGTTCAAGCCCACTGGCGAACAGCAGTATCGTAGTGCACGGATAGAGGAGACGTTCAAGCTCGGCATCCGCCATCTCCGGCGGCAGCGGCCAGTTTAAGCCTGCCTCTCGTTCACGCTCCAGATAACCCTGCAGCGTGGTGCGGCCAATCGCCAGGTTCGCCGCCATCCGGCGGGCCGGCAGGCCCTCGGCCGAAAGCCGCAGTACGTCTCGTATCTTCCGTATCCACTGCCCGGCAGGCACATACGCGCATGCTGCCGAGAGGAGGCTATCGCTTCATCGCGCTCCCTCCGGTTCCAAATGAACCGCAAGGCAGCGGGCTGCAGATGGCCTTGCAGCAACACGTCAGAGAAGTTGCCGGATGTGGTTGGAAAGGGTGGCAGGATCACACTGGGCGACGCAAGCAAGGCATTCCAACTTGGAATGACAGCAGTAGGCAATCTCATTGGTTTTGACGGCGCGTTCGCGGATAAATGTGCCCAGAGTTTATTCCAAGGAGGCCGCATGGACCGCGCCCAGATCGTGCATAAGAATTTCCTGGACCGGGTTAAGGCCGCTGACTTCCCTGCAGGTGCGGCACCCGCAGGACCGCTTGCCGTATCAGAGGCGGTTGGCACTTTCCGTGCACAGGTGTTGAGCCGGGCGCTGGACTTGACCAGCCGGGCGATGCAAAAAGCGGGCGAGGGGTTTTACACCATCGGATCCTCGGGGCATGAGGGGATGGCGGCAGTGGCGCGGGCCCTGCGCCCGACCGACATGGCCTTCCTGCATTACCGTGATGCAGCGTTTCAGATTGCCCGGGCGGATCAGGTTCCGGGGCAACGGATTGCCTGGGACATGCTTTTGTCCTTCGCCTGTTCCAGCGAAGACCCAACCTCAGGCGGCCGGCACAAGGTTCTGGGCTCCAAGACACTGATGATCCCGCCGCAAACGTCTACCATTGCCTCGCATTTGCCCAAGGCGGTGGGGGCGGCTTATTCCGTCGGTGCAGCCAAGCGGCACCAGCCAGAGCATCAGGTGCTGCCGGAAGACGCCATTGTCATGTGCTCTTTCGGGGATGCTTCGGCCAACCATTCGACCGCACAGGGGGCAATCAACACCGCGGGCTGGAGCTCGGTGCAATCGACGCCGCTGCCTTTGCTGTTTGTCTGCGAGGACAACGGTATCGGCATTTCCGTAAAAACGCCGAAGGGCTGGATCGAGGCCTCGATGGCGCAGCGGCCGGGCATCAAGTATTTCAAGGCAGACGGGCTGGATATCTATAACGCCTTTGCAGTGGCGCAAGAGGCAGCAGAGTATGTGCGGACCCGCAAGAAACCGGCCTTCCTGCATCTGCGCACCGTGCGGCTGTATGGCCATGCCGGGGCGGATGTTCCGACCACTTACCTCAGCAAGACCGAGGTTGAGGCGGATGAAGCCAATGATCCGCTGCTTCATTCGGTGCGGCTGCTGAAGGAAGCCGGGGCGCTGCAGCCCAAGGAAGCGCTGAAGATTTACACGGGCACTTGCGCGCGGGTGGAGCGAATCCGGGCAGAGGCGGTGACACGGCCGCATCTGAAGACGGCAGTAGATGTAGCTGCCAGCCTGATTCCGCCAACACGGACCTGTACGCCCACCAATGGCCCGCGCTTAGAGGAGCGGGCGGCGGCGTTCGGCAGCGACATGCGGGCGATGGAGGAGCCGCAACCGATGTCGCGGCTGATCAACTGGGCGCTGACGGATTTGATGCTGGAGCATGGCGAAATCGTCATGATGGGCGAGGATGTCGGCCGCAAGGGCGGTGTTTACGGCGTGTCTCAGAAATTACAGCAGCGGTTCGGACCGGACCGGGTAATCGACACGCTGCTGGATGAGCAGTCGATCCTGGGGCTGGCGATTGGTATGGGGCACAATGGGTTTGTGCCCATCCCGGAAATCCAGTTCCTTGCCTATCTGCACAATGCCGAGGACCAGCTGCGCGGCGAAGCGGCGACTTTGCCTTTCTTCTCAGACGGTCAATTCACCAACCCGATGGTGCTGCGGATTGCAGGCCTTGGCTATCAGAAGGGTTTTGGCGGGCACTTCCACAATGACAACTCTCTGGCGGTGCTGCGGGATATTCCCGGAATCGTAATAGCTTGTCCGTCAGATGGGGCTGAGGCTGCAATGATGATGCGCGAGGCGGTGCGGCTGGCGCGCGAGGAGCAGCGGGTGGTGGTCTTTGTGGAGCCGATTGCGCTGTATCCGATGCGGGACCTGCATGAGGCGAAGGATGGCGGCTGGATGCGGACCTACCCCTCGCCGGACCGGCGGATCGCTTTGGGCGATGCGGGTGTGCATGGGGAAGGCACCGATCTGGCCATCGTGACCTATGGCAATGGACGGTATCTTTCGGCCCAGGCGCAGGCGGAACTGGCGGTCCAGGGTGTGGATGCGCGGATTGTGGATCTGCGCTGGCTGGCGCCGTTGCCGGAGGCGGCTCTGTTGGAGGCGGTGAAAGATTGCAGACATGTGCTGGTTGTCGATGAATGCCGCATCACAGGCAGCCTGTCAGAGGCGCTGATGGCACTGTTTGCGGAACAAGGCGATGCCCCAACGGCGCGGGTGGCGGCCAGTGATTGTTTCATTGCCACTGGGCCGGCCTATGGTGCCACGCTGCCGTCGAAGGATAGCATTGTTGCAGCTGCCTTGAATCTGGCAGGAGGCAAGTCATGACCCGCACAGCTGTTCTGATCTGCCCGGGACGGGGCACTTACAACAAGGCGGAGCTGGGGTACCTGCACCGCCACCATGCGGACAAGGCGGCGCTGTTCGCCGGATTTGATGCGCAGCGCAAGGACGCCGGGCAGGAGGAAGTCACGGCGCTCGACGGGGCAACCCGGTTTTCGATGTCAAAGTACTCCCGCGGGGACATAGCATCGCCATTGATCTATGCCTCAACGCTGGCAGATGCGCAGTCGTTGGCGGATGACATTGAAATTGTCGCGGTTACCGGCAATTCCATGGGCTGGTACACCGCATTGGCGGCAGCCGGAGCGTTGAGCGCGGCAGATGGGTTCAAGGTGGTGAACACCATGGGCACGCTGATGCAGCAGCAGCTGATCGGCGGCCAGCTGGTCTATCCCTCTGCAGGTCCGGATTGGCAGGATAACCCGCGTCGCAAGACCGGGCTGCTGGACTTGGCGGCAGAGATCAATGCGCGCGAGGAGCATAACCTAGGGCTGTCGATTGACTTGGGCGGAATGCTGGTGCTGGCCGGGAATGAGGCCGGGCTGTCAGCGTTTGAGGCCGCGGTGCCGGTGCTGGACGACCGCTTTCCCATGCGGCTGGCCAACCATGCCGCGTTCCATACAGCGCTGCAAGCACCGGTGGCAGCCGAGGGGCGCAAGCGGCTGAGTCCCGAAATGTTCTCTCAGCCGGATGTGCCGCTGATCGATGGCCGCGGGCAGATCTGGTGGCCGGGTGCCACGGATAAACAGGCGCTGTGGGATTACACGCTTGGGCGTCAGGTGGTGGAGGCCTATGACTTCACCCGCGCGGTGCAGAATGCAGCTTATGAGTTTGCGCCGGACCAGTTTATCGTGACCGGTCCCGGCACCACATTAGGCGGCGCCGTGGCCCAATCCCTGACACAAATTAGTTGGAAAGGGGTGGTTGGAAAGGCGGGTTTTAAAGCGCGGCAGGCGGAGGATCCGCTGTTGATCTCCATGGGGGATGACGCACAGCGGTCATCGGTGAGCGGCTGATCCAGCAGTATACTGCGCCTGTTGCCTGCATCAAAGAAGCAGGCAAGACAGCCTTGGGCGCATCACTGCCTTGCCTGCAGTGCCGTGAAGGCATGCAGGGGCAGGTTTTCCCTGAAAGCCTGTGTTCGCCGTGCTTCGAAAGCGCACAAGGGGGATGTTCAATGGTAAGATCTTCTACAGCCTCCTTTGTTATCGCAGATCGCATGCAGCTTGGTGCTCATGCCGCCCTTGATACTGCCATTCTGGCGTCCACGCCCTCTTCACTCCAAGACTGGACGCAGTGCGGTGAACCTTGAAGTAGGTGGAAGACATATCGGCAGCCAACTTTGCATGCGTCGAAAGAGTGCTGTCCATCTTGGAAAGCTCCCGTGCTGATTGGTTTAATTGTGTTGTGATTGCGTACAGGCAGACAAAGCTCCGCCTTTTTATGCGCAGCGTTTCAGAATTTCTTTGTTTTTGGGAAGCTGTGCCTGACAGCCATCTGTCAGGCCGTGCGCTGTCAGTGTACTGAAAGCTCTTCAAAATGCAAAAAACAACACTGTACGCACCAATCAGCGATGCAAAACTCAGCGCACTGAAGCAGTCGCTTTCTACACCATTCTACATCAATCTATGCCGCGTAGTCGCTAGGTGGCTGCTGTAAGCGCGGTCATTTTCCGCCTGCAGCCTGTAAGTAGTTGAAAGAAGTGGTGAGCCGTGTTGGGTTCGAACCAACGACCTACTGATTAAAAGTCAGTTGCTCTACCAACTGAGCTAACGGCCCACTTCTTCGTTGCTGTCTAAGCGTTTTCTCCAAGAGGATCAAGCACTTATTTCGCTTCGGAACTGCCTGGCAGCCTGTGTCATGCTGTCCCGATAGGCGGCGTATCTAGGGCCAGTGCGGCGGGGGGTCAACCCCTTTTTTCAACTTTTCTCACCGAAGACTGGATTCATCTGCAGCGCAGGTCTATATGCCCGGAATGAACACCCAAGCAGATACCGCACTCCCCTTCATGAAGATGCACGGGCTGGGCAATGACTTTGTTGTTGTCGACGCGCGTGCACAGGACATTGCCATTACTCCGGCTATGGCCAAAGGAATCGCCCACCGCCAGTTCGGCGTGGGATTTGATCAGCTGACGGTCATCTCGAATGGCCCCGGAGACGCGCATCTCACCTTTTACAATGCCGATGGCTCCACCTCCGGCGCCTGCGGCAATGCCACCCGCTGCGTGGCGCGCCACCTGATTGTGGAAAGCGGCAAGCCCGGGCTGCATCTGACTACGGACCGCGGCGACCTTTATGCACGCGATGCCGACCATGGCCTTACTTCGGTCAATATGGGACATCCGCAGCTTGATTGGCAGGACATTCCGCTGGCCGAAGAAGCGGACACATTGGAACTGCCTATCGAAGGCGGCCCAACCGCAACCGGCATGGGCAACCCGCATTGCACCTTCTTCGTTGACGACGCCGAACTGATCCCGCTCGCGGAATTCGGCCCCCGCTATGAACACCACCCGCTGTACCCCCAGCGCACCAATGTACAAGTCGCCCAGGTGACTGGCCCCGACCGCATCCGCATGCGCGTGTGGGAGCGCGGTGTGGGGGTGACACTGGCCTCTGGCTCCTCTTCCTGCGCCACAGCCGTTGCTGCGGCCCGCCGCGGGCTGACAGGGCGCAAGGTGCAAGTTGATCTCGATGGCGGCACTCTGTGGATCAACTGGGCCGAGGACGGCGTGTGGATGACCGGCCCGACCATGCATGTCTTCCATGGCAGCTTCACACGCGAGTTTCTGGAGACGTTGAAATGAGCGTACCCAAGTTCACCACCCTTGGCTGCCGCCTCAACGCCTATGAGACCGAGGCGATGAAGGAATTGAGCCAGCAGGCGGGCCTTGAGAATGCTGTGGTCGTCAATACTTGCGCGGTGACCGCTGAGGCCGTGCGCAAGGCACGCCAGGAAATCCGCAAGCTGCGCCGCGAAAACCCCGAGGCCCCCATCATCGTGACCGGCTGCGCCGCCCAGACCGAGCCGGAAACCTTTGCCGCGATGGAAGAGGTCACCCGCGTCATCGGCAACACTGAGAAGATGCAGGCCGAGACATGGCAGCAGATTGCCAAGGGCCCGGACTTCATCGGCACCACGGAAAAGGTGCAGGTCGACGACATCATGTCGGTGACTGAAACCGCTGGCCATCTGATCGACGGCTTCGGCACCCGCTCCCGCGCCTATGTGCAGGTCCAGAACGGATGCGATCACCGCTGCACCTTCTGCATCATCCCCTATGGCCGCGGCAACTCCCGCTCCGTCCCCGCAGGCGTGGTCATCGACCAGATCAAGCGGCTGGTGGACAAGGGCTATAACGAAGTGGTTCTGACCGGTGTGGACCTGACCTCCTGGGGCGCCGATCTGCCCGCACAGCCGCGTTTGGGCGACCTGGTGATGCGCATTCTAAAACTGGTACCGGACCTGCCCCGCCTGCGCATCTCATCTATCGATTCGATCGAGGCGGATGATAACCTGATGCAGGCGATTGCCACCGAACCGCGGCTGATGCCGCATCTGCATCTGTCATTGCAGCATGGCGACGATCTGATCCTGAAACGCATGGCCCGCCGCCACCTGCGCGACGACGCCATCGCGTTTTGCGAGGAAGCCCGCCGCCTGCGCCCGGAGATGACCTTTGGCGCCGACATCATCGCCGGCTTCCCGACCGAGACCGACGCCCATTTCGAGAACTCGCTGAAGCTGGTCACAGACTGCGACCTGACATGGCTGCACGTCTTCCCCTATTCCAAGCGGGACGGCACCCCGGCCGCAAAGATCCCCAGCCAGGTGAACGGCAACGTCACCAAGGAGCGCGCCGCCCGTCTGCGCGCGGCTGGCGACGCCCAGGTCGCCCGCCACCTGGCTGATCAGATCGGCCAGACCCACCGCATCCTGATGGAAAACCCGCATATGGGCCGCACCGAGCAATTCACCGAGGTGGCCTTTGCCGCGCCGCAGCCAGAGGGCCGGATCGTCACCGCCGCCATAACAGGCGCCAGCGGCAGCCAGCTCACCGCCTGATCAACGCGCTGAATGCGTCAGCAAGTTGCGGCCGCCACCGAAGCGGAATCGTAGAACTCGTGCAGGTCGCAGATGCGCCCATCCCGGAACCGGCAGACAATGGCAACAGGCGTCTCCACCCGCTTTCCGGTGGCTTTGCAGGTCCAGGCCGTGGTGCCCAGCCCAACCACCCGGTCGCCCTCCGAGACCGTCTCTTCCAGCGTCCAGTGTTCCATTTCAAAGGCACTGGTCAGCTCACTCAGATAGCTCCGCAGCTGCGCGCGACCGTTCCGTGCAGCACTGAAATCCAGCCCATGCGCGCCCTCTCCCATCGAACGCATGCACATGTCCTCGGTGGTATAGTCATCCCACATGGCCAGATCGCCCGCTTTGCAGCCATTCCATCTGGTCATTGCTTCCCGCAGGATCTCTGCATTCGATAGCCCCTTCATTGCAACGCCTCCCAACTCATATTGATACACCCTCTAAAGGGTGCGCTCCGGTCTCCTCATCCGTCAAGCGTGCCTGCCTGCAATTGCAGCGCAGTCTGAACTGCGCTATGACTTCAACAAGGTCCCGGATACCCGCCGCTCGCAGCCTTTGGCTTTGGTGAAATCCGGACAAGGATCCTTCCTGACGCTTGGGTGCATGCCCGGATAGCAACGCGAGCCCTGTCTGCATCGGCAACTGCGCCCTTCACGCGAAAGGTAACCCCATGCAGCCACCGCATGCTCTCCCCCCCGTTCCGCAGCTCAAGACCGAAGCGCGTCTGCTGCGTAAGCATTCACAGGCCCAGGGCCAGCCCATAAGCCACAGCACCGCCCTCGAACGGATCGCGCAATACTATGGCTTCCGCGACTGGAACACCCTTAGCGCCCGCGCTTCAAACACCCCGGATCTGCAAGTCGGGATGCGTGTTGAAGGCCAGTACCTGGGCCAGCCCTACACCGGCTATGTCCACGGCCTCTCGGCCTGCGGCATCAACTGCCACCGCCGGATTACCCTGCAGTTTGATACCCCGGTGGACGTGGTCCAGTTCGACAGCTTTTCCTCCTGGCGCCAACGGGTGTCCGCGGTGATCGGCGCGGACGACCGCTCGCCGCAGAAAACCTCCAACGGGCTCCCCCAGCTGGTGGTCAGCCCGCTGTTGTGACCAGTCCGGTCGGCTTCTTTCTGGTCCGGAATACCCCGGGGTGAATGCCCGCAGGGCTGAGGGGCAGCGCCCCGAGCCCCTCACAACGAAAAACCCCCGCAAGCAGCACTTGCGGGGGTTTGATGTTTCAATCTGTCAGTCAGACAAGGATCAGTCTTTACCCTTGTGCGGCGCCCACAGCTTCTTGTTGGTCAGATACAGCAGAACCGACAGCAGGGTCAGGAACAGCACGCCGACAAAACCGGCCTGCTTGCGCGCCATCATCTTAGGTTCAGCAGTCCACATCAGGAAGGCCGCGACGTCTTGCGCCATGGCATCCACGTCATTGGCATGGCCGTCCGCAAACTCCACCTGCTCATCCGACAGCGGCGGCGCCATCGAAATCCAACCGCCCGGGAAGGCAGTGTTCTGATAGAAGATGGTGCCAGCCTCTTCCTTTTCTTCACCGGTATAGCCAGCCAGCAAAGAGGCGATGTACTCGGCGCCGCCCATGCCCTTGAACAGCTGGTTCAAACCCGAACCGTAGGGGCCGTGGAAACCCGCACGCGCCTTGGCCATCATGCTGAGGTCCGGGGCGCCGGCGTTGTTGTTTTCCGGGAAGTGGTCGACCGGCTTGGCCGGACGGTCCTCATCCAGTGCCGCATCATAAACGCTGAAGTTGTCGGCCGCGTAGGCACGCACCTGATCCTCAGGCAGCTGCGGGCCGCCTTCGTCGCCCAGGGTGCGCAACGGCACCAGCTTCAGCCCGTGACAGGCTGCGCAAACTTCGGTGTAGATCTGCAGGCCGCGCTGCAGCTGGTTGCGGTCATAAGTTCCGAACGGGCCTTCAAACGAGAAGGCGTAGTCGGTGATGTGCTGTTCGCCGCCGCCTGCTGCGTAGGACGCAGCAGGGATCATGGCCAGAGCGAAGGCGGCACCGGTTGCCAGTTTCTTGAACATTGCGAGGTGTTCCTTCTTCTTACTCGGCAGGAGTGGCTTCAGCAGAAGACTTCTTGCCGTAGTGGGCGTCGAAATCCTCTTCGATGGTGGCAGGCTGAGCCGTCGGCTTCTCGATCACACCGAGCAGCGGCAGGATCACCAGGAAGTAGCCGAACCAATAGGCCGATGCGATCAGCGAGAACGATGCATAGGGTTCTTCCGCCGGCATCGCACCCAGCCACATCAGGGCAAAGAAATCGACCACCAGCAGGGCAAACCACCATTTGAACATCGGACGGTAACGGCCCGAACGGACGCGCGAGGTGTCCAGCCAGGGCACCAGTGCCATCACGGCAATTGCACCGAACATCGCCAGAACACCAAAGAACTTGGCGTCGACAATGCCTCCGGTCACGAAGGAGGCGAACTGAACCACCCACACTTCCGAGGTAAAGGCGCGCAGGATCGCGTAGAACGGCAGGAAGTACCATTCCGGAACGATGTGCGCCGGGGTCACCAGCGGGTTGGCTTCGATGTAGTTGTCCGGGTGGCCCAGGTAATTCGGCATGAAGCCGACGATCGCCCAGAAGACCACCAGCACAACGGCCAGGCCCAGGAAGTCCTTGATCACGAAGTACGGCCAGAACGGCAGAGTGTCTTTTTCTGCTTCAGCCTTGGAGCCTTTACGGACATCAACACCGGTGGGGTTGTTGTTGCCGGTGGTGTGGAAGGCCCAGATGTGGATGATCACCAAGGCTGCAATCACAAACGGCAGCAGGTAGTGCAGCGAGAAGAAGCGGTTCAGGGTGGCGTTGTCCACCGCCGGTCCGCCCAAGAGCCAGGTCTGGATCGGCTCGCCGATGAACGGGATCGCGCCGAACAGCCCGGTGATCACGGTGGCGCCCCAGAAGGACATCTGCCCCCAAGGCAGCACATAGCCCATGAAGGCGGTGCCCATCATCATCAGGTAGATCAGCATGCCGACAATCCAGATGATCTCGCGGGGCGCCTTGTAGGAGCCGTAGAACAGGCCGCGGAAGATATGGATGTAGACAGCAACAAAAAACAGCGAGGCGCCGTTCATATGCAGGTAACGCAGCATATGGCCGCCGTTCACGTCGCGCATGATGTGCTCGATCGAGGCAAAGGCCAGATCGGCATGCGGCGTGTAATGCATCACCAGGACAATGCCGGTGACGATTTGCAGCACCAGGCAGAACGCCAGGACGATGCCCCAGATCCACCACCAGTTCAGGTTCTTGGGGGTGGGGATCATGATTGTGTCGTAGACAAGACCGACGATGGGCAGGCGGCTGTGCAGCCACTTTTCTGCGCCTGTCTTCGGCTCGTAATGGTCGTGCGGAATACCGGACATGAGCGCGTTTCCTTATCCCAGCTTGATGGTGTTGGCGTCGGTGAACTCAGCCACCGGCACATGCAGGTTCTCAGGCGCCGGGCCTTTACGGATGCGGCCTGCGGTGTCGTAGTGCGAACCGTGGCAGGGGCAGAACCAGCCGTGGAAATCGCCGGAACCGTCGCCCAGCGGCACACAGCCCAGGTGGGTGCAAACACCCATCATCACCAGCCATTCGCCGGCCTCGTCCATGGTGCGGTTCGCGTCAGCCGCGTCAGTACCCGGCTTGTTCGGGTTTTCCGACCGCGGGTCGATCAGTTCGGACAGCTCCACGGCGCGGGCTTCATCAATCTCTTCCTGGGTGCGGCGGCGGATGAACACCGGCTTGCCAAGGAACATGACCGAGATCTGCGTGCCTACTTCTACGCCGCTGACATCGACCAGGATCGAGGACAGCGCTTTCACGTCGGCGGAGGGGTTCATCTGATTGACCAGGGGCCATACGGCGGCACCCGCGGTCACTGCCCCGGCGCCGGCAGTGGCGTAGTAGAGGAAATCTCTCCGGGTTCCTTCGTGGTCTTCTGCGTGGGACACGAGGTTTTCTCCAATTCCAGCGCCCGTTTAGGGCAAACATGCGCATGCACCGCGATTGCTCGCAGTGACTCTGGCGCGTGTCTAGCGGGGAGAAGGGCATTCGTCCAGCGGTCATAGGCGCGCAGAAAGCCGCAGACGGCAATTCTGTCACCACTGTGTGACCGTGCCGCACCCATATCGGTGCGGCACCTGTCATGATCAAGAGGCGCGCTCAGCCCGCCGGCGGTTTTGTGGCCTGCATGGAGGGGCGCGATTCGAAGCCCGCAAACCACTCCGCCAGTGCCTCGTTGCCCTGGCGCCAGCCCGCATCAGGGTGGCGCAAGTCCACATATCCCAGCGCACAGGCCACCGCGATCTGGCCAATATCAAGCGGCCCCTGCAAATGGCTCATCCAGCGCGCATTCAGCGCGGCACAGCCGCCCAGCACCTTGCTGCGCTGCGCATCCAGCCAGCCATCCCATTGTTTTTCCTCAGGGCGCAGGCGTTTTTCATAGGCCATCAAGATCGCCGCATCCATAATGCCATCGGCGGTGGCTTCCAGAACCTTACTGTCCCAGCCGCCGCCATACAGCCTGCCGCCGGCCCGGTCGTCCAGATAGGCACAGATCACCCGGCTGTCATACAGCGCAGGTCCGTCATTTCGCTCAAGCGCCGGGATTTTGGCCAGCGGGTTGCTGGCTTTCACCTCTGCACCGGGGCTAAGGGGCGTTGTGGTCACATTCAGGATTTCAACATCCTCAATCTGCCCGGTCTCATGCAGCAGCACCAAAACCTTGCGGGCAAAGGGCGACGCCGGTGAATATGTAAGCTTCATGGAAAATCCTCCGCTGTTTGGCTGCAGCCTACTGCATGCCCTGCCAAGGGGAAGGGGCAATCAGCACACTGTGCTATACTGGTCTGGCTCAGCCAAGGTCAGGAGGACCCTCAAATGATCATGCGGATATTCCAGGTTGTCATCCGGCCGGGCAAGGAAGCCGATTTCAGCAAGTTCTTCCATGAGACCGCCATTCCGCTAATGAAAGGCACCAAGGGCATCGTTACTGTCCTGCCAGGCGCGCCGCGCACCGAAACTCCGCGGGAGTTCAGCTTTGTGATGGTGTGGAAGGATCTGGCGTCGCTCAAGGCCTTCGCGGGCGAAGACTACACCAGTCCGCACATCGACCCGGCTGAGGCCGAATTGGTCGAGTCGCGCAGCATAAAACACTATGACTTGGTGGAAACCTGACCTTAGGCGCAGTTCCCGCTTGCAGGAATCTCTGCTGCTTGGCAAAGTCCCGGCGTTCTCAGGGCGGGGCGGAATTCCCCACCGGCGGTAAGCGGACCAAGTCCCGTAAGCCCGCGAGCGGCGTCTGTGTCCACAATCCGAAAAGTGGGAACCGGTTTTCGGGAAAATTGTGGAACAAGCATAGATGTGTCAGCAGATCTGGTGCAACTCCAGAGCCGACGGTCACAGTCCGGATGGAAGAGAACGTGCGTCAGGACCGTTCCGGGCTGCCTAGCCCTTTGCGTGCCTGCCGTTCGTGATCGCCTTGGGTGACGTGTCAAACCTATAGGAGATTACGACATGACACACACCCGCTATGCCTTCATCAAGGCGCAATGGCACGCCGGTATTGTGGACCGTGCGCTGGACGGTTTCCAGCAGCTGATCCCGGCGGATCAGGTTGATGTCTTTGATGTCCCCGGTGCTTTTGAAATGCCGCTGCTGGCGCAGGAACTGGCCAAAAGCGGAAAATACGCAGCTGTGGCCTGTGCCGCCTTTGTCGTCGACGGCGGCATCTACCGGCATGATTTTGTGGCGCAAGCCGTGGTTGACGGGCTGATGCGCGCCGGAATGGACACCGGGGTTCCGGTGCTGTCGGTGTCGCTGACCCCGCATCAGTACCAGGAAACCGATCACCACAACGCGATTTACAGCGCGCATTTCGTGGAAAAGGGGCGCGAGGCCGCCAATGCCGCGCTGATGATCGGCAAAACACGGGCAGCGGCGCTGGCTGCTTAACCCAAATAGGCCTTTAGCGCGGGCGGCGGATTGTCCAGCAAGTCCGCCGTTCCCTGCGGCGGATGCGCCTTGCCATCCGCCACAAGCACAACTTGACCCGTAATCCGGCGCGCGTCATTCGGATCATGGCTGACCATCAGCACCGTGGCGCCGCTTTCGCGCGCCAGTTCCGCAACCAGATCCAGCATCTCTGCCTTCAGCGCCGGACCAAGTGCCGCAAAAGGTTCATCCAGCAGCAGGATATCGCGGCCCTGCACCAGTACCCGTGCCAGGGCCACCCGGCTTTGCTGCCCGCCGGACAGAGCCGCAGGTTTCCGCCCCCCCATGCCGCCAAGACCAACCCGGATCAGCGCTGCGTCAATCTTTTGCCACTCCGCCTGGTTAAGCCGCAGGTTCGCATGCAGCCCCAGACCGACGTTCTGCGCCACGGTCAGATGCGGAAACAGGTTGCCGTCCTGAAACAGCATGGCGACCGGCCGCTTGCCCGGCGGCCTGCCGGTCAGGTCTGAGCCGTTCCAAGAGACGCGCCCACGGGTGACCGGCAGGAAACCGGCCACTGCTTCCACCAGCGTGGACTTACCGGCACCCGATGGACCAATCACCGCGACGCAGGCACCCGGCGCGATCTCAAGATCCGCCTCTACCACATAGCCGCCGTTCATGATCCGGCAATTCTCAAGCCTCAGCATGCCAGCGCCCTCCGCGGTCCAAAATCCAAAACGCACCCATCGACAACACCAGCAGGAGCAATGCAGCACCCGCTGCGGCCTCCATCCGGTAGGCCCCCATCAGCCTGTAAATCTGCAAGGGCAGCGTTGCGAAATCCGGATCGGCAAACAGCGTTACCACGCCCAGATCCCCCATCGACAGTGCCGCAGCCAGGCCCGCGGCAAACCCTGTCTGCGCCCGCATCCGGGGCAGATAGACCCGGCGCACAAAGGCCCAGCCCTGCATGTCCAGCGACAGCGACAACCGGCCATAGCGCCCCAGCACCTCCCGCGCACGGGGAACCAGGATGCGCATTGCAAAAGGCAGCGCCATCACCGCGTTGACCAGCGCCGTCACCGGCAGCGCCAGGGCAAAGGGGTCTGCGACGGGGTAGACCAGGATGAACAGCCCGGTGCCAATCACCAATGGAGAGGCCGCAAGCCCAAGAATGCCCGACAGTTCGGTCAGGCTGTTCCGGCCAGCTGCAACCGCAGCCGCCATCGGCAAGGCCAACGCAAGAAGGATTACAGTGCTAATTGCAGCCACCAGAATGGAGTTCCCCGCGGCCTGCCATACCGTGCCCTTCAAGTCAGCAAGCCCGGGCAGTCCGGCCAGCACGATCGCTGCCAGCGGCAGCAGTAAGAAACCAGCTGAAAGGGTAATCCAAACGGTGTCAAGACAGCGCGCCACAGCCCCCTGCCCGTCCCAGCGCCGCACCGCGCGGTCAAGGCCGGCACCGAACCCTTCGCCCGCCGACACCCGCAGCGCGGCAAGCGCAGCTGCGCCGGTCAGCAATAACTGCAACCCCGACAAAAGCGCAGCCCGGCCCAGGTCGAAATCAAAGCGGAACGCCTGATAGATGGCCAACTCGATCGTGGTCGCCCTGGGGCCGCCGCCAAGGGTCAGCGCAACCGCAAAACTGGAAAGGCAGATGGCAAAGACGACAGCCAAAGCACCCGGCGCCACCCGCCGGAGCATCGGCCCCTCTAGCAGCCGCCACATCGCCCACGGACCGGCATCCAACTGCGCGGCCAAACGGAAGCGTTCGGCCGGGATTTCCTGCCAGCCCTGCAGGATCAGCCGAGTCGCCAGCGGCAGGTTGAAGAAGACATGTGCCAGGACCACGCCGTGCAGGCCATAAATTTGCACCGGCTCCAGCCCGAACAGGCCGAAAAAGCTGCTCAGCCAGCCAGCCCGGCCAAACACCGCCAGAAGGCCCAGAATGGCAACAATCACCGGCAGAATGAAGGGGGCGCCAAGCAGGGCAATCAGCAATGCCCGCCCTGGAAACCGTCGCCGCGCCAATGCGCGGGCCACGGGTATCGCCAGACCGACGCTCAGCAGCGCCGACAAGCCGGCCTGAGTGAGCGTGAACCGCAACGCCGCCCAGTCGCTGGCACCAAATCCGGTTCCGGCCTCGGCCCTGAGTGCCACAGCACCCAAGGTTCCCAAGATCAGCGCGACGACAAGCAGTGCCGCGCTGATTCCGGGAACGGAGCTTACTGGCTGAGCGCGTCCAGCCATTCGCCAAGCGCTGCATCCCGCACCTCTGCCGCTTCAGTTTCGCTCAGCAGCAAGGACTTGCCTGGCGCGATCAGCGTTTCGAAACCCTCCGGCAGACCCGCAGCCGGTGTCACAGCAGGGTACATCCAGTTGGTGGTCGGAATGATCGACTGAAAGGCGTCGGAAACCATGAATTCCAGAAACTGGTCGGCCAGCTCAGACTGATCGGTGTTTGCCAGTTTGCCTGCAACTTCCACCTGCATGTAATGACCCTCGTCAAAGGCGGCAGCCGCCTTGGAGCCGTCTTCCTCAGCAATCAGGTGATAGGCGGGCGAGGTGGTGTAGGAAAGCACCATGTCGGCCTCGCCTTCCAGGAACATGCCGTAAGCCTCGGACCAGCCCTTGGTCACGGTGACAACGTTGTCAGAGAGACCCTTCCAGATTTCCGGCGCCTCATCGCCATAGGCGGCTTTCACCCACAGGAGCAGGCCCAGACCGGGGGTCGAGGAGCGCGGATCCTGGATCAGGATCTTCATGTCGCTGCTTGCCAGCGCCTTGAAATCCGACGGGAAATCCGCCTGTACCGCTGCATCGGCGTTATGAACAAAGGCAAAATAGCCCCAGTCATAAGGCACAAAGGTCGCGTCGTTCCATGCGACCGGCAGCGCAAATTCGGCGCTGACCGAATGATCCGCAAACAGGCCGGTTTCCTTGGCCGCCGCGGTCAGATTGGTGTCGAGACCCAGAACGACGTCTGCGTCCGAGCGCTCGCCCTCCAGCTTCACCCGCGCAAGCAACGCGGCGCCGTCGCCCGCGCCGACCAGTTTCAGATCGCAGCCGCAGACATCTTCGAACGCCTTTTCAACTGCCGGTCCGGGGCCCCAGTCGGAGACAAAGCTGTCGTAGGTATACACGGTAAGTTCCGGCGTTTCGGCAAAAGCCGCCGAGGCGCCAAGCAGTCCCGCGGCAAAAACAAGATGTTTCAAGCCATCCTCCTTTGCGGCGTTGGGCAAGGGTGGAGGCTGTCCAGTACCTTCCCTCCGCCGGTGTGATCCGGTTCAGGTTCAACGGGTTTCATCTCAGCGCTGCTGCGCACCCCGAGGTCGCGCGGACCTTATGCTCCAGGCGCCGCGAACACAAGCCAAAGCCCCGCCAGGACTTATGGCCCTTGGCAAACTGGACCGCAGCCAGCGCCCCCTCAGTTCCTCTGGCTGAAAATATCCCGGGGGAGCCGCCGCAGGCGGCGGGGGCAGCGCCCCGGCCCGCGTTGCCGCACAGGAATCCTCTTGAGGCACAGGCCCCTGCCCGCTAAGCACGTCCCGCAAAGGAGACCGCGCCTCATGTCGATGAACAGCTTTGGACACCTCTTCCGCGTCACCACCTGGGGCGAAAGCCACGGGCCCGCGCTTGGCGCCACCGTGGACGGCTGTCCGCCGAATGTGCCGCTGGAGCCGGAGATACTGCAGCAGTGGCTCGACAAGCGCCGCCCCGGCCAGAACAAGAACACCACCCAGCGCAATGAGCCTGACGCGGTAAAAATCCTGTCCGGCGTGTTCGACGGCATGTCCACCGGCACCCCGATTCAGCTGATGATCGAAAACACCGACCAGCGGTCCAAGGATTACGGCGAGATTTCCCAGACCTTCCGTCCGGGCCATGCTGACATCACCTATTTCCAGAAATACGGCAACCGCGACTACCGCGGCGGCGGCCGTTCCTCGGCGCGCGAAACCGCAGCGCGGGTTGCAGCGGGCGGTGTTGCACGTGAAGCAATCAAGGCGCTGGTGCCGGGGCTGGAGATCAAGGGCTATATGACCCGAATGGGTGAGCTGGAGATCGACCGCAGCCGGTTCGACTGGGATGCGATCGAGCAGAATGACTTCTGGATCCCCGATGCCGGCGCCGTGCAGGAGTGGGAAGATTACCTGCAAGGTCTGCGCAAGGCGCATGACTCGGTGGGCGCCGTTGTCGAAGTTGTCGCCCGCAATGTCCCCGCAGGCATCGGCGCACCAGTCTATGGCAAGCTGGACACTGATCTGGCCGCCGCGATGATGTCGATCAACGCCGTGAAGGGCGTGGAGATCGGCGAGGGCATGAATGCCGCGCGCCTCAAGGGCTCGGAAAATGCCGATGAGATATTCATGGGCGAAAACGGGCCGGAGTATTCCTCCAACCACGCCGGCGGTATCCTGGGCGGGATTTCCACCGGGCAGGATGTGGTTGTGCGTTTTGCGGTGAAACCGACGTCATCGATCCTCACCCCGCGCCAGTCGATCCGCAAGGACGGCTCGGCAGTGGAGGTCATCACCAAGGGCCGCCACGACCCCTGCGTCGGCATCCGCGCCGTACCGGTGGCCGAGGCGATGATGGCCTGCGTGATCCTGGACCACCTGCTGTTGCACCGTGGCCAGATTGGTGAGAATCAAGGCAGGATCGGCTGAGTATACGGCTCTAACAGCGGGTTTCCCGGCAGCCGAGATGGGAAAACACTCTCAGCTGTGATCGCCCGAGCATTGACTGTGGTCACCGAGAGCCGTCAGCACCTTGCAGCAGCCGCCATTGCCGCCGTCACAAAGATGGCTGATCCGCTCCAGCTCCGCCGCCAGCTGCTCCAGCTTGCGGATCCGGTCTTGGACATTGGCCAGCTGACTGCGGGCAATGCGGTCGGCTTCGGCGCAGTCATCTCCGAGATTCCCGTCCAGTCCCATCAAAGACTTGATATCTTCCAGCGGGAAACCGAGGTCGCGAGCATGTTTGATGAAACCCAGCGCGTTCATTCCATCCCGCCCGTAGCGGCGCTGGTTGCCGGCATTGCGACCGGGCTGCGGCAGCAGACCGATCTCCTCGTAATAGCGGATGGTGGGAACCTTTACGCCGGTGGCCTTGGACAGCTGACCGATGGAAAACATCTGCGGAACCTCTTGAAGCTCTAGTGACTAGAGGCCCTACATTGATCTCGAATCAGGAATGAGGACAAGAGAAATGGCAGGCTGCTGCAATCACAACGCCCGTTTTGACGGGGTCTCGGCAGATTATAAACGCAGGCTTTGGCTGGTAATCGTCATAAACGCCGGCATGTTTGCGGTGGAAATGAGCGCGGGCCAGCTGTCGGGCAGCCAAGCGCTGAAGGCGGACGCGCTGGACTTTTTGGGCGACGCGCTGACCTATGGTATTTCGCTGGCAGTGATCGGCGCCACCCTGCGCACCCGGGCACTGGCGGCCCTGGGCAAGGGCATCAGCCTGTTGCTGATGGGTCTGTGGGTGTTTGGCTCTACCGTTTATCAGGTGTTTTTTGTCGATGTGCCGCAGGCGCAGATCATGGGGGTGATTGGCTTTATGGCGCTGGCGGCCAATCTGATTTCGGTGATGCTGCTGGCACGCTACAAGGATGGCGACGCCAATGTGCGCTCTGTCTGGCTCTGCTCGCGCAATGATGCGATCGGCAATGTGGCGGTGATGATTGCCGCGTTTGGTGTCTGGGGCACGGCGACCGGCTGGCCGGACCTGATTGTGGCCGGCATCATGGGCGGGCTGTTCCTAAGCTCCGCCTTCCAGATCCTGGTGCAGGCGATGCGGGAATGGCGCGGGGAAGAGGCGCGCCCTGCGGCGCATCAGAACTAAACAACTGTGCCGCTTGCTGCACGGGCGGCGCCCTGCATTGTTCAGACAAACAGCCCTGCGTATACCTCGCGCAGGGCTTTCTGCTGCACCTTGCCCATGGTGTTGCGCGGCAGGGCCTCCAACAGGATAACGTCCTTGGGCTGCTTAAACTTGGCCAGCTGGCCAGACAGCGCCGTTTTGATGTCTTCTGAACTGGTGCCTGCGCCCTCCAGCACCGCCACGGCCTCTCCGAAATCCGGATGCGGCACGCCAATCACCGCGCTGTCCAGCACACCGGGCAGACCGTCGATCAGACTCGACACCTCCTTGGAGTAGACATTGAAGCCGCCGGTGATGACCAGATCCTTCACGCGTCCGACAATGGTGACATAGCCTTCAGCATCAGTCCTGGCCATATCGCCGGTGATGAACCAGCCGTCCGGCCGCAACTCTTCGGCGGTTTTCTCCGGCACCTGCCAATAGCCCTGGAACGCGTTGGCTCCGCGCACCTCCAGCACGCCGATCTCTCCGCCAGGCGCCCCTGCAACGTCCTTCATGATCCGCGCCTCAACCCCGGCAACTGAAAGACGGCGGCAGTGCATCTAGGATCGCATCCGCATCGAATCCTGGCAGGAAAACCACCTGGGCGCCAGCAAACAACGCGACATTTGCAGTCACAACAGTCCGTAAGAACGACCATAACCAGAGTATTGTATGTGGGCCTCGACGTCTCACTCGAGATGACCAGCATCTGTGTTGCCGATGCCGAGTGCGGAATGATCCATGAGGCAAAGGCGGTCCCGACATCGGCAAAGTGCTGGCTGGTATCGACGGCACTTTCGGGCGAGTTGGTTTCGAAGCCGGGCCATAGCCGCAGTGGCTTTACAACCGCCTCACGAGCGCAAGCTTGCCCGCAGTCTGCATTGAAGCGCGACATGCCAAGGCGGCGATGGCGGCCATGAACCGCAACAGGAATGACCGCAATGACGCCCGGTCTCTGGCGCAACTCATCCGCTCGGGCTGGTTCAAGGCTGTCCACGTGCAGTCGACGGTGAGCCAGGAGATGCGCACGCTCCTGATGTCGCGCGAGTTTTTCGTCAACAAGCTGCGCGACCACGAGAACGAGATCCGCGGACTTCTGCGCCCATTCGGGCTGAAGGCCGACCGTATCGCGGCGGGGGACTTCGAGGCCCGGGTGCGTGAACTTGTGGAGGGGCGCCCGAACCTCGAGCTCTGTATGTCCGCATTGCTTCGCCGGTGCACCGAGATGCAGACGCAACTTGCCGAACTCCACAGGGCGCTTTTGCGTCTCACCGCCAACGACGAACTCTGCCGCGGGTTCATGATCATCCCCGGAGTTGGCCCGGTCACGGCTCTGGCCCGGTCACGGCACTGGCCTTCAAGGCGACGATCGACGACCCGGGGCGCTTCCGGCGCTCGAGTGATGTCGGAGCTCACCTTGGCCAGACACCGAGACAATACCAGTCTGGAGAGACCGGCGTGAGGGGGCGCATCAGCCGGTCCGGCGATGCCTTCACTCGCACGGCGCTCTTCACTGCGGCCCACGTCATGCTCACCCGCTCGCGCCAATGGACGTCGATCCGGGCCTGGGGCTTGAGGATCGCAAAGCGGAGCAGTCTGAAGAAGGCGAAGATTGCGGTGGCGCGCAAGCTCGCCGTCGTATTGCATCGCATGTGGCGCGACGACGCCCCTTTCCGCTGGGGAGCCGCTGCATGGTCTGACCCCGAAGCCCTGGCGCCAGTTCGCCCAGGGCTTTGGCAAGGGTCCCATCAGGGACGGGGATCAGGCGAAGGCCGCACGTATGCCTGGCGCTGCTTCTGCGCGCAATCTCGCAAGCCCGCCGATTAGCATGGTCCGCCTCACCTTCGACCGCCAACATGCGGCGCGCCCTGCGACGGGCCGGCCGCGGACAGAAGCATGGCCCCATGACGGAACCGAAGCCGATCACACTTGACCAACAGCCCCCGATTACAGATCGCACTCCAGGCGAAGACGGCCTTTGAATCTTTCCACGAAGCCGTTTTGCACAGGCTTGCCGGACGCGATGCAGTACCTCTCGACAGACCGTTCCTCCTTCCGTTTCAGTATGGCATTCGACGTCAGTTCTGTCCCATAGCACGTCGGGAGGATTAGCCGCTGAGAGGTTATAGCCACGCGCGCAGCCCTCAAATCGCGCAGCGGGTGGCCATAACCGGGCCTCGGGTCTCAACAGTGGTTTTGCGTAACCCAAACCACTGTTGAGACCGGCTATGACCGCCGCCTAATCTACTGCGCCGACCTTATTGGTCGCCATCGACATCTCCAAACACCGCCACGAAGTTCTGATCAGTGCTCCCGGCAAGAAGCGCCGCCGCCGCATGACCATCACCAATACTCAGGATGACTTCGGGCGTTTGATGGCGGCTCTTTCCGGTTACGGCTTGCCGGTTAGGATCGGGTTCGAAGCAACCGGCAACTATCATCGGGCATTGGCGCATCATCTCGGCCAGGCGGGGTTCGAGATCTCGGCCAGGCGGGGTTCGAGCTGAAGCTCGTGTCCTCCGTGGGCTTGGCCCGGACGCGGGAGGCCCTGCACAACAGCTGGAACAATAACGACCCGAAGGACGCCCAGGTCATTCTTCACATGCTGGAGATCGGGGCCGTGCAGTTCTTCCATGATCCGCTGGCCACCGGAACCGCTGACATTCAGGAACTGTCAAAGACCCACGAGATCGTTTCGCGGTCGAAGACCGAACTCTGGCACCGCATCCTGACCCATTGCCTGCCTCTGTATTTTCCCGAAGCCGAGCGGTTTCACAGAAGCTCCCGGACGGATTGGTTCCTGGCGTTTCTCGAGAAGTACCCGTCGCCACACATGATCCCGGCCATGAGCCGGCAGGCTTTCATCGCCGATGCTTGGCAAGTCGTTGGCCGCAAGGTTTCCAAAGAACGCCTGTTTTCAGTTATTTACACGACTTCCGCGGATCTAGTCGGGCTTCCTGTCCGCCCGGATTCCGACGCAGTGCGCATGTTCCGCCTCGTTCTCGCCGAATGCCGCAGCCTGATCCGGCAGCGCGATGAGATTGAGGCGCGATCCGTCGAGCTCCTGTCCGATCTGCCTGACTATCAGCTGCTGACGACCATTCCCGGCATCGGCCCGATCAACGCAATGACCATCCTGGCTGAAGCAGGTGATCTGCGCCGTTTCCGGCATCACCGCCAGTTCCTTAAGATCTGCGGCATGCATTACCCGGAAGGCGATTGCACAGCAATCTGCCGAGAGCGATCTTGCCACCGTACAGTCAGGGATGTTCCGCGGGCAAAACAAGATCTCCAAATATGGCAATGCCCGGCGCCGGCGCACACTCTGGATGGCGGGCCAGACGGCCGCGTTGAATAAGACGAACAGCTTCCGCGACAAGTTCGAGCGTTACATCTCCAAGGACCGGCACAATGCCAATCTGCGCCGCAAGGCTATACCGCGATTGCTGCCAAGATGGCGCGCACTGTTCACGCCGTGGTCAAACACGGCGAACCCTATCGCCCCTTCTTCGAGGGGTGAGCCCAGGCGGAAGGACCTCTCTCTGCAGCAGCCGTGGAGACAATTCGCTGACCGCGTAGGTAACGTTCGGGCTTTCTGCTTGGGATTTGGGGACTCGGTTTAAGGACGGTGAAGACCGCCAGGGCGCGTCCCCTGTGTTTGCTATGGAAGAGATCATTTCTTGACGGCAGAACCCGTCTGGGCAAACCTGTCAGGGCGTCCGGAACTCCGGATGCTCCATGACCTGCTGACCTAAGTAACTGGAATTTCCCGACATAAGACGTTGTCGCTGACCAGCATTCAGAGATAGACGCGCGGATCAATCCCGGCCAGGGCACAGGCCCGCTGCTAGCCGCAATTCTTCTCTGCCATGGCCCAGTCCGCCGCTATTCGCCTTGCACCGGGCTTCAGAAGTTTTTTCCCAGCATCTTCTTGAGCTTTGCGTTCTCAGCCTCCAGTGCCTTCAACCGTTTGGCCTCAGACACTTCCATGCCGCCATCCTTCGAGCGCCGCTTGGAGTACGTGCCATCGCCCCTCTCGGGACATTGCTGCGCAATGTCCTGCCGGGCAGTGGATGCCATGCTTGCGGCACAGCTCCTTGGCCCCAATGCCGACTTGGTGTTCCTTCAGGATGCCAATAACCTGCTCTTCGTTGAAACGGCTTTTCCGCGTTGTCTGTCTCCACGCGTAGAGAACAGGCTAACGTCAAAACGCGGACATTTCCGGGGAGCAGGTCAGGAGCAACCCCTTGTAATTGTCACAACTAACCTCGCCTTCTGCGGCGCCAAGGCCAGGACTTGGTATTTAGTTCTTGCAACTTTCAAGTTGCACGGGCCGCGAAATTCGAGCGGATGTGAGAACATCCCCGCCCAAGCGAAACCATGCATGAGTTTGGGGGCTTGTTAAACATTCTACGTCCCGCCGGCATGTCGCGATACACAAAAAAAGCCCTGGCTTTTGCAAGCAAAGCCAGGGCTCTTCACTAGTCCGCTTTAACCGGCCTAACGGACGACAAATTCTGCATGCAATGCGCCGGCCGCTTTCAGGCTTTTGAGGATATCGATCATGTCCCGCGGCGACACGCCCAAGGCATTCAAACCTGCCACGACTTCGGACAGCGAAGTCGTCTCCGGCACTTCGGCAAGTTGGACGCCCTCTTCTTCCTCAATAGCTGCACCTGTGCGTGGAACAACAACCGATTCGCCATTTGCGAAGGGATTGGGCTGCACCACCAGCGGCGTCTCTTCGATCCGCAAAGTGAGGTTTCCTTGAGCCACAGCAACACGGGAAATCCGCACGTCGCTGCCCATCACAATCGTACCGGAACGCTGATCCACCACAACCCGCGCCTTGCGCTGAGGTTCAACCAGGATATTCTCGATCCGGCCCACGGCGTGAGCCGTCGAACGGGTATTTGTTCGCTTGATATCGATCTCGACAGTTCCGGAATCCCGCATCAGGGCAACGTTGCGGCCAAACTCATCGTTGATCGCCCGTTCAATCCGGCCAGCAGTAGTGAAATCCGGCTCCCGCAGGGCCAGACGCATGGAGCTAAGAGAAGACAGATCAAAGCCGATCTCACGTTCGACCCGGGCGCCCGAAGGGATCACACCAGCCGTTGGCACCCCTTGGGTTACCGTGGCCGCGTTACCTTCGGCAACCGCTCCACCCGCCAGAATTGTACCTTGGGAGACGGCATAAATCTGCCCGTCCGCAGCATTGAGCGGTGTCATGATCAGGGTGCCGCCCAGGAGGCTCTTGGAATCACCGATAGCTGACACTGTTACATCAATGGTGCTTCCAACCCGGGCAAAAGGCGGCAGTGTGGCGGTTACAAAGACTGCAGCAACGTTTTTTGGCCGGAACTGCTCACCGGTCACATTGACACCTAGCCGCTCCAGTATGTTGGACATGATTTCTTCGGTAAATGGCGAATTCCGCAGCCCGTCACCGGTGCCGTCCAAGCCGACGACCAGGCCGTAACCGACCAGATCGTTGCCGCGGACGCCATCAAATTCGACCAGGTCCTTGAGACGGATGGTATTTGCCTGCGCCACTGCGGGCAGCAGGAACAGGCAAGTGAAAAAGAGGCGAAGAAATACCAGCATCAGAGATAGTTCAACAATGAGAGCTGCGAGCTGCGCGAAGTGATTGTATAAAGACCTTCAAGCTGTGTTTGCGCTTCTTCCAACCGTGTATAGGTTTCATAAGGATCAGCTGAGACCAGGTTGTTTTTGACAATGCTCAAGCTGGTTTTCGAAGCTTCATTGCGGGTGTTCACCGCTTCAAGCTGGCCTTCGATAAAGCCGACATCCGCTTGCAACTGGATCAGATTGTCCACGCTATCCGTAAGTTCGCTGCTGGCCTGGCGGACCAGGTCAATTTTCACATCGTCCGTCAAACCGAGACTGGGTTCATTTGCCAAAGCTGTAATGACGTAGCTCTGCAACGCATGTTTTAGGTTGTCGTCATCAGCGCGGATGCCCAGTGTAACCTGTTCACCCTCGCCCACGGTGACAGGCTGCAGCGATGTAGTGGAACCGCTGTACATGACAGTGTCGAAGCCAGCTGGATCATCAAACCAGTCCTTCACGGCTTGAATAATGTCATTGCTTGTCGTCAATCCGGAGACCTCAGTGAGGATGGAACTCATAAGGGTGCCGGTGTCATTAAGCGGCTTGGTATCCGTCGCAGTGCCTGCAAAGATTGTCCGCCCGCCAACAGATGAATTCAGCAGGTTGATTGCACTGGATATTCTTTGCTTCGCTTGGCTTCCAAACTGCTCTGCATTTTCCACGTCAATAGCAGGTGACAGTGTCAGGATGTCATTCCGCATCGCTTGCACCTGGCTCTGAACCTTATCAAGGCTGCCTTGGGTCGTGGTGGCAAACAGCTGCACTTCGCTATTGGCGACCATATAGCTGTCGAGCCGGTTCAAGGAGTTTTCGAGATCCGCCAGATAGGTATAGTCACCGCCCAGACGCTCGGTCAGGTTGGACGATTTTCCGGTAGCAAACTCTTCGGAGAGCGTGGTTATATTCTGCTGCAATTCCGCATTGCGGCTGCGGAGAAAGAGGTGCTGCGCCATATCACCATAGGAATTCAAAATCATGCGTCAGATCCTCAATAGTGTATCCATAAGTTCGTCGACAACGCTGATCACCCGGGCATTGGCCTGGTAGAACTTTTCCACCAGCAACAGGTTCTGCAATTCAGCATCCGTATCAACGCCAAGCCCCAGTTCCGCTTGGCTCAATTCGTTGAAACTGGCCGCCGCAAAGGTCGATGCGCGTGACGCTGTTTCATTGTCCTGGGCGAACCGCGACAACAGGTTTGCACTCAGCGTCGAGGCTGTCATGTTCGCTGTGCCTAGCCCGACAGAAGATACCGTCCGGGTGGTGTTCAACGTGTCGGAGTAAGCCTGCAGCAAGCTGGAATCACCTGGATCACCTTGACCCGCTGCATATAGGCCGTCGCGGAACCGCCATGTTTCTCCGGTGCCATCCAAGGCCACCAGATCATTCAATTCAATGCGGTTAGAGATACCGACGAAGTTTGCCGGGTCATAGAAACCGCCATCATCCGTGAAGATGCCGGCGTCGGCGACGCCAATGGTGGCATCCAGTGCAGGATCCTGAAACCGCTCGATCAGATCAGCGGCCATTGTGTCAAGATCCTCTTGCGCTTCCACAGCTGTTACATCCCGGATTTCGAACTGGGCTGTAAGCATGCCACCCCGAAGTGGCCCGTCCGGGCTGGTGTCAATCACCTTGCCATTGACCTCAAGGCCGGAAATCAGTGCATTGCCCAGTGTCATGTGCGGAAGGATATCCCGCGACGGAGTAAAGCTCAGCTCCGACGCTTTGCCATCCAACAACATAACCCCACCGGTTGAGTAGAGCGTCAATTGGCCATTACCGCGCCGGACGACATTGACTGGAATGATTTCGTTAACCTGATCAACCAGTTGATCCCGCTGGTCATGCATCGCCACTGCATCCATGCCACCGGCTTCGACGACCATAATACGGGCATTCAGTTTTTCGATTTCCTTCAGCGCCTGGTTCACGGTTTCAACCTGAGAGCCGATCGCATTGTCAGCGTTGATCCTCAGATCCCGCAACCCTTCAGCCGTGCGGGAAATCGAGTCGGCCAGCGAATTCGCCTTCACGGCCAAATCATTCAGCCTGGGCTGTGAATCCGGGCGAGAGACTGCCTCAATCAATGAAGACTCGAAATCCGATAGGTGCGAGGCCAGTGACATCTCGTCGTCAACTGTGCCAACCAGATCGGACATCCGGCCGTAGAAATCAGACTGGATCCTGGACGCGCCGTAGTCTGCCTCAGCAACTCTGCGGTTAGTGATCAGAACCGGGTCGTTGATGCGCTGAACATGCCCGACCCGGACACCGGGAACACCCGCTCCAGGGCTGTTCAGATCCAACACCCGGCGCGAGTAACCAGGTGTCAAAGCGTTGGCCAGGTTTTCCGAAACCACTTGCGAGGACCGGCTGGCCGCGGTCAGCCCGCTCATCGCGCTGTTCAGGGCGGAATAAATAGACATGTTCAGCCTGCTTTCGTGAAGCCAATGTCAGGGGGCATCAAGCGCATTAGCGCTTGATGTTGGTGGTTTCCTGCAGCATTTCGTCAACCGTCTGGATGACCTTGGCGTTGGACGAATAGGCGCGCTGGGTCTGGATCATATCCGTCAGTTCGGTCGCCACATCCACAGCGGATTCTTCCTGGGCATAACCCAGAATTTCACCCGTCGGCCCGTCGCCGGCATCCCAAAGGTAGAAATCCCCGGACTCATCAGTCGGCATGTAAGTTTGCGAATCCAATGCCCGCATACCGTTGACGTTGGAAACATCTGCCAAAGGAACCTTGTAGATCACCTTGGTATCGCCAGAGTCATATTCTGCTATGACTTCACCGCTCTCGTTGATCTCAACCGAGACAAAGGAACCAACGGGATTGCCGTCTTTTTCAGTGGTGCCTGGAACGAATTCATCACCGAGCTGGCTCATACCGGTGTTGCCGCCGATGGTGCCAATGTTAATTTCGACCGGCCCGCCCGCAACGTTAATTGTCACTGACCCTGCGGCGCCATCGTATGCACCGCCGGTAACAGTTGCCACGCTCGCAAGAGAACCGCCCGTGGTACTGCTGTCATCGAAAGTCAGCGTGTATTCCCCGATATTGGCCGCCCCTGTTGCCGAATCAACAATCTCCATCGTCCATTCATTGGTGCCAGACGTTGCCGGCAGTGTCGCAACATTGGGCGTGTAGGTAATGGTTAGTTCTTCGGCATTGCCCATGTTGTCATAATACAAAACAACCTGTTCTACGGGATCGCCTGACGCTCCAACATCTGTCTCATCTGCGGGCAGGTTGGCAGTCAGGCTGATTTCTGTTGTTGGTTCCGCAGATAGCCGGTTCAGGTCGACATGGATCGGTTCCAACGCATCAGATGTATCGCGTGCCGCATCCGGCACTGTACCATCAGCCAGCGCCGGCCAGCCCATCAGCACCAGGCCCGATTCTGTCGTCAGGTATCCATTGGAATCTGTACGGAAAGACCCGGTCGTGGTCAGCATCATTAACGGGTCGCCGCCAGCCTCCACTTCAGTGATCGAGGCCACGGGCAGCATGCCTCTTCCGCGCACGGCGAGATCAGTGGCATTGTTGGTCGATACCAGCGGGCCGCGCTCATCAATCAGGCGGACATTGGTGGTGCGGACACCACCAGCCGAATAGGTGCCTCCTGAATTCGACAGGACCATGGAATGGAAATCTGTTTCAACCCGTTTGTACCCCCGGGTCGAGGAATTGGCGATGTTATCGGAAATGGAAGCCAACCGGCTGGCGTTGGCGCTCAATCCTGAAACACCCGCGTTCAGCGACGAAGAAATGGTCATAGCGCGCCTTTCTGCTGCATCTAATCATTCTGGATGCAACAGCTAGCGCAGGAGCGATTAACGGGCGGCTAACAGATAAAATATGACTTATCTGCTAGCCGCCTGTCGCAATGTTTTCAGTGGCTTATTCGCGTAAAAGGATGATTTCGATCCGGTCATTACGGGCTGCCATCGGGTTTCCGACCGCCAGCTTGCGGTCGGCATGGCCGGTCACCCGGTGAATCCGGCCTGCTGCCAGTCCGCCTGATTCGAGCAGCGTCCGTGTTTTGTCGGCTCTGTCGTGGGACAGCTCCCAAACCGGATTCTTTGCCAGCACAACCGGATGGGACCGGATGTGGCCACCGATGGCTACATTGCTGGTAACATTTTCCGACACCCGGGCAATCATCCTGACCAGATCGCGGAACAACGGCGTAGGCTCAGCAGCATCCTCTTTGAACAGCGGCATGTCTTCTGTGGCAAAAAGTTCGATGATCAGCCCTTCGTCAGTGACCCGGGTCACAATGTGGCGGGCCATCGCAACCGTCACCATGCTCTCGCCGCCACGTCCAGACAATTGTTCTTCGATTGCGCGGAACTTGGAGTCTTCTTCCTCGCGCTTCTCGTCGGTCTCGACTCCGGTATCCCCCTGCGCCTGCTGGGCATCCATAGGGTTAATGTCCGTTGCCCCGGTGCCCGATTGCGGCTGAATTTCCTCGGTGAACATGCTGTCACCCTGAAACGCACCATTGCCGCCGCCGGAGACCCGGCTTAGCGGAATTGACGGCGAGAAGTAATCCGCCAGACCCTTGCGTTGTTTTTCCGTCGTCGCGTTCAGCAGCCACATCAGCATAAAGAAGGCCATCATCGCGGTCACGAAGTCGGCATAAGCCACTTTCCACGCGCCACCGTGATGGCCATCGCCACCACCTGATTTTTTCTTCTTGATGATAATGGGCGCCACATTGCTTTGTGCGCTCATATCCACCACCACTATTTTCACCCATCCCCGGGATAACAGGCGGCGCGTTAAACTGGGCTTAACAATTAAACTTGCCGGCAGTTCTGTGCCTCCGCACGGCAATTTCCGCCAAGACCAGGCGGTTCATTTGCGGAAGTTGCCCGCAACACTATGGCAAAGCCCCGGCAGGAATTGCTGCATCTTAAAATCCACTTATCTTGGCATCGAACAATCTTATCAAAGGTTGATCAAGAGCAACCAGCCCAAGCGCGCCCAGCGCTAGAGTCTCCTCAACACGGCACATGAGACACAAAAAGGAGAACACTATGCTGACCCGCAGAGCCGCATTGATGGGAGCAGCCGGTGTAGCAGCGCTGCCCGTACTCGCCAAAGCCGCCAAGGCTGAAGGCACCACTGTCCACGAGGCCGCTGCACCGGCGGACCTGTCCAGCCTGCAGCGTATCAAGCGCGAACTGGTTGCCCCGCCCTTCGTGCATGAGCACGAGCAGGTGGCTCCGGGTGCGCCGCGCATTGTCGAATTCGAGATGAAGATCGTCGAGAAGGAGATTGAAGTCGATCAGGGCGCCTATCTGCAAGGCATGACCTTCAATGGCTCCATTCCGGGGCCGCTGATGGTTGTCCATGAAGGCGACTATGTGGAGCTTACCCTGATCAACCCGCCGGAAAACATGCTGCAGCATAATATCGACTTCCATGCGGCCACCGGCGCCCTGGGCGGCGGCGCGCTGACCCTGGTCAACCCGGGTGAGAAGACCGTGCTGCGCTTTAAGGCCACCCGCCCCGGCACCTTTGTCTATCACTGTGCGCCGGGCGGTCCGATGATCCCATGGCACGTCGTGGCAGGCATGGCCGGCTCAATCATGGTTCTGCCGCGAAACGGGCTTTCAGACCACAATGGCGATCCAGTCAGATACGACCGCGTCTACTATATTGGCGAAAACGAGTTCTACATTCCCAAGGACGAAAACGGCGACTACCTGCGGTACGAGGATGTAGGCGAAAGCTACCCTGATACCCTTGAAGTCATGAACGGGCTTATCCCCAGCCACGTGGTGTTCAACGGCGCAGTTGGTGCGCTGACCGGTGAAACCGCGCTGAAGGCCAAACAGGGCGAGAAAGTGCTGTTCATCCACAGCCAAGCCAACCGCGACAGCCGCCCGCACCTGATCGGCGGCCACGGCGACCTGGTCTGGGAGGCCGGCAAGTTCAACAACGTACCGGACCGCGACCTGGAAACCTGGTTCATCCGCGGCGGCTCCGCCGGGGCTGCGCTCTATGAATTCCTGCAACCGGGCGTCTACGCTTATGTGAACCACAACTTGATCGAGGCGGTGAACCTTGGCGCAACCGCGCATGTGGTGGTCGAAGGCGAATGGAATAACGACCTGATGGAACAGGTGGTCGCCCCGACCGAATACTCCGGCTCCTAAGCTTGGGCCTGGTGTGATCTCTCAAGGGCGGCTGCATTACGCGGCCGCCCATTTTTTGTTTTCTTGGGAGCATACCCATGAAATTCGAACTAATCACTGCTGCGCTGGCCGCCGCGATCAGCATTCCCGGTCTTTGGCTATACGCCCCGGAACCGGCGACGCATGCCGAAACCGCCGTCATTGCCGCGGCCACAATCCGTTACCGGCCGATCGGCAATTTCCACCAAGGTGGCAAAAGCGTGGTGCCGCCGGAACAGATGCGGCAAGTGGCAGCATTCGAGATCATGAAACATCAGGTCTCGCATGCCGAATATGACGCCTGCGTGGCGGACGGCGGCTGCAAGCGGGCAGATGCAAACCCGGCAGATGGCAGCCGGCCGCAAACACACGTCAGCTGGCATGACGCCACCGCCTACGCGCAATGGTATTCAAAGAAGACCGGCCAGCCGTGGCGGTTGCCGGATGAGGCGGAATGGCAACTGGCTGCAGCTGAAATCTTTGGCGACGCTTCGGTTGAGACGGATAGCACCGACCCGGCCCAACGCTGGCTGCGCCAATACGCCCGCGGGGTGACACTGCGCGGCCTGCCAGGACCGGCGCAGGATCCCAAAACCGAACCCGGAACCAACAGCCACGGCCTCAGCGGTCTGGGCGGCAACATCTGGGAATGGACTGCCGGCTGCATGCAGAACGGCGAGTTGCGCAAAGATGGCAGCCTCGCATATGGCGATCCATATTGCAGCGCACGCATTACCGGCGGCCGGCACCGGGCCGTAGTGATCGACTTCATACGCGACGCCAGTGTGGGCGGCTGCGCGGTCGGATTGCCACCGGATTACCTGGGGTTCCGGCTGGTCAAGGACGGCTGACTGCTAAGCAGAAGGGGGTCTCCCGCGCCCGCAGGAGCCCCGGATGCACCGGAGCCCCTTTATAGCCTTGGGCCCGGCAGCTGCGCTGCGCCTTCTGTTGCGAAACCGTTCAAGGACCAATCTGCTTTGAACGGATTTTCCTGTTTTGATGTTCAATTCCCGCCTAGATTGAACCCGCGCCCGGGCGCAGCGCATAGCCCCGGTGCCGGCAATCGAATTGCATTGATAGGGAAGGCCGCGCTGTGCCCCAGCACAGCGCCACGCCCAACTGTGGGGGGCCTCTGGAAAGAGGCCCTGTAACAGGCGGGAGCGCCCGGCTTTTGGATCAAGAGGCCCGGCTGTAGCGCACCCCTTCAGGCACATGGGCATCAAAGCAGCTTGCGATGATCCGGGTCAGCGGCCGGCCTTGGGCCAGGATCGTCAGTGCCGCATCATCCAAGTGCACCAGATCGCCGAACCGCGCCGCGATCTGTGCCAGTTCCGCATCCAGCATCGCTGCAAGGCTTCCGAAACGCTGCTTCAGCTCTGCCCGGTTCAGCCGGAACTCGCACATCAGCATCTCGATAGCACGGCCGCGGAGCAAGTCTTCATCGCTCATCACATGGCCACGGGCGCCAGTCAAATGCCCTGCCTCGACCCTTTGCACATACGCAGGCGTGGCAGCTGCGTTCTGGATATAGCCGCCGGCAAAACGGGAAATCGACGATGCGCCGAATCCAATCAGCGTCGGGCAGGTGTCATCGGTGTAACCCTGAAAATTGCGGCGCAGATGTCCGGTGCGGGCTGCTGCCTCCAGCCCGTCGCCGGGCTTGGCAAAATGGTCGATGCCAATGGCGGCAAAACCCGCCGCGGCGAATTTTTCAGCTGCCAGGCCGGCCAGATGGTATCGCGCCAGATCGTCCGGCAGCGTCTCCTCCTTGATCAGCTTCTGCCGCTTTGCAACCCAAGGCACATGCGCATACCCAAATAACGCCAGCCGGTCGGGAGCCAGACTCAGCACTTTTTCCACCGTGTCCGCCATCCGTGCCTGGGTCTGATGCGGCAGGCCATAGACCAGATCAGCGTTCAACGAGGTGATCCCCGCCGCGCGCAGATCCTCGACACAGGCCTTGGTCACGTCAAACGGCTGTTCGCGGCCAATTGCCTGCTGCACCAGCGGATCAAAATCCTGAATGCCGATGCTGGCGCGGTTCATGCCCTCTGCCGCCAGCGCTGCTATTTTGTCGCGGTCGACCATTGTGGGGTCGATCTCCACTGAGAACTCCCAGTCTTCGGTTTGCGGAAACACTGCCTTCACCGCTTGCGCCAGCCGGTGGATCAAAACGGGCGGCAGAATGGTCGGCGTTCCGCCGCCCCAATGCATCCGCCCCATCCGCAACCCTTTTGGCAGCAAAGGCGCCACCTGTTTCAGCTCTTGCTCCAGCGTGCCAATGTAGCTTTCCACCGGGCTCAGCGTCTGAGTACCTTGTGTGCGGCAGGCGCAAAACCAGCACAGACGCTCGCAAAACGGTATATGCAAATAAACGGAAACCGGCACACCCGGATCCAGCGCCTGCAATTCGCGGGCCTGATCCGCGGCGCCGACGGCTGCTGTAAACACCGGCGCGGTTGGGTAGGATGTGTAGCGGGGCACCCGGCTGTCGAACAGCCCAAGGGCTTGGAGGCGGTCAATCTGTTTCATGACTTTGGTATGCCCCTTTTCAATCACCTCCACTTTGCGCAGGATCAAATCAGACGTTGTTTTGACGTCTGTTGCCGCGCCAGAGTCGTTTCTTCAACACGATGATTTAAAACCTAAAAAACATATATCTGTGATTCCTTCAGAAATCCGGCGTCCACGTGCATTTTCCGTTTGACGCCCCCGGCAAACCGCCTTATACGCCGGTCTCACGACACCTGCCCAGGTGGCGGAATTGGTAGACGCGCTAGCTTCAGGTGCTAGTGTTCGTAAGGACGTGGAGGTTCGAGTCCTCTCCTGGGCACCATTCCCCGAAGAAAAAACTCTGCACTTCGCAGTTGCAGATAGCCATTTGCTTAAGCGTGAATGCGCCCGCCGTTTCCAGCAGGCACAAGGGCAGATTTCAGGCCGCCGTGTATTGCGGTGCCGTCGCCAGAAACCGGCCATAAGCGCTGGCATCCGGTGGTGCAAATTGCTCAACCAGCGGGTTGGAGCGCTTCCACTGCGCCGCCCCCATATCCATCAGCAGTTCGTCAAAATGCTTGAAATGGAACGGTGCCGAGCACAGTCCGCCATAGATCTGCGCGGCAGGCCGTTCCTTGCGGCGCCAATCAAGCATCATTTGGATGTTGTCCTCCATCTCTGCCCGCGAGGGCTGTTTCTCCAGCTTGCCGTCAGCAAAGCGGACCAGCCAATTCGCCACCAGCTCCGCCGATAGAATCGTGCAAAAGCTGGAGTTGAAACCGACAAAGCCCATCTCCGGCAAGTCCGGGTTCACCGACAGCCGGTAGGTCCGGTACTGGCCATCAGCCTCGATCAGCTTGTCCAGATGCCGCTGGGCCAGATAGGGGATGCCCAGCTTCCAGCCCACCGCCGAGATCACCAGGTCAGCGCCGATTCTATCGCCGTTTTCCAGCGCCACCTCATCGCCCTCATACCGCGAAATCGTTGTGCGCCGCGGAATGATCGAGCCGCTTTTGAATCCCTCAAACAGACCCGGCGTCACAATCGGAACCGAACAGGATACATCCTGTTCGATCGGCACATCGGGCACCATATCCCACTTCTTCAGCCCCAGTTGCAGCTTCAAAAGCGTCTCTAACCCACGGAAATTGACCCAGATCAACGGTTTCGCCAGGCTATAGATTGCCTTGTGCAGCCAGCTGCGGCCCCAACCGTTGAACTGTGCCTCTTGGGCCCGCATATACAGCAGCTTCTTGAAATTGATGCCGCCGACGAAGTAAGGAATCCGCCAGACATTCTGCCGGTAGACCAGATGCACCTGCCGCGCACCATTCTGCACTGCATTCACCGCCACATCGGTGGCGGACTTTGAGCCGCCCAGCACCACCACCCGCTTACCGCGCGCATGGCCAGGGTCGAGGTACTCCGAGGAATGCATAACATCCCCGCCTTGCGCCGTAAAATCTTCCTGCCCGGGATGGCTAAGGATGTTCTTCTCCGAAAACTGGCCTGTGCAGACGACAGCGAAATCCACGTCCTGCACGCGGGTTTCGCCGTCCGTCTCGACCACCAGCCGCCAGCCCGGCCGCCCGTCCGGGCGCCGGTCCATCTCCTGTACAGCGGCGTTCAACCGAAAATGCCGGTGCAGATCGTGCTTGTGAGCGTAAGAATGCAGATAGGCATGCACCTGCGGCCCCTTGGGCCATTCAGGGTACTCCTGCGGCATCGGGTGGTCGGTATAGCAATAAAGTTCCTTGGGCGACTGCGTCTGCACCCCAGGATAGGAGCGCGATGGCTCCCATACTCCACCCAGGTCATGGCTGCGTTCAAACCCCAGAACCTGATGCCCCTTTTCCGCAAAGGCTTTGGCTGCAGCCAGACCGCTTATTCCGCCGCCGATCACGGCAACCGTTTTGCGCTTTACCATGTTCCGCTCCCTCATTCCGCCGGAGGCGGCAGGAAGTCGACCTCATGCAGCGCCGAGATCCGCACCAGTTCTTCCGGGTCGGTCACGCCGTCCAGCGCACAAAACAAATCGAACAGCTTGCGCGACGGAGCTACCCCAAAAACACAAGAGGCCGCAGCGCCCGAACGGTTAAAGATGCCATGCGCCACTCCCATCGGCATCCGCACAGTGTCGCCCGGCCCGGCCCGAAAAACATCACCGCCGAATTCCACCTCCAGCGCACCCTCCAACAGGGTGATCCACTCATCCTGCGCAGGATGAATATGCGGCGGCACAAATGTGCCGTCCGGGATCAGCGCGTGCCAGATGAACGCGTTTTCGCTGTGCAGCTTGGGGGTGTAGGTGTGGCCAACTACGTTCCAGGACAGGCCCTCCAGCCCCTCGGCCGCCTTGGTAATTCCCCGATCCAATGCCATGCTTTCCTCCCATTTTTCTCCTCCCAGCAGCCTAGGGGCGGCTCCGCAAAAGGATTATCCAAAATGCGCAAAATAGCGCAGCCTGCCATGATTGCCTGACCGGGTAACCGTGTTAGGCTGCGCCAATGACTACGCAACAGGCATCAACCAGGCGCGAGCCCTTGCGCGCGTGGCGGCAATTCCACAGCCGCGACATTGATGAGGCCCGCTCGCTTGTCGCGCAAAAATTCTGCGATCACCGGCTGGAACCGGCGGGGCTGGCCCGTGGCTTTGGTACCCGCCACAACCACGTCTGCGGACAGCACCTCTCTCTAAATTACCTCAGCTATGGATCCACCGTGCAGATCGACCCCGGTGAGCTGCAGGATTTCTATCTGGTGCAGGTACCGGTCAGCGGCCATGCGCAAGTGGCCAACGGAGCAGAAACCGAGGTTTCGGACTGCCGCGTTGCCACTGTGCTGAACCCGACACGGGCCACCCGGATGACCTGGCATTCCGATTGCCGGATGCTGCTTATGCAGATCGACCGGAAAGCTTTGCATGAAATCGCGGAACGCGCTGCCGGGCTTACTCTGGCCGAAGCGGTGATTTTCAACACAGCCGTTCCCGTCTCAAAAGGGCCATTGCACCGTTGGGCACGTCAATTTGCCGCCTGTGTCCACGCCACTGACGCGCAGGCAGGGTTCGGCACCTGGAGCCGCCTGCAGCAAAGCTTGATCGAAGAGCAGCTGATCCTGGGCTTCCTGACCTATCAGCAAAGCAACATCTGCCATCTTCTGTCACCGCGGACAGCGGCCGGCAGCAGCCATCAGATCCGCCGTGCACGGGACTTCATTCACACGCATGCAGGAGATCCTGTAACCGTTTTAGAAATAGCCGCCGCAGCAGGATGCAGTATCCGCAGCCTGCAAACCGGATTCCGTCAGACTTTTGGTTTGACGCCGGTGGCGTACCTGCGCGATTTACGGCTGGATCTGGCTCGCTATCTTCTGTTGTCCCGGCCTCCTGAAACGCCGGTCAGCAGCATTGCATATGACTGCGGCTTTTCTCACTTAGGTCGGTTTTCCCAGCACTACCGCGACCGGTTTGGCGAGCTGCCCAGCACTACCTGCGCTGTACGGGGAAAACCAGAAAAACCCGCAGGTTCCCCACTTGCGCGGTATTCAAGCAGCGTTTAAACGGGCAGCATTGTTTTCCGCTACAGGCAGAAAACGGCGCCGGTGTAGCTCAGCTGGTAGAGCACGTCATTCGTAATGATGGGGTCGTAGGTTCGAGTCCTATCACCGGCACCAAAAAACCCTCCTGAAAAGCCCAGATAGTTCTGCCATTCTCGTCAGAAGCCTTGCCTCTGCTGGTCGTTGGCGGCTGAAGCAAAAGCGGCATCGGCATGAGAGTCGAGATATTCGCGCACCGCGCGAGGCGCATCTTTGGGATCAGCCGCTCGGGCCTCCCAATCTTCGGGATGGCTGGAGTTCTGCTTCTGAACGTCTGTAGTGATCAAGCTCGCATCCACCGCAAAACCCTGACCGCCGGCGAGCCCTTCGCCCATGCAGCGCGCGACCGTCGTTTCAAATACATGGTGCAGCAGACCGCCTTCCCGGAAGCGACCATGGCGGTTCTTGGAGAAGGTCGAATGATCCGGAATGTTACCGGTCGGATCCTGGCGGAAAAATCAGCGATATGCCAGATTCAAATGCACTTCTTCACAAAGGCGCCGTTCAGAGCGAATGCCGAAGCAGTAACCAACCAACAGCATGCGGATCAACAGTTCTGGATCAATAGAGGGGCGGCCTGTATGGTTGTAGAAATCTGCCAAATGCGCACGGATACTGCTCAGACCGTCAAAGCGATCAATCGAACGCAGCAGGTGGTTTTGAGGAACATGACCCTCCAACGAGAACTCATAAAACAGCGCAGTTTGTGCTTCCTGCTTCGGTCCCATCATCGCACAATCCTCCTGCCAGCACGAAGATTGAAGCAGCGATGATCCCCCAATCAAGGAGGAGTTTTTCAACGAAATCCAGACCCTGCTGATGGGGTGGATGACCCCTGCTCCAACCGGCGTCGTAAGGCGCCATAGTGCAGGTGTGATTGCCTGCTTACGAGAGGAGCCACCCAATGCAAGTTGCAACAATCGGAGTCGATCTCGCCAAGAACATTTTTCAGGTTCACGGGATCACGGAATGTGACGAGGTCGCTTTTAACCGGCCTTTACGCCGGGCTCAGGCGCTGCCGTTCTTCGCGCGACTTGATCCTTGGCTTGTCGGCATGGAAGCCTGCTCCACAAGTCATTACTGGGCGCGTGAGTTAACCAGGCTGGGCCATGAGGTTCGGCTGATCCCGCCCAGGTACGTTAAACCCTATGTGAAGCTTGGAAAGTCAGACGCTATCGATGCCGAAGCAATCTGCGAAGCAGTTACTCGTCCCACGATGCGGTTTGTAGAGATTAAATCGGTCGACCAGCAGGCGCTGCTATCTCTGCATCGAGCGCGCAATCTCATGGTTCGTCAACGCACACAGTTGGTCAACGCCTTGCGCAGCATGCTGGCAGAGTTCGGCGTCTACATCGCCAGAGGCCTCACACGGCTCCTCAGTTTTGCGCAGGGCGTGCTGGCGCGTGCCGAACCGGGCCTGCCCGAGATCGCGCAAGACGTGGTCCATAATCTGTGCGGGCAGCTGCAAGTTCTGCACGGACAGGTGCGCCGGTATGAAGCCCGTCTGAGAGTTGAAGGCAAACGCGATGCCCGCGTCAGTCTATTGCAGACCATTCCGGGCGTTGGCGTGGTTACGGCCTCTGCGATCGCTGCGAGTATCGGCAGCGGGCACCAATTCAAGAACGGTCGCGAGTTTGCGGCGTGGCTTGGTTTGACGCCGGCCAATCGATCGAGCGGAGGAAAGGAACGATTGGGTCGGATCACGAAGATGGGCGACCAATATCTGCGCCAACTGCTTGTAGTAGGAATGACCTCTCTGGTCAGGCAGACAAAATCCCACCCAGAACGGGCGAACAAATGGCTCGCCGCACTTTTGGAACGCAAGCCTGCGCGCTTGGCAACTGTCGCCATGGCGAACAAGACCGCAAGGATCGTCTGGGCGGTTTTGACAAAGAACAAGCCATACATGCCGAGAACCCTCTGAAAGGGCCTGATAACAGCGAGATAGCAAGACCTACGAAGTGATGGTGCAAAAGTCAGCCGTAAAAACCAGGACACCCCGCCGAACGGCACGGGCACAATAGCCCGCATTGCTGATAGGGACCTGGTTTACGGAACCCTTCAGGGCCAGCGGCCGAAGCCGCGCAAACAGGCCGGACACATGACTGCTTCTGACAATGGCGCAAATCACCTCAAAAATGTCTTGCTATGCAGGGACCATCCACACATGCCGTTCGCCGCTACTGCGAGGTTTCCGCTGCGTCCGCGCGTGCCGCATTGCAATGCATTCAGTACCGGCGTCACACACCTGCTTGGGCCGGCTGATGACAAGCCCCTTCAACAGCCAGGGCCAGGCCTCATACTGTGTATGTTTCTTGCCATCATGATGGCCTTGCTCACAAGCCGATCCGCCTTAGGAACTGGCGGAATTCCACGGCCACTTCGTCTTAACTTGTGCAATATACGGTCGTGATTATTGAAGTCCGGGTTTTGCCAGGCAGGCCGGTCCATTTTTGTTTGACGCTGCCTGCGACTCCGCTTATACGCCGGTCCCACGACACCTGCCCAGGTGGCGGAATTGGTAGACGCGCTAGCTTCAGGTGCTAGTGTTCGTAAGGACGTGGAGGTTCGAGTCCTCTCCTGGGCACCATCCCCCGAAAAAATGCACTTCGTTCCAGCCCGGAACTCGCCGCTTCCTCGGGTTTGCTTGTTTCTGCAGGCTGATGGCCGCCCATCACTGAGAGCTAAAGGAACGGCAGGAAATCCCGCCATTCCTTGCTATATATGCTGTCTCAATTAGGCTCTTTGATCTGCTCCTGGGACTCAGACACTGGTTCCTGACCGGATTCCAGAACCTCAGCCTCTTCCACAGCCTCCGAGGCCTTTTCTTCCGGCGCGCCAGTAATCAGCGGCAGCATATGTGCTGCTGCAAGGCTGGCAACTTCCGGTGTTTCCGGCCGCTTCCAGGAGAGGGTGTCAAAGCTGGCGCAATGCTCGCAAACCGGCGCCCATTCCGCGTGAATATGGTTGCAGCTATCACAGACCCATTGCGGCCCGCGCGGAGAGGTCAGTGCCTTGGCCAGCCAGCCCTGAACAACCTTGTCACCGGCACCTTCGCCGCGCTCAATCGCAGCCATCAGCGTCAACCCGCGGGCGTCGGGTGCACGCTCGGCCAGATCATTCAGCCAGCGGCGGGCTTCGGGGAAGTCTTCGGCGACAATGTTCAGTTCGGCCATCATCAGCCGGGTCTCGTCATCCTGCGGTTTGAGCCGGGCCAGCTGATCAAAACGTTTGACGCGCTCGGCGGCGCTTTCCTCCGGCTCGATTTCTGCAAAAGCATGGGCCAGATCGGGATGCGGCTGGGTTTCCCAGGTCTTTTTCAACAGCCGGGCCGCCGGGCGTTTCTTGCCCTTGGCGATATATGCACGGGCGGCCATTGCCGCGGCAGGCACGAGATCCGGCGACAATCGGTTGGCTTCGATTGCCTGCTCCTGCTGCTCGACCGTCGCGCCTTCGTCCAGGATTCCCTTGGAGGCCGACAGCGCCAGCACCGCATCACGGCGTTTGAATAGATCGCGCGGCAGGGTGCCGGTCTTGAGCTTGGTGGACAGTGTCTTGCGGGCACCGGCCCAATCCTCGGCCTGGGCTTGCAGACGTAAAAGCGTATCCTGCACTTCCTCATGTTTGGGACGCAGAGCCAGTGCTTTCTCGGCCAGCTGGAGGGCTGTCTCCGTGTCGCCTTCGGACAGCTTCTGCTTCATGATCCCGCGCACACCGACAAAGCGGGTCGGCTGGTTCGACAGCAGCCGCTTATAGGCTTCGGCCGCTTTGCGAGTGTCGCCGCTCATCTCCGCGGCCTGTGCCACCAGCAGATCCGTCAGATCCGGTTTTTGCAGGTATTTCTCGGCCCGCGCCGCCTTGGCCAGCGCCAGACGCCCCTCGCCTGAGGCAAGCGCCATCAGACCATCGGCCAGCGCCTGATAGCCTTTGCGCTCGCGCCCCTTGTCCCAATACCGTGACAAGGCGGTTTCATCACCATTCAAAAAATGCAGCGTGGCAACCAGAAGCGACAGCAGCTTAAGGAATAGCCAGACTCCAAAGACCAGTACGCCCAGCGCAATCACCGATTGCAGCGCACTCAGAGTATATTCAGTGCCGGCTACGGTGATCTGCACCCCGCCGGCAGTTTCCATCAGCAGACCCGCGCCAAATGCCAGAAGCGCGATAATCGCGACGAAAACGAGGATCTTCAACAACGACCAGAGCATGGCGGCTTCCTTATTTGGCTTGCAGGCTTTGGGCCAGATCAGTGGCGGCAGTCACGGCTGCCACCCGCGCATTTGCAGCGGCTTCCCAGCTGGACAGGGCAGCGCGGGCAGTGGCGGACAGGGCAGAAAGTTCTGCCAATGCTTCCTGCAGCTTGCCCGCGGCCACAGCCGCTTCGGCGCGGGACAGGACCGCATCCGTATCGTCCCCGTCCCTCGGAGTGACAGAGCGGGCACCCAGATGGCGGTTCACGTAATCCAGCAGGCCGCTGCCGTCCTTTGTCTCCTCGCGGGCAGAGGCCAGCGCCTCGCGGGCAGCCGGGGCGAACCCGTCCCGCAAGGCAGACAGCGAGGCTACTCCGCTCTCCGCAGGACCGGACAAGGCTGCCGGAACATCAACGCCGAGGGTGGCAAGCTCCTGCACGCTGGCCGCATAGCTGTTACCGGTGTCCAAGGCAGAACGCAGCTGCGCCAGCTGCGTCTGGGCGCTGGCAATCCGCGCGGCGTCAGCACTTGCCGCGTCCATAGCCTGGGCGTCTGCCAGCATCTGTTCGACTTCGGAACGCTGCGCAGCCAAGCTGTCTTGCAGCTTGCCCAGCTCAGCTTCAAACGCAGCGACAGCTTCGGGCGAGGCGCCTTCCAGCGGCCGGGTTTCCAGCGCGGCAACGCGGGCGGTCAAAGTCTCCAGATCCGCACGCAGCACCGCATCCGGGGCCTGCGCGGTTTTCAGCGGTTCGATGTCGGCGGCAAGAGCTTGGACCTGCGCAGTAAGGGGCGATATGTCCGGGGGCTGGCTGGCCTCAACCTGCTGCTTCAGCGCGGCCAAAGACGCCTGCAGGTCCGACTGGCCGGTTTCCAGAGCCGTCAAATCTGTGCCCCGGTTTTGCAATGAAGCCGGCAGAACGCTATCAAGCCAGCCGCCCTGGCCGACGACAAACCCAATGACCGCAGCCACGACGCCACCCAGCACAGCTGAGCCGAATCCACCGCGCTTCTCTACCACCCGTTCGATTTCGCGGGGCGGCTCTGCGTGAGCAACTGGCTCCACAGTTTCAAAGGCGGCCTTTTCTTCCGGAGCCGCCTCCCAGTCAGAAGCCGCAATTTCGGTCTCGGTCTCGGTCTCGGTCTCGGTCTCGGTCTCGGTCTCGGTCTCGGTCTCGGTCTCGGTCTCGGTCTCGGAAACTGCGAACTCCGTATCCTGAGAATCGTCAACCGTTTCGGCGGCGCTTTCGTCAATCACATCCTGTTGAAGCGCTTCAGCGGTGCCTTCAACCGGTTGGGATTCACCGGGGCCAGGCTCAATCACGTCTTCCGGATTTTTCTTGTCAGCCACGCCGGCCTCCCCCTCGATTCCTAAAATACATTCCTGCGAACACGCCGGACACTACTCTGCGCGCCCCTTGCCCTCAAGCCGGGACAGCTGGGCTGCGGCATCAAAGACAGCCTCTGCCATGGCTTGGGCATCAGGTTCCTTACTTACGCGCAACACCTTGCAATTCAAGCTTTTCAATGGTTCTGCAACAGCCTGGCTCAGCGCAATCAGGTGCAAATGCGCAGCATCCCCGCATTGACTGGCAAAATGACTCGCCGTTCTGGGAGAGAAAAGCGGCACGATCACATCTTTCTGCGCAGAAAGCACCGCCTGCGCCTCCTCTGACAACGATAGAAGAACCTGATCATACACGGTTTGCGCACGGCAGGGGATACCGCCATCAGTAAGCCGCCGCGCAATCCCGCCCCGCGCATGGGCGCCCCGGAGATGCAACAGCGGTGCTTCCGGCGGCTGTTGCAGCATTCTTTCGACCAATTCATCCGCGCATTGCCCCAGGCTCACCGCCTGCCAGCCGGCCTCTGCCGCAGCCTTGGCCGTGCGCTCACCGACACAAAAAGCCGGCAGGCGCGCCGCAGTTTCACGTGAAGCGGCTTCCACCCCGTTAGCCGAAGTGAAGATCACGCCTTTCATTCTGCCCAGGCTGATCTGCGCCTGTATTAGCCGGATCTGCATCAGCGGCGCATATATCACTTGCAGCCCGGCACGGGCTTCTTGGGGCAGCCCGGCCACAAACCGCTCTGCCGCCGCCAGCGGGCGTGTCATCAGCAAAGGCACCATCGCGGGCTCCCGGGATTGTTTGCAATCCGCTTAGGTGGTAGCCCCGGCGGCAAAGCGATGCAACGGTAAGGCCATGACAAAGACCCTGACAATTCTGGGGCTGGAGAGCAGCTGTGACGATACCGCCGCCGCGGTGGTGCGGCAATCGGAGGGCGCCCAGCCCGAGGTTCTGTCTTCGGTCGTGTTCGGCCAGGCCGAGCTGCACAGTGCCTTTGGCGGCGTGGTGCCTGAGATTGCTGCCCGTGCCCACGCCGAGAAACTAGACATTTGCGTGCTGGATGCTCTGGCTGGCGCCGGGCTGACCTTGAAAGACATTGATGCGGTCGCCGTGACGGCCGGCCCCGGGCTGATCGGCGGAGTGATGTCAGGCGTCATGTGCGCCAAGGGGATTGCTGCCGCCACCGGCCTGCCGCTGGTGGGCGTGAACCATCTGGCAGGCCATGCATTGACGCCGCGGCTGACAGACGGGATTGCCTACCCTTACCTGATGCTGCTGGTCTCTGGCGGGCACTGCCAATACTTGCTGGTGCGCGGGCCTGAGGATTTCACCCGCCTCGGCGGCACCATAGACGACGCCCCGGGCGAAGCATTTGACAAGACCGCCCGCCTGCTGGGCCTGCCGCAACCGGGCGGACCCGCCGTGCAGGCAGAGGCTGAAAACGGCGATCCCAAGCGCTACCGCTTTCCCCGCCCCTTGCTGGACCGGCCGGATTGCAACTTGTCCTTTTCAGGCCTGAAAACTGCATTGATGCGGATGCGTGACCAAATCGCGTCGGAAAAAGGCGGCCTTACCCGGCAGAACCGGGCCGATCTGTGCGCCGGTTTCCAGGCCGCTGTAGTCGACACATTGGCCGAAAAAACCCGCCGCGCTATCCGCCTGTATCTGGAAGAGCATCCTGCGCAACCAACCGTGGCCGTTGCCGGCGGCGTTGCAGCCAATACCGCCATTCGCGCCGCATTAGAGACTGTTTGCGCCGAGGCAGGCGCCGCCTTTACCGCTCCGCCGCTGCAGCTGTGCACTGATAACGCCGCGATGATCGCCTATGCCGGGCTGGAACGGTTCAAGGCGGGCGCCCGCGACGGGCTGGACCTGACCGCCCGCCCCCGCTGGCCACTGGATCAAAGCAGCCCGGCACTGATCGGATCGGGCCGAAAGGGAGCCAAGGCATGAGCATTTCTGTACTGGGATCCGGCGCCTTCGGCACAGCTTTGGCAATCTCACTGGCAGGCAATGGACCGGTAACCCTGTGGGCGCGCAACGCGATGAAAGCTCAGGCAATGCAGGACAGCCGCCGCAACGGCACCCGGCTGCCAGGCGTTGAACTGCCCAAGAACCTTTTGATCACATCCAACATCGGGAAAGCCTGCGAGTCCGGTGTCCTGCTGCTGGCGGTACCGATGCAAACGCTGCGCGGCGCCTTGGAACAGCACAAGGATCACTTGACTGGAAAGACACTTGTCGCTTGCTGCAAGGGGATCGAGCTGGACTCTGGCCTCGGCCCGGTGGCGGTCATCCAGGAAGTTCTCCCGAATGTCAGCGCAGCGCTGCTGACGGGGCCGAGCTTTGCCGCGGATATTGCGCGCGGGCTGCCAACCGCTCTAACCCTTGCCTGCAACGACCCAGCGCAGGGCAAGGCACTGCAGGAGCAACTGACCACCGCCAACTTGCGGCTCTACCGCACGACGGACACCATTGGCGCAGAAATCGGCGGCGCTTTGAAAAACGTGATGGCAATTGCCTGCGGAGCGGTCATCGGGGCCGGGTTGGGCGACAGTGCCCGCGCCGCGCTGATGACGCGCGGGTATGCTGAAATGCAACGCCTGGCGCTGGCCAGCGGTGCAAAATCTGAAACTCTGGCCGGGCTTTCGGGCTTTGGTGATCTGACATTGACCTGCAGTTCCGACCTGTCCCGAAACTACCGCCTGGGGCTTTCCATTGGCCGGGAGGAGGATTTCGACTCCACCATCACGGTCGAAGGGGCAGCCACCGCGCGGGCGGTCGCGGAGCAGGCGCAGAGGATGAATTTGGACATGCCGGTCACGCTCACGGTAACCAATTTGCTCGATCAGCGCTTGACGATCAGCGAAGCAGCGGCACATTTGCTTAAAAGACCACTAAAAGAGGAATAAAATGCTCATCGCATTGATTGCCCGTGACAAGCCCGGCCACTTGCAGACCCGTCTCGACAACCGCGACGCCCATCTGGCCTATATCAACGACACCGGTGCCGTAGCGCAGGCAGGTCCGCTGCTGGATCAGGATGGCAATATGGCCGGTTCCCTGGTTATTCTGGATGTCGAAGACATGGCTGCAGGCGAGGCATGGGCGGCAAGCGACCCATACAACAAGGCCGGCCTGTTTGAAGCTGTGGAATTGATCACCTGGAAAAAGGTCATCGGCTGATGCGCTACTGGCTGTTCAAATCCGAACCCTCTACCTGGGGCTGGGACAACCAGGTCTCCAAAGGGGATGCGGGTGAAGAATGGGACGGCGTGCGCAATTACCAGGCGCGCAATTTCATGCGCGAAATGAAGATCGGCGACCGCGGTTTTTTCTATCATTCGCAGAAAGAAAAATCCGTGGTCGGCATTGTTGAGGTCTGCGCCGAGGCCCATCCTGACAGCACCACCGAAGACGACCGCTGGGAGTGCGTCGACATCAAAGCGGTGCGGCCTTTTGCTAAGCCGGTTTCATTGGACCAGATTAAGTCCGACCCGCAGCTGGAAGAAATGGTATTGGTCAAGAACTCCCGCCTGTCTGTGCAGCCGGTGAGCGGCGCGGAATGGGCCACCATCTGCGCGCTGGGGGAGACAGATCCCAGCTGATCTGCCAATCTGTTCCTAAATGGCTGAAACCATTGAGGAGAACAGCATGGAATTCATAAGTGTGATCGCGGCGGCTGCGGCAGCATTTGCGCTGGGGGCAGGATATTACGGCGCCCTCGCCAAACCATGGGTCGAGGCCGCTGGTGTTGAATGTGATGAAGACGGAAAACCGAAGGGCGGTCAGAGCCCGATGATTTTTGCGATGGCTTTTCTCTTGCAGCTGATCGTTGTTGGCATGATGCGCCATGTATTCACCCTGTCCGGCATCGAAACCCTGGGCGCGGGCCTGATTGGCGGTGCAGGTGTCGGACTGTTCTTCATCAGCCCCTGGATTGCCTTGAACAACATGTATGGGATGCGGCCGGTGAAGCTGACGCTGATTGATGGCGGCTATGCGACGCTGGCCTGCGCAATTGCTGGCTTGGTGCTGAGCCTGTTCTGAATTGAAAAAGGGAAGGACCTGAGGACAATCAGGACCTTCCCTTCCACCCCGCGTGCTCCACTATCCACCACACGCGTTTGAAAATCTGGTACCTGGCCGTCCTGGCCGGTGTCTTATATGTAGCTCTTTGAAACACGATTCCGCAAATCAATAACCCTGACAATGCGAGCTAAATCAGCGACGCTGGCAGCCGGGAACAAAATACCGGGTCTCATTGCGGAAACTGTGAAGCCTCTTGACAGATCGCAATATTATTTAACATTATAGTTAAATAATAGGATTACCAGTCAGGAAAGGCACGCAATGCCTGTAAGCATCCCCAACGAGAGCGCCGCCTACCGCACAGCCCGCAATGAACTGTTGCAAGCTGAGCTCGCTTTGCGCGCGCAAACCGAAAAAGTTGCCGCCCTGCGACGGGCTTTGCCTGCCGGCGGGCGGGTTGCAGAGACTTATGTATTCCGCAGCACAAGCGGCGCTTCGGCATCCCTGCTGGACCTGTTCGGCCAGCACAGTACCCTAGCCGTTTATTCCCTGATGTACGGGCCGGACAGCGAGGCCGCCTGCCCGATGTGTGCAGCGATTCTGGATGGCTGGCGCGGGCAAGTGTCCCATGTGCAGGCGCGCTTGGGGTTCGCGGTTGTCGCGCAATCATCGCCGGAACGGCTTGCAGCACTGCAGATCGCAAAGGGCTGGCAGGATCTGCCGCTCTATTCTGCTGCGGGTAGCAGCTATCAGCAGGACTATTTGGGTGAAAGCAGCGAGGGCGCGCAGCTGCCGATGCTGCATGTCTTTACCCGATCAGACGGTGGCATCCGGCATTTCTGGGGATCGGAGATGCTCTTTGAGCCCAGCCCCTGGCAGCCGCGCCATGTCGATGCGCTGTGGCCGATGTGGAACCTGTTCGACCTCACCCCTGAGGGGCGCGGCGACCATATGCCCAGCCAGCTCTGACCCACGGTCCGGCAACAAAAAAAGCGCCGCCGGATTGCTCCGGCGGCACTGATTTTTTTGAAAAGAGGAACCGCTTAATAGCGGTAATGCTCAGGCTTGAACGGGCCTTCGGGCTTGACGCCGATATAGGCCGCCTGCTCAGAGCTCAGCTGGGTCAGCTTAACGCCGATGCGGCCCAGGTGCAGGCGGGCGACTTTCTCGTCCAGATGCTTGGGCAGAATGTAGACATCGTTGTTGTAATGGTCGCCGCGGGTCCACAGCTCCATCTGGGCCAGCACCTGGTTGGTGAACGAGGCCGACATCACGAAACTTGGATGGCCAGTGGCGTTGCCAAGGTTCAACAGGCGCCCTTCGGACAGCAGGATCATGCGGTTGCCCGAAGGCATCTCGATCATGTCGACCTGTTCTTTGATGTTGGTCCATTTGTGGTTCTTCAGCGCGGCAACCTGGATTTCGTTGTCGAAATGGCCGATGTTGCCGACAATCGCCATGTCCTTCATCTCGCGCATGTGCTCGATGCGGATCACGTCCTTGTTGCCGGTGGTGGTGATGAAGATATCGGCGGAACCGACTTCCTCTTCCAGCAGCACCACTTCAAAACCGTCCATCGCGGCCTGCAGGGCGCAGATCGGGTCCGCTTCGGTGACCTTAACCCGGGCGCCTGCACCGCGCAGAGAGGCGGCAGAGCCCTTGCCCACGTCGCCGTAACCGCAGACCACAGCGACCTTACCGGCCATCATGGTGTCAGTGGCCCGGCGGATGCCGTCAACCAGCGATTCCTTGCAGCCGTATTTGTTGTCGAACTTCGACTTGGTGACCGAGTCATTCACGTTGATCGCCGGGAACGGCAGCTGGCCGTTCTTCTGCAGATCATAGAGACGGTGGACGCCGGTGGTGGTTTCCTCGGACACACCCAGGATCGCATCGCGGGTCTTGGTGAACCAGCCCGGGGATGCTTCCATGCGCTTCTGGATCTGCACCTTGATGACCGCTTCTTCTTCGGACTGCGGCACGGGAATAATATCCTCGCCCGCTTCGGCACGCGCGCCCAGCAGAACATAAAGGGTGGCATCGCCGCCATCGTCGAGGATCAGGTTGGGGCCTTCCTCGAACATGAAGGATTTATCCAAATAATCCCAATGCTCTTCCAGCGACTGGCCCTTGATCGCAAAGACCGGAATGCCTGCTTCGGCAATCGCCGCGGCAGCGTGGTCCTGGGTCGAGAAGATGTTGCACGACGCCCAGCGCACATCGGCACCCAGCGCCACCAGCGTCTCAATAAGCACAGCCGTCTGGATGGTCATATGCAGCGAGCCGACAATGCGCGCGCCTTTCAGCGGTTTGCTTTCGCCGTATTCCGCGCGCAGGGACATCAGTCCCGGCATTTCGGTTTCGGCGATGTCCAGCTCTTTGCGGCCGAACCCGGCCAGCGCGATGTCCTTGACGATATAATCCCCGGCCATTGCCAGCTCCAATCCAGTTGCAAGTACAGTTGCAGGAGGGCCTAGCACTGCAATTGTTGATATTCAACGAAGATACCCGCAGCCGGAGCTTATGGCCCTGGCTTTTTATGGTGGAGCAGGCTGTTGGGGGGAGCCTGTCAGGCGGCCAATGTCAGCTTGGCGTGCCTGGGTCCGGCGTTTTTCCCGAAATGTGGAAGAATGAGGAACCGGTCGCAACAACGCAACTGACCCCGTTCGCATGTGTGACCAGAACCGTAAAAGTTCCGGTTTCATCCGATGACCAGACCTCGATCACAGTGGCCTCAGGACGGCTTTTCTGCAACCCGCCGGCGGTCAGCCGCTCGGAGTATCCGCTTTCCAGCTTTTGGGTCATGACCTCGCGGTCGCCGCAGCTGGCTGCCAAGGCTGGCGGCGCCGTCGCTGCCATACCGAACAACAGAGAAATACCAAGAAGACGCTTAAACATGACAAACTCCTTTCCATTGCGTGTCACGTCACGAAAAGGGGTTGCCGCAGAGAGGGGGCGGTGCCCCTTGTATACCTATAATATTGGGCCGCGCAGTGCCCGTTTCAAACTCACAAGCCATAAACACTCCGTTTTTGCCTGTGTTCAGGCATCCGGCAGCCAAACCCGGCAAGCATTGCCCGGTTGCCGCGCAACGGTTAGTCAAAGGGGTAAGTGCAGCGACAGGAAACCCTCATGCCCGCAAAACCCGCCCGCGCATGGCAGCGCATGCTGTCCGGCCGCCGCCTGGATCTGCTGGACCCGACACCGGTGGACATCGAGATCGAGGATATCGCCCATGGGCTGGCATTTGTTGCCCGCTGGAATGGTCAAACAATGGGGGATTTTGCCTATTCCGTGGCTGAACATTCGCTGCTGGTTGAGGACCTTTTCACCCGGATGAACCCAAAGGCGCCGGTCAAGTGGCGGCTGGCAGCGCTGCTGCATGATGCGCCGGAATATGTGATCGGGGATATGATCTCTCCGGTCAAAGCTGCGGTGGGGCCGGGATATGGCGAGTTGGACTTGCGGCTGACGGCAGCCATTCACCTGCGGTTTGGTCTGCCCGCTGCCTTGCCCAAGACTGTGAAGGCGCAAATCAAGCGGGCCGACAAGATCAGCGCCTGGATGGAAGCGGTGCAGATCGCCGGTTTTTCAGAGAAAGAGGCCAGCCGCTATTTCGGACGTCCAAAGCCGGAAACCGTCGAGGGTTTCAATATCGTTCTGCGCCCGCCACTGGAAACCCGGGTGGCTTTTTTAGGCCGCCACTCGGAATTGATGAAGCAGCACTGAGCTTTAGCGCGGGCTGCGTTTGGCCAGGATACGCTGCAGGGTGCGGCGGTGCATGTTCAGCCGCCGTGCGGTTTCCGAGACATTTCGGTCGCACAGCTCATAGATCCGCTGGATATGTTCCCAGCGCACCCGGTCGGCGCTCATCGGGTTTTCCGGCGGCGGCGGCAGCACATCCTCGTTGGCCAGCAAAGCGTTCATGATGTCGGTGGCATCGGCCGGCTTGGACAGGTAATCTGTCGCACCGATCTTGACCGCTGCGACAGCCGTGGCGATGGCGCCATAGCCGGTCAGCACCACAACGCGGCTATCCGGGCGTTTTTCCCGCAGCACTTCGACCACATCCAGACCATTGCCGTCTTCCAGCCGCAGATCCACCACCGCAAAGGCCGGCGGGCGGGCCGTTGCAATGGCACTGCCTGCGGCAACCGACCCCGCGGTCTCTACTGAGAAGCCGCGCTTTTCCATTGCCTTGGCCAGACGCCGCAGAAACGGCTCGTCATCATCAACCAGCAGCAGTGTCTTGTCGGGTCCAATATCCTGCAGAGCAGTTTCGGCCATGCCCGGTCCTCCGCGAAGTTTTTGTCTGTTAACGCAAGAATATGTCCGGGCAGGGGGAAAGGTCAAACAGCTATCCTGCCTCAGATTTTTTCGATGAAGCAGGCAGTCTTGTCGGCCATCTGCTCCGCCGTTTCATCGCGGCGGAAGAATTCCACAAAGCCGTCCTCGGGCAGCACCAGATAGGAAAAGGTCGAATGGTCGACGAGGTAGTAATCCTCGTCACCTTCGTTCTTCTTAAAGTAGGTCTTATACGCCTTGCTGGCGGCCTTCACCTGGTCCAGAGACCCGGTCAGACCGATCATCTTTTCATGCAGGTTTTCGGCGAAATCGCCAACAGCTTCAGGGGTGTCGCGGTCCGGGTCGATGGAAATGAACACCGGCGTCACGCTGATGCCGCGCTCTGCCAGCACATCGACCGCATCCGCGTTGCGGGCTGAATCCATCGGGCAGACGTCAGGACAGAAGGTGTAGCCGAAGTAGACAATCGACGGCTCGGTGATCACATCCTTATCGGTGACAGTCTCGCCCTTGGCATTGACCAGCTCGAACGCCCCGCCGATGGTATCGGTGCCGCCGGCGATCTGGCTGCTGCGGCACTGTGCGAATTTGTCGCCTCCAGCCCCTCCGCGGGTCATAAACCAGGCACCACCCACAAGGGCAGCAACAAAAGCAACAGCAAGAAGAGCATAGACGCGGGTCATGAGATCACACTTTTCGTAAGGGAAGGGTTGTTGATCGTTTGCGGCGCCAGACCTATCAAGAAATACAGCCGATGCAACTGGCGCACGGCGTCACATCTGCGGGAGCAACGAACCATATGAGCGATCGCATCTTCAGGCTGACAAGCGGCCAGGAACACAGCCACTGGATCCGGCTGCGGACCCTGATCCTGCTGCGATGGGTGGCCATTGCCGGACAGATCACCGCCATTGCCGTGGCGCAGTACCGCTTTAACCTGCAGTTGGAGCTGGGCCTGTGCTATCTGGCAATTGGCATTTCAGCCGCAGGCAATCTTATCGCCATCTTCGCTTTTCCGGAAAACAAACGCCTGACCGAGTTCGAGAACTTCCTGATGGTGCTGTTCGATCTTCTGCAGCTGGCCTTCCTGGTGTATCTGACCGGCGGGCTGAACAACCCCTTTGCCTTGCTGGTGCTGGGGCCGGTGACGATTTCCGCCGCCGTCATGGGGCTGCGCTCCACCCTGATCATCGGTGCCACCGCTGTCATTCTTGTCACCCTGATGGCAGAGTTCCACCTGCCACTGCGCACCGAACAAGGTTTCATCCTGCGCATTCCCGATGTGTTCATCTTCGGCAACTGGATCGCCATTGTCATCGCCATTCTGTTCATCGGCGCGTATTCCTTCCGGGTCAGCAACGAAATGCGCTCTATGTCGGATGCGCTCAGCGCCACCCAGCTGGCGCTGTCGCGCGAGCAAAAGCTGACCGATCTGGGCGGCGTGGTGGCGGCAGCGGCGCATGAGCTGGGCACACCGCTGGCCACCATAAAACTCGCCAGTGCCGAGCTGATCGAAGAGCTGGACGACCGCCCTGACCTGCGTGAAGATGCCGCGCTGATCCGTGAACAGGCCGACCGTTGCCGCGACATCCTGCGCGGCATGGGCCGGGTCGGCAATGACGATTTGCATTTGCGACAGGCGCCGTTTTCAACCCTGGTGACCGAAGCGGCAGAGCCGCACATGAACCGCGGCAAATCCGTCATCTACCATGAGGAGCCGCTGGAGGGAGGTGACTTCCAGCAGCCAACGGTGATGCGCAAGCCCGAGATCATCCACGGGTTGCGCAACCTGGTACAGAATGCAGTGGATTTCTCCCACTCCACCGTCTGGATAGATGCTGCCTGGAACAACGACCGGATCATTTTGCGGATCTGCGACGACGGCCAGGGATTTCCGCCGCATCTGCTGGGCCGAATTGGCGATCCGTTTGTGCGCCGCCGCCGAGGCGAAAACGAACTGAAGCAGCGGCCCGAGTACGAGGGCATGGGCCTGGGCCTGTTCATCGCCAAAACGCTGCTGCAGCGTACCGGTGCACAGTTGAGATTCGCCAATGGCGCAGACCCTTTCCAAACCCTCAGCCCCTACAGTGAACGGCGCGGCGCCATTGTCGAGGTTGCTTGGCCACGCAAAAAAATCGACGCCATGGCAGACGGCGGCCCTGTCATTGGGAAAAATATACCTTTAGAAATTTAACTATTCACTTTTGGGCAACCAATTAAACTTGATTTAACCATTATTAGGGAACCATGCGGGTAAACGAGAGCTGAACTGGGCAGGACGACATGCAGGACTTCGCTTCGATCGAATGGTTTGTACTGGCAGCGCTTTGTGCTGCAACCGCGGCGGCGGCGGTCTGGTGGCTGTCACCTGATCCGCGCCGCAATGGCATGGAACATGATCTGCTGGCCGGCGACGGCCGCACTGATGCGGTGTTCCTGTTTGACGAAAACAGCCTGATCGGCTGGTCTTCGGGCGCGCGAAAATTCATTGGCGACCAGGCGGAGAACTTTGACTGGGGCATGCTGCGCGACCAACTGGCCCGCAGCTACCCGGGCCTGCCGCAGTCACCGGGTTTCCTCAAGGATGTCGGCCCGCTCGTGCTTTCCGGCACCGCCTCCGCCGAAAGCCGCGAGGCGCATTGCGAATGGATCGACGGGGTCACCCGCGTGCAGCTGCGCCGCAGCACCTTGGAAGAACAGAACAAATCCCTGGATCAGGAACTGACCACCCTGCGCGCTGCCGTGCATCAGGCGCCCTACCCGGTCTGGCTGCAGTCGGAGGAGGGCAACGTTACTTGGTCCAACCTCGCTTATGACGACCTCAGCCAGAAGATCCGCGGCCGCAATGCCGACTTTGCCGAGCCGCTGTTCACCGATCTGCACGACCCGATGAACAGCGGCAAGCCGGAGCGGATCTACATCCCGCTGCCGGAAAGCAACAAAAAACTGTGGTATAACGTTTCCACCACAGAAACCGAAGCCGGCTGGCTGTGTCACGCGGTGGATGTGAATGCCGTGGTCGACGCCGAGGTTGCCCAGCGCAATTTCGTGCAGACTCTGGCCAAGACGTTTGCCCAGCTGTCGATCGGCCTTGCGATTTTTGACCGCAACCGCCAGCTGGTGCTGTTCAACCCGGTGCTGATCGACCTCACTGCCCTGCCCGCCAATTTCCTCAGCTCGCGGCCCAATCTTCTGACCTTCTTCGACCGCCTGCGCGACCAGCGGATGATGCCGGAACCCAAAAGCTATTCCAGCTGGCGCCACCAGATGGCCGACCTCTTGGAGGCCGCCGCTGAAGGCCGCTATCAGGAAACCTGGTCGCTGCCTTCGGGATCCGTTTACAAGGTTTCGGGCCGGCCGCACCCGGACGGCGCCATTGCCTTCCTGTTCGAAGACATCACCGCCGAGGTCACACTCACCCGCCAGTTCCGCTCAGAGCTTGAGATGGGCCAGTCAATCATGGACCAGATGGATGAGGCGATTACGGTCTTTGCCAGCGATGGCAGCATGACCTTCTCTAACAGTGCCTATGGCAGCCTCTGGTCAATGGACCCTGAGGCCAGCTTTGCCAAAGTCTCGATCATGGATGCCAGCCGGATCTGGCAGGACACCTGTGCGCCGACCCCTGTCTGGGGTGAGATCCGCGATTTTGTTGCCGGCGGAGACGGCCGCGAAGCCTGGTGGTCCCATGTCCAATTGCGTGATGGCACGCGCATGGTCTGCAAAGTCTCCGCAATTCAGAACGGTGCTACAATGGTCAGCTTCCGGGCACCGGAAACTGTGGCCTTGCCGGCAGGCCAGCAGCGCTTCCCCGCTATCAGCAAGGGCTAGGCCCGGAAACCGGCTTGCAGCAGACCGGCGGCGGCGCCATTCTAGCGCCATGACAACAGAAACTGCGTCCTGCACGCTGAACTCACCGGACGATACGGCCCGATTGGCCGCACAGATCGCCGGGGCCCTGCGCCCCGGCGATTGCCTGTTGCTGGAGGGGGTGATCGGCGCCGGTAAAACCCATTTCGCCCGCCATTTGATCCAATCGCTTATGGATGTGCCGGAGGACGTCCCTTCACCTACTTTTACTCTGGTGCAAACCTATGACGTGCCCGCCGGTGAGCTGTGGCACACCGACCTTTACCGGCTGTCGTCTCTGGATGAGCTGGAAGAACTGGGTCTGATCGAAGCGTTCGACAGCGCCATCTGCCTGGTCGAATGGCCCGACCGGCTGGCCGAACTGACCCCCGCCCACGCCATTCGCCTGAAACTGGCGCTGGATCCGGAACATGAAGACCGCCGCCGTCTGACGCTTAGCTGGAGCGACATGAAATGGCGGCCCATGATGGAGCGCATCTGCGCATGACTGACCGCAACACCCTGTGCGAAAGATTTCTCTCAGCTACGTCTTATGGCGGCTGGCAACGCGGTCCGCTGGCCGGCGATGCCTCCAACCGGCGCTATGAACGGCTGACGGCCGACAATGGTAAGACCGTTGTGCTGATGGACGCGCCGCCGGAAAAGGGCGAAGATGTCCGCCCTTTCATCCGCATTGCCGAATACCTGCGGGCCCAGGGTCTCAGCGCCCCGGAGATCCTGGCACAGGACGTTGAGAATGGCTTTTTGCTGCTGGAAGACCTGGGTGATGACCTTTTCGCACGCGTCGTTCTTCAGAAACCGGCGCTGGAAATGGAACTCTATAAGGCGGCCACCGATGCGCTGGTTTCCTTGCATCACGCAACCACGCCGGATCTTGAACCATATGGCCCGCGAATGATGGCAGAAATGGCCGGTCTGGCGCTGCTGAAGTACCGCGACGGTATCCTCGGCGGCCATGATCCTGACTTGCAATCCAGGTTCGAGGATCAATTCGAAGACATCCTGCGTGAAACTGTCAAAGGCGATCCTGTTCTGGTTCAGCGTGACTACCACGCCGAAAACCTGCTGTGGCTGCCGGACCGCAACGGGGTGGCGCGTGTCGGTTTGCTGGACTTTCAGGACGCCCGCGCCGGCCACTGCGCATATGATCTGGTGTCGCTGCTGCAGGATGCCCGCCGCGACGTGCCGGCCGCCATCGAGATGCAGATGATTGATCGCTATATCTCTGCCACCGGAGTGGATGAGTCTGGTTTCCGCACCGCCTATACCGTTCTGGGCGTGCAGCGGAATCTTCGTATCCTCGGTGTCTTTGCCAGGCTCAGCCTGGAGTACGGCAAACCTCATTACGTGGACTTGATCCCGCGGGTGTGGGACCATTTCATTCGCGGGCTGGAGCATCCTGCGCTGGCTCCGGTTGCGGATCTGCTGCGTGAAGGCCTGCCGCCCCCAACCCCGGACAATCTGGATAGGCTGAGGCCCTGATGCAGCGCGTCCCTGATGCCGTCATGCTGTTTGCCGCTGGATTTGGAACCCGGATGCGGGAGCTGACCCGCGACAAGCCGAAACCGATGATCGAAGTCTCAGGACGGCCACTGATCGCCCATGCGCTGGAGCTCGCCCAAGCCATCCGGCCAGCCCGGATAGCAGCAAACCTGCATTACAAGCCTGAGCCGTTAAGGACCTTTTTAGAGCCTCATAGTGTACGCATCAGTCTCGAATCCCCCGAGATTCTCGACACTGGCGGCGGTCTGCGCCAGGCTTTGCCGCTGTTGGGAGACGGGCCGGTTTTCACCATGAATACCGACGCCATATGGAAGGGCCCGAACCCATTGAGTTTGGCCCTGCAGGCATGGGACCCGGACCGCATGGACGCACTGCTGGTCTGTGTGCCGCTGGAACGTGCAGCGGGCCGCACCGGTGGCGGGGATTTCTCGGCGGATGCCGACGGCCGCATCAGCCGTGGCGGAAAGTTAGTCTATGGCGGGGTTCAGATCCTGAAGACCGGCGGCTTGGATCAGGTAAAGGAACAAGCGTTTTCACTGAATCTCCTTTGGAACCAGATGGCCGCTCAAGGCCGGTTGTTTGCTCTGGAATATCCTGGCCGCTGGTGCGATGTGGGCCATCCAGAGGGGATCACACTGGCCGAGGATCTGGTAGCCGCAGATGATGTTTGAACCTTCCGCAAAACCGCGCGTCTTCGCCCTGCCCTGCGGTGTCGACTTCCCGTATGCACTGACCGACGGGCTGCGCATCCGCAGCCAGGACCAGCCGCCCGAGGCATTGGCGAAGGTTGAGCTGATCATCAACACCTCCCGTATGGCGCGGCGTGTCCGCACCTTGTTCGACAATGGCCCCGCCCTGCTGCTGCCGCGCATGCTGCTGCTGACTGATCTGGCAAAACGCGCCACACTGGACGGGCTGCCGCCCGCTTTGCCACCGCTGCGGCGGCGGCTGGAACTGTCTCAATTGATCGCAAAACTATTGGATGCGCAGCCCGACCTGGCCTCTAGGGCATCGCTCTATGACTTGTCCGACAGTCTTGCCGCGCTGATCGACGAGATGCAGGGCGAAGGCGTCAGTACCGACGCAATCCGCGATCTGGATGTTGCGGACATGTCCGGTCACTGGGCGCGGGCGCAGGCTTTTATCGGAATCGCCGATGAGTTCACTGGCCTGCATGAAGGTGCGATGGATGCCCAGGCGCGGCAGCGGCAGGTGGTGCTGAACCTGATCGGGCAATGGCAGGAGGACCCGCCGCCGCATCCAGTGATCCTGGCCGGCTCCACCGGCTCGCGCGGGACGACACTGATGCTGATGCAGGCCATCGCCCGGCTGCCGCAAGGCGCGGTGGTGCTTCCCGGCTTTGACTTTGACCAGCCGGATCATGTTTGGGACAGGCTGGATGATCCGATGATCTCGGAGGATCATCCACAGTACCGGTTCCACAAATTATTGAAAGACTTGGAACTTTCACCTGGCGACGTGCAGCGCTGGACTGATGCACCGCCAGTCTCTTGTGAACGCAACCAGCTGGTTTCTCTTGCCTTGCGTCCAGCCCCGGTGACCGATGCCTGGATGAGCGAAGGACCAAATCTGTCTGGTCTGAAACCGGCCACAGAAAACGTTACCCTGATCGAGGCCCCCACCCCCCGCGCCGAAGCGCTCGCCATTGCTCTTCGACTGCGCCAAGCGGCGGAAGACGGGCAAACCGCCGCGCTTATTACTCCGGACCGGATGCTGACCCGCCAGGTCTCGGCAGCGCTGGACCGCTGGGATATCCTTCCTGACGATTCTGCCGGCCAGCCCCTGCAGCTGTCGCCGCCGGGCCGTTTCCTGCGCCATGTGGCAGGTCTGTTCTGCAAACCGCTGGCATGCGACAGCCTGCTGACACTGCTGAAACACCCGCTGACCCACGATGGCGCGGACCGTGGCAATCACCTGCGCCAAACCCGCGAGCTTGAACTGTCCCTGCGCCGAAACGGTCCGCCCTTCCCCGATGCCGCAGCCTTTGCCGGATTTGAAAAGGGACGCAATCTGACCCCAGGCTGGACGTCCTGGCTCAGCGTCTGTTTCGCAGATCAGCAGATCGCAGGCACCCTTCCCTTGACTGATTGGGTCCGGCGGCTGCGTGAGCAAGCTGAACATATCGCTGCCGGCAGCCGATCAGACGGCGGCAGTACGTTGTGGGACAAGAAGGCTGGTCAGGCCGCGCGCTCTTGCATTGAAAACCTGGAAGCCGAAGCCCCCTATGGCGGCGACATGTCCGCCCGCGATTTTGCCGATCTGCTGGGTGCGCTGCTGAGCCAGGGCGAGGTGCGCGACCGCGATGCGCCCTATGGTTCAATCATGATCTGGGGCACGCTGGAGGCCCGGGTACAGGGCGCTGATCTGGTGATCCTTGGCGGCCTTAACGAGGGCAGCTGGCCAGAGGCTGCCAGCCCCGATCCCTGGCTGAACCGGCAACTGCGCAACCAGGCCCGCCTCTTGCTGCCCGAACGCCGCATCGGCCTGTCAGCGCATGATTTTCAACAGGCCATCGCTGCACCCGAAGTCTGGCTGACGCGCGCCGAACGCTCGGAAGAAGCAGACACCGTGCCCTCGCGCTGGCTGAACCGGCTGACCAACCTCTTGTCCGGACTGCCGGATCAGGGCGGCCGGGATGCGCTGGAAGCTATGCGGACGAAAGGCCGCCAGTGGCTCGGCCGGGCAGAGACTCTGGAGCAGCCGACACCGATCCCGCAAGTGCCGCGCCCCTCGCCGAGGCCACCGGTTACCGCCCGCCCGCGCCGGCTCACAATCACGGAAATCCCCCGCTTGATCCGCGACCCTTATGCGATTTATGCCAAGCACGTACTGCGGCTGAAGCCTCTGAATCCTCTGGTGCAAGAGCCGGACGCCTTGCTGCGCGGTATTGTGGTGCATGAGGTGTTTGAGCAGTTCATCAAGGAAGCCCAAACGGATCCTTCCCTGCTGACTGCCGGTCACCTGATCGACAAAACCCGCCAGCTGCTGGAAAGCCACGTCCCCTGGCCGGTTGCGCGCATTCTGTGGCACAGCCGCATCCGCAAGATCGCCGGAGACTTTGTGCTGGCGGAGCGGGAACGCCAGGCCCGTGCCAAACCGGTCGCCTTTGAGGCCACAGGCAGCACCCGGCTGGACCCTCTGGATTTTACCATCGCCTGCCGCGCCGACCGGATCGACATGGACGACCGCGGGTTTCTGCATCTTTATGATTACAAAACTGGCGCGCCGCCCTCGGAATCGCAGCAAAAGAAGTTCGAAAAGCAACTGCTGATCGAAGCCGCCATGGCCGAGCAAGGCGCCTTTGACGGGCTTGGCCCGGCAGAAGTGGCCCGCGCCCTGTTCATCGGGCTTGGATCCAGCATGAAAGAAGTGCGTGCGCCGCTGGAAGAAGAACCGCCGGCCAAGGTGTGGGACGAGCTGCACACTCTGATCGGGGCCTATTTCGAGCCTGAACAAGGCTATTCGAGCCGCCGCATGGTGTATCGCGACGATATTACCGGCGACTATGACCACCTGGCGCGTTACGGCGAATGGGATCGCAGCGCCACGCCGCAGCCGGAGAATTTGTCATGACCATCCGCGACGCCGCCTCCGAGGCGCAGTTCCGCGCCGCCCGTCCCGATGCCTCTACCTGGCTGGCGGCCAATGCAGGTTCTGGCAAGACCAAAGTTCTGACCGACCGGGTGGCGCGGCTCTTGCTGAAGGGCGTGCAGCCGCAGCACATCCTGTGTCTCACCTACACCAAGGCCGCCGCCAGCGAGATGCAGAACCGGCTGTTCAAACGGCTGGGCGAATGGGCGATGCTGAGGGATCCGGCGCTGATCGCCGCACTGACGGAGCTGGGCGAGGTCAACACCGGCGCCGGCGACCTGGCACAGGCCCGCACCCTGTTTGCCCGCGCGATTGAGACGCCAGGCGGGTTGAAAATCCAGACCATCCACTCCTTCTGCGCCTCGCTTCTGCGCCGTTTCCCGCTGGAGGCCGGCGTCAGCCCGCAATTTTCAGAGATGGACGACCGATCGGGCCAGCTGCTGCGTGCGGAAATCATGGAGGATTTTGCCCAAGGGTCCGAGGCACCTCTGGTGGGCTCACTGGCGCGCCATGTCAGCGACAGCGATTTCGAGACCCTGACATCCTCCATCTGTCAGCGCCGCGCCGATTTCGGCCAGCCGTTGGGTTGGGAAGGGCTGTTGGAGCTGTTTGAGCTGCCTGAAGGTTTTGACGAAGCCGCACTGGAGGCCTTGGTGTATTTAGGCGGCGAGGAAGAACTGCTGCAGCGCACCCGCCAGATGCTGGGGCAGGGCGGTGCGACCGATCAAAAGGCAGCTGCAAAGCTGACAGGCATAACCAAGCCGGCACTTGCCGACTTGAGCACGCTGGAAAGCATCTTCCTTACCGGCGCCAGCGCCAAAGAGCCGTTCACCGCCAAAATCGATAAATTCCCAACCAAAAAGCTACGCGAATCGCATCTTTCACTTATGGACCAGCTGGAACCGCTGATGCTGCGGGTCGAAGATGCCCGCACCAAACGCCTGGCCCTGGCTGCCGCACGTAAAAGCCATGATCTGCATCGCTTTGCCGCCGCCTTCCTGCCGGAGTATGAGCACCGCAAACAGCTGCGTGGCTGGCTCGACTTTGACGACCTGATCCTGAAGGCCCGGCAATTGCTGAACGATCCGGGCGTTGCAGCCTGGGTGCTGTACCGGCTGGATGGCGGCATCGACCACATTCTGGTGGACGAGGCACAGGATACCAGCCCGGTGCAATGGGACGTGATTGAGAAGCTGGCGCAGGAATTCACTGCCGGCGTTGGTGCGCGCTCGGATGTCGAACGCACGATCTTTGTGGTCGGCGACAAGAAACAGTCGATCTATTCCTTTCAGGGCGCCGATCCGGATGCCTTTGACCGGATGCAGCAGGAATTCGGGCACCGGCTGGCGGAAACCGGGGCAGGGCTGCAGGATGCATCGCTCGATTTCTCTTTCCGCTCTTCTGCTGCGATCCTGAAACTGGTGGATCTGGTGTTCCGGGACAGCCCGCGCGCAGGTTTTCGCAAGGACGCACTGCACCGGGCTTTCAAATCCGACCTGCCGGGCCGGGTGGATCTTTGGCCAGCGGTCGGGAAGGTCGAGGATGACGAGGATCCGGACTGGACCAGCCCCGTTGACCGGCCCAGCAGCCGCCATCACACAGTGATCCTGGCGGAACGCATCGCCCAGTCGATCAAACAGATGATCGGCACCGGCGTCACAATCCCTGAGGACGGTGCTGAACGCGGCACCTTCCAGCGCAGGCCGGTGCAGGCAGGTGATTTCCTGATCCTGGTGCAGCGCCGGTCTGATCTGTTCTCTGAGATCATCCGTGCCTGCAAGAAGGCCGAACTGCCCATTGCCGGCGCCGACCGGTTGAAAGTAGGTGCCGAACTGGCGGTGAAGGACATCGCAGCGCTGCTGCGGTTCCTGGCCCTGCCGGAGGACTCCTTATCATTGGCGGAAGCACTGAAGTCGCCGCTGTTCGGCTGGAATGAACAAGCGCTGTTCGACCTCGCCCACCGGCGTGAGGCAATGTACCTATGGCCGGCGCTGCGCGAGCGGGCAGGGGCGTTCCCCGAAACCATGGCCGTGCTGGACGACCTGCGCGCCAATGCTGATTTCCTGCGCCCCTATGATCTGATCGAACGCATCCTGACACGCCACAGCGGCCGCCAGAAACTGCTGGGCCGGCTGGGGCCGGAAGCCGAGGACGGCATCAACGCGCTGCTGTCGCAGGCACTGGCTTATGAGCGCACCGATGTGCCGAGTCTTACCGGGTTCCTGGTCTGGATGCAGACCGACGATCTCGAAATCAAACGCCAGATGGGTGCCGCCGGCAATATGATCCGGGTGATGTCAGTGCATGGCTCCAAAGGCCTGGAAGCGCCTATTGTGATCCTGCCGGATACAGCCAAACGCCAAGCGCCGCGCGATGCTGAAATCATGCTGGCAAATGGCACCCCGGTCTGGAAGCTGCCCAAAGACCAGATGCCAGCCACTATGCTGGCCGCCCGTGAAGCCGCGCAGGATAAACTTCAAAATGAACGGTTGCGCCTGTTGTATGTGGCTCTAACCCGGGCAGAAAAGTGGCTGATCGTCGCCGCAGCCGGCGACACCGGTGAGCAGAACGACAGTTGGTACCGTATGTCGGAACGTGCACTGCGGGACGGCGGAGCAGTGGAATTTGAAACCGAAGGCGGCACCGGGTTACGTTTGCAACACGGTGATTGGGACGGGCTGCCGCTCATAGAAACGCCTGCCCAGGACGTTGAGAAACACATCTTGCCGGAAGTCTTTACCCGGCTGGCCAGACCTTACGCAGCACCGGATCCGGCGCTCAGCCCTTCGGATTTGGGCGGAGCCAAGGCATTGCCGGGGGATCAGGGCTTGGACGAGGAGGCCGCCAAAGCCCGCGGCAGCAGGCTGCACCTGCTGTTGGAGCATCTGCCCGGCCGATCCGAAGGGGATTGGCCGGAGCTAGCAAAAAACCTTCTGCAAGATGCAGAAGACAGCGGCGAACTTCTGGCCGAAGCCTCAGCCGTTCTCACAAACGCTGATTTGATTCATATTTTCAAGCCGGACACTCTGGCCGAGGTGCCTATTACAGCAGATTTGCATGGTTCGCGCCTGCATGGGGTGATCGACAGACTGATCGTAACCCCGGAAAAAGTCCTGGCAGTGGATTTCAAATCCAACGCAACTGTACCCGAAACGCCTGAAAGATGCCCCGAAGGCCTGCTGCGGCAGATGGGCGCCTATGCCCATGCGCTTGCACAGGTTTATCCGGATCACGCCATTGAAACCGCGTTGCTTTGGACCTGCAATGCAACCCTGATGCATTTGCCGCACGAGCTTGTGACAGGCGCGCTTCTGCGGCGGATGGAACCTTGACGATCAGTTAAGCCGTACCTAGGTTCCAACTCCAGTTGCCACACACTCATGGAGACATGCATATGTCCACCGTAGCCGTCACCGACGCCACTTTTGACGCCGAAGTCAAGAACTCCGACATCCCCGTTGTGGTGGATTTCTGGGCTGAGTGGTGCGGTCCCTGTAAGCAGATTGGCCCCGCTTTGGAGGAACTTGCCGCAGAATTCGGCGGCAAGGTGAAAATTGCCAAGGTCGATGTCGACAACAACCCGAACTCCGCCGCCGCCATGGGTGTGCGCGGAATTCCGGCGCTGTTTATCTTCAAGGACGGCCAAGTGGTTTCGAACCGTGCCGGCGCCGCCCCCAAAGCTGCGCTGCAAAGCTGGATCGAAGACTCGATCTGAGCCTGATCCTTTTTGCGGATTTCAGAGGGTTGTCCCCGCGGGGACAGCCCTTTTCTTTTGCACGCATACGCTGGTGTATCTGCGGACGGTAAACTGGCTCTTTCCATTGCCTCCATTGCCTGTAACGGTCCGGCCCGGAACAGATACAGGAGGCACTATGGCCAAGACCCGGGTATTGGTGGAATTCGGCATGGGCACATCGCTCAGGCGCGAAGATTACACCGAAGCTGCCCGCCGCGCGATCAAGGACGCGCTGTGGCACAACTCCGTCAGCATGGCGGAACTGTTTGATTTCCAGAAAGAAGACATGATCATCGACGCAGAGATCGGCGTTCAGAAACCCGAAGCCGTGGACAAGGATGCGCTGCTGGGGATTTTCCCCTATGGTCAGCCCAGCATCCGGGTTGTGAAGGGTGGTCTCAATATCGAAAAGCCCCACGGCGGCTGCACGGTAATCGCCAATGCGGCCGTGATTGTGTCCTTTGACATGGAGGCAGCGGAATGACCGAAAAACGCATCATCCTGGAAATGGGCACCGGCAATGACCTGTATGGCCAGGATTACACCAAGGCCGCCCGCCGTGCGGTGCAGGACGCGTTGCACCATTCGTCGATCACCCTGTTTGCTAAGCTCGGGATTGATCACGGCGAAATGCGGGTGGACGTGACGATCGGTGTGAAGCAGCCGGAAGCAGTGGATTGCGATCTGGTGGCCCAGGATTTGCCGCGGGGCCGCGCCAGTGTGCGCGCCGTGATGGGCGGGCTGGATGTAGAGGATGCAGAAGCCGGAACGCGTCATGTGGTCGCCACGGCTGCGATCGAGGCCTGGCTGCCGGATCAGGCTGGCAAGTATAAAACCAGCATCCAAAAATGAACAAAGCCGCCCGATAACGGGCGGCTCATTCAAAACTGCTGATCATCTGATATCAGATATTGGCGATATCAGCACGGTTCATGCCGATGTCTTCCAGCTGAGCGTCCGACAACCGGGCCAAAGCCTTGCGGGTTTCACGGCTCTCGTTCCATTCCACGAGAGCAGTTTTCACGTTGATCAATGTGTCGACCACGCGGAGAACGGTGACTGCTCCGAGCGGCGCATAGATGTTTGCGGTAGTCATAGCGCTAGTCCTTCTGAGAAACAGCCGACCCTGTGCCGGTTGTGAGCCCCATTTAGGATGTGCAGCTGAGTCTCACAATTGCCGGTTCATCAGCCCCGGATTGCAATTTCTGCATAGCAGTGAACAGCCCTGCAGCTGCTGCCGGGCAGTGGACTTTGCGCGTTCTCTTGTGCCGGCGGTGGGATGGTTCCATATAGAGGGCAATAAAGCGGAGGCACAAATGGCAGACGATCAATTCCCCGGCTGGCACGGCACCACCATCATCGGCGTGAAGAAGGATGGCCAGGTTGTCATCGCCGGCGACGGCCAGGTGTCGCTGGGACAGACGGTGATCAAAGGCACAGCCCGCAAGGTGCGCCGCCTGTCCCCGGGCGGGTTTGACGTGGTGGCGGGATTTGCCGGATCAACAGCCGATGCATTCACCCTGCTGGAGCGGCTGGAAGCCAAGCTCGAGGCCACTCCAGGCCAACTGGCGCGGGCAAGCGTGGAACTGGCCAAGGACTGGCGCACCGATAAATACCTGCAGAAACTGGAGGCCATGCTGATCGTCACCGATGGTGCCGACATGTTCGTGATCACCGGTGCCGGCGACGTGCTGGAGCCTGAGCACAACGTGGCTGCCATCGGCTCCGGCGGAAATTTTGCCCTGGCAGCAGCACGCGGCATGATGGACAGCGGCAAATCCGCCGAAGCTGTGGCCCGCGATGCCATGGCCATCGCTGCTGAAATCTGCGTTTACACCAATGGCAACCTCACAGTTGAGAGCATAGGCCAGGAAAGCTGATATGACCCAGATAGATCAAATTGATCTGCGGGCTGCTGTAGGGTCCGGCTTGCTGACCGAGGCCCAAGCTGCCTCGCTTCTGGCTTTGGCGCACAGCCGCAGAGGCGCACGGGAGAATCTGGCGCCTGGCGATGAACCCTTTGAACTGTTCAAGGGGTTCAATGAAATCTTCATTGTGATCGGGCTGTTAATCCTGGCCTCTGGCTGGATGGCCTTCACAGCGGTTGATCTGGCCGGGTCAATCGGCGGCTATCAGGACAAGGCCGTCTATTCGGCCATCGCCGGTGCAGCCGTGCTTTGGATGCTGTCTGAATACTTCATCCGCCGCCGCCGGATGGTGGCACCCGCGATCGCACTCTCGCTTCTGTGGGCCGGCAACGCCGGTACCGGTTTTTCTGCTGGCTACTCCCAGCCCTTCATGATCGCGCAGAACGATTTTTCGAGCCTGCCGCTGCCATTTGCGCTGGCAACCGTTGCCATTGCTGTTTTCTGGCTGCGCTTTCGCGTTCCTTTTGCCATGGCACTGATCGCCTTGGGTATCTTTGTTCTCGCCCTCTTATCAGGATCGATACAGGCAGGCACTCCTGCCGGCATCAGCGACCTATTCCTGCTGTCGGCCAGCGGGCCGTTTGCCTGGATCACGCTGGCCGTCGGATTTGCTGTATTTACTGCAGCCATGGCCTTTGATCTCAGCGATCCGCACCGGGTAACCAGGCGCTCGGCCCAAGGTTTCTGGCTGCACGTCGTTGCAGCGCCGGCCCTGGTGAATACTATTGCGCTCAGCTTGCTGGACGCCGGTACCGCAGGTTCCAACATGCTGCTGCTCGGTGTGCTGCTGCTGTTTGCCATGATCGCAATCATCATTGACCGGCGCTCGTTCCTGATTGCCGCAATCGGCTATAGCGTTACCCTTGCAGGAACTGTTTTCAACGGTGAAGGCACCGCCATTACGATCCTGGCGCTCGGCGTGTTCCTGGTCGCTCTGGGGGCTTTCTGGAGCCATATCCGTGCTGCGCTGCTCTCCCTCTTGTCTGGCGTGCTGCCGCTTGACCGGCTGCCGCCATCCCACTGAAACGGAAGTACCAATGACTGATCTGACCCCACGCGAAATCGTTTCTGAGCTGGACCGTTTCATCATCGGCCAGAAAGAAGCCAAACGTGCCGTGGCCGTGGCCCTGCGCAGCCGCTGGCGGCGCAAGCAGCTGGCTGATGACCTGCGGGATGAGGTATACCCGAAGAACATCCTGATGATCGGCCCAACCGGTGTTGGCAAAACTGAAATTTCCCGTCGTCTCGCCAAGCTGGCACGCGCGCCCTTCATCAAGATTGAGGCGACCAAGTTCACTGAGGTCGGATATGTGGGCCGCGATGTGGAGCAGATCATCCGGGATCTGGCAGACAGCGCCATCGCCCAGACCCGCGAATTCATGCGCGAGGATGTGAAAGCCAACGCCCAGAAAGCTGCCGAGAACAGAGTGCTGGAAGCCATTGCCGGCTCAGACGCGCGCGAAGCCACCCGCGAAATGTTCCGCAAGAAGCTGAAATCCGGCGAACTCGACGACACAGTGATCGAACTGGATGTTGCAGACACCTCCAACCCGATGGGCAATATGTTCGAAATCCCCGGCCAGCCCGGCGGCAATATGGGTGCGCTGAACCTGGGCGACCTGTTCGGCAAGGCGATGGGCGGACGCACCACCCGCAAAAAGATGACCGTTTCCGAAAGCTATGAGGTGCTGATCAGCGAAGAGGCAGACAAGCTGCTGGACGATGAAACCGTCACCCGCATCGCGCTGGAATCGGTGGAACAGAACGGCATCGTTTTTCTGGACGAAATCGACAAAGTCTGCGCCCGCCAGGAGACCCGCGGCGGCGACGTCAGCCGCGAAGGCGTGCAGCGCGATCTGCTGCCGCTGATCGAAGGCACCACCGTCAGCACCAAACACGGACCGGTCAAGACCGACCACATCCTGTTCATTGCCTCCGGCGCGTTCCATATTGCCAAACCCTCGGACCTGCTGCCGGAACTGCAGGGCCGTCTGCCGATCCGGGTAAGCCTGCGGGCGCTGACCGAAGCGGATTTCGTGCGTATCCTGACCGAGACCGACAACGCATTGACCCTCCAGTATACTGCATTGATGGGCACGGAAGAGGTTGAGGTAACCTTTACCGAAGACGGTATCGCCGCGTTGGCCAAGATTGCCGCCGAAGTAAACCAGACCGTGGAAAACATCGGCGCCCGGCGGCTGTACACGGTGATGGAGCGGGTTTTTGAGGAGCTGTCATTTACAGCGCCGGACCGCTCGGGCGAAGCGGTCACTGTGGACGCAAGTTTTGTGAAGAAAAATCTGGGCGAGCTTGGCCGCTCAGCTGATGTCAGCCGTTACGTGCTCTAAATTGCCAGAGAACGTTGCGGCCACTGGACTTTGGCGGCAGGTGGAGTAGCCTGCCGCCAATTGATTGAGGTGAACATTATGCACGGGCTGCGCCTGATTTCCGGTGTGATCATGGTCCTTCTGGCGGCCTGTACTGACAGATCTTTTACACCAACAGTTCCTGAGGCGTTGGAACTGGGCAGTCCCAAGACCATTTTCGCAGCCACAAACCGCGAACCGCTGCCGGACGGCACCTTTGGGTCAGAGCGCACCGATGGAGTCAGCCTGCTTGAACTCACAGTTTCAATCCCGCCGGATCATAAGCCCGGTTCGCTGAAGTTCGGCTACGCAAACCCGGACCCTTCCACTGAATTCACCATGGCAGGACGAAAGACGTTTGCGACAGAGGCAGCCTTTTCCGCCCGGCTGCAGCAAGAGCTGGCAAAGTTTCCCAAACAGGAGCGCGAAGTCACGGTTTTTGTTCACGGTTTCAATTCCACCCAGGCCGAGACCGCTTTCCGTGCTGCCCAGTTGACCCACGACATTAATGTTCCCGGGGCAACGGTCATCTATTCCTGGCCAAGCAAGGGCCGTCCGCTGGGCTATGCCTATGATGGCGACAGCGTGCTGTTTGCCCGCGACGGGCTGGAGGCACTCCTGCGCAATCTGCGCGCGTCCGCGGTCGAACGGATTGTGGTTGTTGCCCACTCCATGGGCGGGCTGCTCACGATGGAAACCCTGCGCCAGATGGAGATCAAAACGCCTGGCTGGACAGCGCAGAACCTGGGCGGTGTCATCCTGATGTCACCCGATCTGGATGTCGACGTGTTCAAATCCCAGATGCAGAGATTCACGCAGGTGCCGCAGCCGTTCCTTATTTTCGTTTCACGAAAAGATAACGTCCTGACACTGTCACAGCGCCTGCGCGGCCTGAATGGCCGTGAAAGACTGGGAAATCTGGACAGTATTGACGCAGTCAGCGGTCTGCCGGTGGAAGTGATCGACACCACAGCCTTTGCAGATGAAGCGGAATCGCAGCATTTTGTGGCAGCCTCGTCCCCGGCGCTGATTGCCCTGTTGAACGGTGCGCGGGAAACCGCAGACACATTCACGCACAACCAGGACCTGTTGCAAAAGATTTTGCCGGGTCAGATTGTTATTCAGGACAGCACCATCAAGGTTGCACTGGAAAGCACGCCCGCGGACAACAGATAAGCGGCGTCAGCGGCTGCGTCTGAGATAAACGTAATAGGCGCCTTCACCGCCATGGCTGATGTGGGCAGGGGTGACCTGCATCACTGCTTGCGCCAGCGGCGGCAGCGACAGCCATTGCGGCACCTTGTGGCGCAGCACCCCGCGCGGGACCGGCATCGGGCCTGGCTCATCGCGATCCTTGCCCTTGCCGGTGATCACCAGCACCAGCCGTTTTCCGGAGGCCTGGGCAGACAGAATAAACCGGGTGAGGGCAGGGTGCGCCGAGTCGATCCTCATGCCGTGCAGGTCCAGCTTGCCTTCCGGCCTAAGTTTGCCGCGCTTCATACGGCGGAAGGATTTCTCATCCATCTGCACCGGATTGCCGGCCAGGCTGCGGGCAATCGAAGGCTTCAGATCGTGTTTCAGCGGTTTGGGCTTGGCGCGGCTTCCAATCTCAAACGGATCCAATCTCGGCTCAGGGTGCTTAACCGGTTTGGGTTTCGGCATCGGCGGAGCAGGGGGCGTGGAATGCGCGCCCGGATGTATACGTTCTGCGTGTTTAACGACCTTGTGCCAGAGGTCGATCTCATCTCCTGTCAGTTTCCGCCGTGTCATTCAAAGGTCTTCCGGCAGCATCGCATAGGCCCGCTGGATCGGCAGCAGAACCACCATCCGCCCAGGGTCTTTCATGGTTCCGGCGGTCTCGCCGGCCTCATCACCTGTGCCGACAAAAATATCAGCCCGCTGCGCGCCCTTTATTGCGGATCCGGTATCCTGCGCCACCATCAGGCGTCGCAGCGGCATATGCCCGTCCTTTTCCACCCAGACCGGCGCACCCAGCGGGGTGTATGCGGGATCGGCGGCAATGGTGCGCATTGGCGTGACCGAGCGGTTCATAGCGCCAAGCGGCCCTTTGGAGGCAGCCACTTTGCGCACTTCGCGAAAGAACACATAAGACGGATTGTGGAACAGCAGCTCCTTGCCGTCCGACGGGTTGCGCCGGACCCAGGATTTGATCACCTGGGCGCTGACCTGATGGGCGTTGTAGACACCGCGGCGCACCAACTCCTTGCCGATAGATTTATAAGTGTGGCCATTGGCTCCGCCATAGCCCACCCTGATCATAGAGCCATCAGGCAAGCGGATCCGGCCAGAACCCTGGATCTGCAGAAAGAACAGCTCCACCGGGTCATCCACCCAGGCAATCTCCAACCCGCGGGATTCCATGACACCACTGGTCAGAATGTCCCGCCGGGGCAGCCACGAACCGGTGCCGCGTGCCTCGGGCGGCATCTTGTAGACGGGATAGCGAAACCGGCCTGTGGGGTAGCGGGAACCGTTCAGTTCCGGCTCGAAATAGCCGGTGAACAGAGCCTGATTGCCATCCTCAATCAGAACCGGGCGGAAGAACAGTTCGAAAAACGCTCTCGCCCCCTCGGGGGTCTGCGATTGCGCTGCCTTGCACAAGGCAATCCAGTCGGGATCCTTTAAGTCCTTGCAGGTTCCCAGAAAAACCTGAAGTGCCTGATCATGGTCGTCTTTTGCCCAGCCATCCAGCTGAGCAAAGTCCAGGATGCTGGACACGGCTTCTGATTGCGCCCCGGAGGCGGTCATCGCGGCACCTGCGATTGCAGCTGCCCCAAGTACCCCCCGAAGCGCCGCAATCATGCGTCCGTCGCTACCAGCTGCCAATTGGGGTCATCGACGCCCATGTTGCGGGCAAAGACCCAGGTGTCCTTCTGACGCTTCACTGCCTTGGGGTCGCCTTCGACAATATCACCGCCGCGGTCGCGGACAACGGAGGTCATCTCACCAACAAAACGCATGGTGATCTCAGCGCGGCCCGTTTGTGTGTCGAGCGAGGCATCCGCCAGGGAGGTTTCACGCACGCCGATAAACTCAGCCTCGATCTTGAACCCCTGATCCTCACGCTGCGCAACGGCGTCTACAAAGCTTTCGAACACATCCTCGGCCAGGAACGGCTGGATGTCGTCCAGATTGCCATGCTCAAAGCCCATCAGGATCATTTCGTATGCACCGCGTGCACCCTGAACGAATTCCTGGACCTGAAAGGATGGCTCAACCCGCTTCATCGCAGCCAGGGCCTGGGCTTGCGGGCTGTCTTCGGCCACATAATCGGTGATGTCGCGGTCCGGGCCGCCTTCGATCACTTCCAGATCGGGGCGGCGGCTCCGCGCTTCGGATTGCGGCAGCGGTGGCTTTTCGAAACCTTCGCGTGTCCCAAGTACGCTTTTCAAGCGCAAGATCAGAAACACGGCGATACCGGCCAGAACCAAAAGCTGAATCACAGGCGACTCCATGGATACCTCATGCTAGGCGTTCGTGCTTTGTTTGAAACCAAAGCGGTCAGACCTTATGTAGGTGACGGGCGGGGGCAAGTCTACCGCCCGGGTGTATGATCGCAAGGAAACCCGCATGTATCTCTTCCTGGCTTTTCTGATGGTTCCCATCATTGAAATCGCTTTGTTTATTCAAGTCGGGGGCGCCATCGGGCTGTGGCCGACTCTGGCTATCGTGGTTCTGACCGCCGTGATGGGCACCTGGCTGGTGAAAACCCAGGGCCGCATGGCGATGGGGCAGCTGCGGTCGTCGTTTCAGAAAATGTCCGATCCGGCTGAACCTTTGGCCCACGGGGCTATGATCCTGTTCGCCGGCGCGCTGCTGCTGACCCCTGGATTCTTTACCGACGCCTTTGGCTTTGCCCTGCTGATACCGCCGGTGCGGCTGGCAGTTTACCGCTACATTCGGGCCCGAGTAACAGTGGCGCAGTTCCAGATGGGGCCCGGCAGCATGCAGGGCCGCAACTACCCTGGAACCGCCGGCAAGCCGGATGATATCATTGACGGAGATTATGAAGATGTGACCCAAGGTGAACGTCCAAACACCCCGTCAGGCTGGGTTGACGGCCCCCGTTGAGCTACCCGGACCAAGCTGCTAAGCACGGTCAAAAGCAAATTTTCAGGAGTATCCCGATGGCCGAAAACGGCGAAGCCCAGCAGCAGCCGCAAGTCCAGATGAACGTTCTGGGTCAGTTCATCCGCGACATGTCGTTTGAAAACGTGATGGCGCAAAAAGGCACCGGCGGCGACGTGCAACCCGATGTCAGCGTTCAGGTGAACCTGGATGCAAAAAAACGTTCGGCCGAGAACCAGTATGAAGTTGTCACCAAACTGACTGTTGAATCCAAGAACAAGGAAGGCGGCGAAGTCCTGTTTGTTCTGGAACTGGAATATGTCGGCGTGTTCAACATCGCCGGCGTGCCGGAAGACCAACTGCATCCGTTCCTGCTGATCGAATGCCCGCGCATGACCTTCCCGTTCCTGCGCCGCATCGTGTCGGACGTCACCCGCGACGGCGGCTTCCCGCCGCTGAACCTGGACAACATTGATTTTGTGGCGATCTATCGCAACGAACTGGCCCGCCGTCAGACCGAAGCGGCAACAGCGGCCCCTACCCAATAAAGTTTCTGATATTCGGAATAGAAAACGCCGCTGGGTTTCAGCGGCGTTTTTCATTTGCGGATCTGGCCCCGATCAGGAGACGTTCCACAAAGCCTCTTCACCCAGCTTTGCCACGAACTCCTCATGCGCTGCCAGCTCCTCTGCGGTGATCCGCTGGGGCAATGCCGAGGGGCGAGGGGCAGGGCGCCAGTCATCTTCCACCTTTGCAGTGCCGGAAGCCGACTGTGCAGACAGGCCAAAATCCGGCTGGCGGCCGCCGATCAGCTCCAGATAGACATCGGCGAGGATTTCAGAGTCGAGCAGTGCCCCGTGCAGGGTGCGGTTGGCATTGTCGATATTGAAGCGCCTGCACAGCGCGTCCAGCGTCGCCGGCGAGCCGGGAAACCGCTTGCGCGCTATCGCCAGCGTGTCGAGCGCCTGATCCATCGGCAGTGTTGGCAGGCCCATCCGGTCCAGTTCGTAGTTCAGGAACTTCATGTCGAAGCTGGCGTTATGAATGACCAGTTTTGAGTCCTGCACGAAATCCAGGAAACTCTGCCCAACCTTGGCAAAAACCGGCTTGTCCCGCAGCGTCACCGCGCCGGGTTGAGGCTTTTGCGGCGGCTCCAGCAGGTCTGGACCGATGCCGTGAACCGAAAACGCCTCGGCCGGCATCATCCGTTCCGGATTGATATACTCATGGTACGTCTTGCCGGTGGGCATGTGGTTAAACAGCTCTACCGCACCGATTTCAACAATCCGGTCGCCGGAGAACGGGTCAAACCCGGTGGTTTCGGTATCAAGAACGATTTCACGCATTGACCTGTTTGCTCCTGATGTCTGCGAGGATTGCTGCCACCTGCGCCTGGGCGTGTTCCAGCGTGTCCGTTTCTATCACGTAATCGGCGCGGGCGCGTTTTTCCTCAATCGGCATCTGCTTCTGCAGGATATGCTCGAATTGCTCAACCGTCATCGTTCCGCGGGCAAGAACCCGTTCTTTTTGTGTCTCTGCATCCACGAACACGCAAGCAACCGCATCCATTTCTGCATCACCACCCGTTTCAAACAGCAGTGGAATGTCAAAGACCAGGATATCGTTTTGCGCTTCTTTGCGGAACTCTGCCCGGTCCTGTGCGACAAGCGGATGCACAATAGCTTCGATATGCTTCAGTGCATCAGGGTTTTCCCCGATGATACGTTTCAACACAGCACGGTTTACCGCGTCATCCCTGATCGCATCAGGAAAAGCTGTCTTCATTGCCTGAACCGCTGCGCCTCCGGCGCTGTAAAGCCGATGCACGGCTGCATCTGCATCCCAAACCGCACAATCCCCGGCGGCGAACAGCTTGGCAGTGGTACTTTTGCCCATTCCGATAGAGCCGGTAAGGCCGAGGCTGAAGCTCATCTTAAAGCCGCCGCCCGCGTTGCGGCATCCACATCGGGGCGGTGTCCGAACCAGCGTTCGAACCCTGGCACCGCCTGATGCAACAGCATGCCCAGCCCGTCAACCACAGTGCAGCCAGCATCCTCAGCCGTCTGCAGCAAGTCGGTTTTCAACGGCGCATAGATCAGATCAGTCACAACCGCATTCGACTGCAATCCATCCATTGGAACACGCAGACGCGGTTTACCGACCATTCCCAAAGAGGTGGTGTTCACAATCAGCGCACCCTCCTCGATCACATTGCCGGCCTGTACCCATTCGACCACCCTTACACGGTTGCCGAAGTCCGAATGCAACTGGTCAGCCCGGCCGCGGGTGCGGTTGGTCAGCAGGATCTCCGGCACTCCGGCTTCCAGCAGTGAGGCAACAACCGCGCGGCAGGCGCCGCCAGCACCCAACAGAACTGCTGGGCCGGATTGCGGGTCCCAATCCGGCGCTCCCTGATGCAGATTGGTGATGAAGCCGTAGCCGTCAGTGTTGTCAGCCAGGATTGTTCCATCCCTGCGAAAGATCAGCGTGTTAGCAGCGCCGATCAATTTAGCCCGGTCTGTGACCTTGTCCGCAATCTCCATTACCGCTTCTTTGTGCGGAATGGTGACATTTGCACCAACAAACCCCATTTTAGGCATCAGCCGGACGGTCTCGGCCAGATCATCAGGTTCCACATGCATCGGCACATAGTGGCCGGAAATACCATAGGTGTTCAGCCAGTGACGGTGCAGCTGCGGGGACTTGGAGTGTCCAACCGGACAGCCGATCACGCCGGCGAGCGGGACTTTTGCTATTGTCATTGCTCGATTACCCCTTGCAAACCCAAGTAACTGATAAGCTCCATCAGCGGCAAGCCCAAGACATTAAAGTAGCTGCCGTCAATGCTGGCAAACAGCCGCACACCTTCTTCCTCCAGCTTGTATGCACCCACCGCATGGCGGATGCTTTGCCAGTTCCGGGCGACATAATCCTCGAGATATGCATCGGTGCATTTCCGCATGACCAGACGGACTTGTCCGACATGGCGCCAGATGGGCTCACCGTCGCGGTAAATCACGGCGGCAGACAACAACATGTGCCGTTTGCCCCGCATCTCCTTCAACTGAGCCACCGCTTCATCGGCACTGACAGGTTTCGAAAGAAGCCTTCCTTCGAAATCAAGAACCTGATCACATCCCAACACAAGCTTTCCGGGACGCTTGCCGCTGATCTTGCGTGCCTTGGCTTCTGCCAGTGCATCGGCGACATCGCGCGGAAGTGCCTTTTCGGCCAAGAGCGCGGACTTGATCGCCTGCTCGTCCAGACGCGGGACATCGGTTTCAAATTCTATCCCGGCCTGACGCAGCAGTTGCGCCCGGATTTCGGAACCTGAAGCCAGCACTATGTGGGCAGTCATGTGGAAAACCCCGTGGGAAAGAAGCAGACGGTTTCAGGACGTTTTGTATGGTTTTCCGCGGTTAAGTAAAGACTCCAGGGCTTGACGCAAATTCCGGGATTCAATTCGCTGAGTCGTCCTTTGTGGGGCAGGATAACTTTATTTTCGTGGATATGCCGGCTCTCCCCGGATCATCCCGGCGTTATCCCCAAGCATCGAAGAACGAACACAGCATGAATGCACCTTATTTCTAAGGCGTTAAAAAAACTTCATGCCTCCTGTCCCGTCCCATCTGGAATCTTATCCCTGCTGGGGATAAGCGGAGGAGGATTCACTTATCCACCGGAATCCATGCACACTACAAAAACATCATCCTTCTAATATATCTTTAATTATTAGGGTGATCAGATCTGACCGGGGAGAACTGCCCATGGACCTGAGCGACCTGATGTTCACGCTCTACCCGTATGCCAAATCACTGCACATCATGGCTGTGCTCAGCTGGATGGCAGGGCTATTCTATCTCCCCCGTTTGTTCGTGTATCACGTGGAGCAGGCAGAGAAGGTCCAGGACACAGTGCCGATCTTTCTGCAAATGGAAGAGAAGCTCCTCCGGATCATCATGCGCCCTGCAATGTACGTATCTTGGGCCGCAGGGCTGTTTATCGTGCTGACTCCAGGGATTGTTGACTGGAGCTATGTTTGGCCGTGGAGCAAGGGCGTGTCCGTGATCGCCATGACGTGGTTCCACCATTGGCTGCTGTTCCGCTATCGCGACTTTTCTGCAGGGAAAAACAGACTGTCGGGCCGGCAGTTCCGAATGATGAACGAAGTGCCAACCGTCCTGATGGTGGTGATTATTGTCTCGGTGATCTTCAAATTTTAACGCAGAGGCGCGGCAAGGGGCCTGGCAACCCCGGAACGCCTGCAGCCGGCGTTTGACTCATCTGAAACGAGTCCCTATGTATGGCACTCAACGGGCCCGTCCGGGCCACCGTGTTTTCCAATCCTGTCGTGTGACCAACCCCTGAGTAAGCGGGGGAGTAGAGGCCGTATCTATATGACCGTGCAATCCCTGAATCTGTCTGATCTCAAGGCAAAAAGCCCCAAGTCTCTGCTGGCTATGGCTGAGGAGCTGGAGATCGAAAACGCCTCGACAATGCGCAAGGGCGAGATGATGTTCCAGATCCTGCGTGAACGCGCGGATGAGGGCTGGGATATAAGCGGTGACGGCGTGCTCGAAGTGTTGCAGGACGGTTTTGGTTTCCTGCGGTCGCCTGAGGCTAACTATTTGCCGGGACCGGACGACATTTACGTGTCACCCGACATGATCCGCCAATACTCTCTTCGTACCGGCGACACTGTTGACGGCCAAATCAAGGCGCCGCTGGAGACAGAGCGCTACTTCGCGCTGACCAACGTTACCTCGATCAACTTTCAAGAGCCTGAGAAGGCACGCCACAAAATCGCCTTTGACAACCTCACGCCGCTGTATCCGGATGAACGGCTGAAGATGGAAGTCGAGGATCCCACCATCAAGGATCGCTCGGCGCGGGTGATCGACCTGGTGGCACCGATCGGCAAAGGCCAGCGGTCGCTGATCGTGGCGCCGCCGCGGACCGGTAAAACGGTGATCCTGCAGAACATCGCGCATTCGATCGAGAAGAACCATCCTGAGTGTTATCTGATCGTATTGCTGATCGACGAGCGCCCGGAAGAGGTGACGGACATGCAGCGTTCGGTGAAGGGCGAAGTAGTGTCTTCCACCTTTGATGAACCTGCCACACGCCATGTAGCGGTGTCCGAAATGGTTATCGAAAAAGCCAAACGTCTTGTAGAGCACAAACGAGATGTTGTTATCCTTCTGGATTCAATCACAAGACTTGGTAGGGCCTTTAACACTGTTGTGCCTTCGTCAGGCAAGGTTCTGACCGGTGGTGTTGATGCAAACGCCCTGCAGCGGCCCAAGCGGTTCTTTGGCGCTGCCCGGAACATCGAAGAGGGTGGCTCGCTGACCATCATCGCCACCGCGCTGATCGATACCGGCTCGCGTATGGACGAAGTGATTTTCGAAGAATTCAAAGGCACCGGTAACTCGGAAATCGTTCTGGACCGTAAGATTGCGGATAAGCGGGTGTTCCCTGCCATCGACATCCTCAAGTCCGGTACCCGGAAAGAGGAGCTTTTGGTCGACAAGATCGATTTGGCCAAAACCTTTGTGCTGCGCCGCATTCTGAACCCGATGGGAACCACAGATGCGATTGAGTTCCTGCTGTCCAAGCTGAAGCAGACAAAGTCGAACACCGAGTTCTTCGACTCGATGAACACCTGATCGGGGCGGGCGAGTAAAAAAGGGCCATCCCATGGACACGATCTTTGCGCTGGCCTCCGCACAAGGGAAGGCCGGAGTCGCGGTAATACGCATCTCAGGTCCTTTGGCGCATGAAGCCGGCGCGCAGCTTTGCGGAGGCGTTTTGCCGGCGCGGGACAAAAGCCTGCGTGTTTTACACGACGACTCAGGTGAGCGCTTGGATGAAGCTTTGGTGCTTAGCTTTACGGCTCCCAAGAGTTTCACTGGGGAAAATACTGTTGAGTTTCAAGTGCATGGAAGTACAGCTGTTGTATCAGCGGTGCTGGAAAACCTAGGCCGCTTTACTGGTTTGCGGATGGCTGATCCGGGCGAATTCACCCGGCGCGCTTTGGAAAACGGTAACCTGGACTTGGCTCAGGTTGAGGGGCTCGCGGATCTGATTGACGCGGAAACCGAGGCACAGCGCAAGCAGGCACAGGTTGTTCTTGCCGGCGGGCTTGGAAAATTGGCTGAAACCTGGCGCAGCAGTCTGATTCGCGCGGCTTCCTTGATCGAGGTAACTATTGATTTCGCTGACGAAGAAGTGCCGGTTGATGTAACGCCGGAAGTCTCTGCGCTGCTGTCTAATGTTCAGGCCGGCCTCGAAAGAGAGACAGATGGGGTGAAAATTGCAGAGCGAATCCGCAGCGGGTTCGAAGTGGCCATTATCGGCGCACCCAATGTCGGAAAATCCACACTGTTGAATGCGTTGGCCGGCCGCGAGGCGGCGATCACGTCTGAGTTTGCCGGAACCACCCGCGATATTATCGAAGTGCGTATGGATCTGGCCGGCTTACCAGTCACTTTACTGGACACTGCAGGTTTGCGGGATACCGACGATCACGTTGAGGGTATTGGCATCGCATTAGCGCGGAAACGCGCGGAAGATGCGGATATGCGCGTATTTTTGGCGGAAGATGATGACATTTTAGACGTCGAGATGGAGAATGGTGATATCCGTCTTCTCCCAAAGGCTGACCTCCGCGAAAACGCGGCAGATGCGATCTCAGGCAGGTCTGGTCAGGGTATCGACAGGCTTGTCGAACACATTTCATCGGTTCTTAAAGAGCGCTCAACTCAGGCCGGAATTGCGACTCGCGCCCGACACCGGGATGCTATGCTTTCAGCGTTGGTTAGTTTGGCCGAAGCACAGGTTATCCTGTCGCGTGGTTCGGAATTCTATGATATTGCCGCCGAAGAAATGCGCTCGGCGATCCGAGCGCTGGAGACGCTAGTGGGCCGGATCGGAGTGGAAAATCTCCTGGATGAGATTTTCTCGAGCTTCTGCCTGGGAAAGTGAAGGAGTGTTTCACGTGAAACATTCGAAGTATGATGTGATTGTCGTTGGTGGTGGCCATGCCGGCACGGAAGCCGCTCACGCTGCCGCACGAATGGGTGCGAAAACGGTACTGATCACACTGAGCCGTAGTGGAATTGGTGTGATGTCTTGCAATCCTGCTATTGGCGGGTTGGGTAAGGGGCATCTTGTCCGGGAAATTGATGCCTTTGACGGTGTAATGGGCCGTGTTGCTGATCTAGCTGGGATACAATTCCGTCTCCTGAATCGTCGAAAAGGACCAGCGGTTCAAGGGCCAAGAGCGCAATCAGACCGAACAATCTACCGTCAAGAAATCCTGAGGCTAACCGAAGCGCAACCGAACCTTGATATTCTCGAAGGTGAAGTAACTGATTTTCTCATGTCGGGAAAAGCCGTGACCGGGGCTGTGCTGGCTGACGGAAGTGAAGTTCCAGCAAAGGCAGTTATTCTCACCTCCGGAACATTCCTGCGAGGCGTCATCCACATCGGAGACATCTCCAAACCTGGAGGCCGGATTGGTGACAGGCCTTCCGTACGGCTAGCGGAACGCCTGGACAGCTTTGAACTGCCGCTAGGCCGGCTGAAAACGGGTACACCGCCCCGACTGGACGGACGTACAATCGAGTGGGATAGTCTGGAAGCCCAGCCAGGGGACGATGATCCTGTCTTCTTCTCATTTATGACAAGAGCAATAAGCGCTAAGCAAGTTTCCTGCGGAATTACTCACACCAATACACAGACACATGACATCATCCGGAAAAACCTGGAGCGGTCAGCAATGTACGGCGGCCATATCGAAGGTGTTGGTCCACGATACTGTCCGTCGATAGAAGACAAGATTGTCCGTTTCTCTGACAAGGAATCGCATCAGATCTTTCTGGAACCAGAGGGTGTTTCGGATCACAAAGTCTACCCCAATGGCATCTCTACAAGCTTGCCGCAAGACGTTCAGGAGGCGTATGTCCGGTCTATCAAGGGACTTGAGAGAGCAACTATCCTTCAGCCCGGCTATGCCATTGAGTATGACTATGTAGACCCACGCGTATTGAAGCTGGACCTGTCCCTGAAGGACATTCCAGGTTTGTACTTGGCCGGGCAGATAAATGGGACAACCGGGTACGAGGAAGCGGCAGCACAGGGATTGGTTGCCGGCTTGAACGCTGCGCGCATGGCGCGGGAAGAAGAGCCTGTTACGTTTGGCCGGTCAAGCAGCTACATCGGAGTAATGATCGATGATCTCACCACAAACGGTGTCACTGAGCCCTACCGGATGTTCACATCCCGTGCTGAGTTTCGCCTGTCCTTACGGGCAGATAACGCGGACCAAAGGCTAACGCCCATGGCTATAGAACTGGGTTGTGTTGGCGATGGCCGGCGGGTTGCGTTTCAGGAGAAAAATGACGGTCTAATGTCGGGTCGGAACATCTTGGAGACACATAAATTCACACCCAAGGAGGTGTCCTCAGCCGGAATACGGGTTAACCAAGATGGAAACCGCCGTAGCGGAATGGACGTTCTTGCGTTTCCTGAAGTCTCCTTTGAAGACGTCATTCCACTGATGCCGGATTTGGCAGGTGTAAAGATGGAAAATCGTCGGCAGTTGGAGCGCGATGCTCTCTACGCCAACTATATTGCACGCCAAGAACGGGAAGTCACTGCGATGAAGAAGGATGAGGGATATCGTTTCCCTGCCGAATTTTCATTTGAAGGAATTGACGGTCTTTCCAAGGAATTGCAAAGTAAGTTGTCTCAGTCCAGACCGGAAACCCTGGCGCAAGCCGCCCGCATTGACGGAATAACTCCGGCTGCGCTTGCGCTTTTGCTCGCACGTTTGCGTCGTGGCCTTCCAAGAGAGGGGAAATCCGCGTGAAAAATGGGATACTTCCTCAAGGACTTGATGTTTCACGTGAAACATTGCAGAGGCTTGAAGCCTTTGAACAGGTTATACAAAAGTGGAATCCGAAAATAAATCTTGTTTCGAAATCGAGCTTGGAACATCTTTGGATGCGCCATATCGCCGATTCCATTCAAGTTTTTCGCTGTACAGATCCTGTTGGACATTGGGTCGATATAGGTAGCGGTGGCGGTTTCCCAGGACTGATTGTTGCGATTTTGGCTGCAGATGAAGCACCGGACATGAAGGTAACATTGATCGAAAGTGATCAGAGGAAATCTGCGTTCCTTAGAACAGCCGCGCGAGAATGTGGTGTCAAGACGACTGTTTTGACCGAAAGAATTGAACAGGTTGAACCTCAAAGAGCGGATATCCTGTCTGCGCGTGCCTTGGCGGATTTGTCCACATTGCTTGAATTTTCGGAGCGCCATCTCGGATCCGAAGGGATGGCGTTGTTCCCCAAGGGCGAGAGCTGGAAAAAAGAAGTGAATAACGCCAGGCAGCAATGGCAGTTCGTGGCGGAACAGGTTAAAAGCCTGACAGAACAAGAAGCAGTAATCCTGAAAATAAGGGAAGTGGCACGTGTCTGATTATTCCCGCCCTGAGGGGCCTCGTATTATCGCGGTCGCAAATCAGAAAGGCGGGGTTGGGAAGACAACAACAGCCATAAATCTGGCGGCTGCTTTGGTGGAAACCGGGCTTCGTGTGTTGGTCGTCGACCTTGATCCGCAAGGGAATGCCTCAACTGGCCTTGGGATTGAACCGTCGGATCGGGATCTGACAACATATGATCTTTTGGTTGAAGACTCATCTCTGGGTGAGGTCATTCAAACAACCGAGATTGAGGATCTGTGCATCATCCCAGCGACTGTTGATCTCAGCTCTGCGGATATCGAACTGTTTACCAATGAAAAACGCAGTTTCCTTCTGCATGATGCTCTACGCCAAACCGCGATGGACGAATATGATTGGGACTATGTTCTGATTGATTGTCCGCCCTCGCTGAATCTCTTGACAGTCAATGCAATGGTTGCAGCACATTCGGTTCTGGTTCCGTTGCAAAGTGAGTTTTTTGCCTTGGAAGGGGTGACCCAGCTCATGCTGACAATTAGAGAAGTTCGGCAGTCAGCGAATCCAAACCTTCGAATCGAAGGAATTGTCCTGACAATGTTCGATCGTCGCAACAACCTGTCGCAGCAGGTGGAACAGGACGCCCGGGATAATCTGGGTGATTTGGTGTTTCAAACAAAGATCCCCCGCAATGTCCGGGTGAGCGAAGCACCTTCTTATGCGCAACCGGTTCTAAACTATGACACAAACTCTCTTGGCGCACAGGCATACCGGGCGTTGGCAGAGGAAATCCTCACAAAACATCACAAGATAGCGGCGTAAATGCAGAATACCTACCGGAGGCAATCATGGCAGACAAAAAAACAAAACCACGCGGACTGGGCCGGGGATTGTCAGCGTTGATGGCAGATGTGAACCCTGCACCGGTGAGTACGCAGGCAGAGGCACCACGGAATGCAGAGATTCTGGTGCCGATCGAAAATGTCATTGCCAACCCGAATCAGCCGCGGCGGCAGTTCTTGCAAGAAGACTTGGATGATCTGACAGCCTCAATTAAGGAAAAGGGTGTTCTGCAGCCGCTGATCGTGCGGCCGCGGCCTGGCGGAAAATTCGAGATTGTGGCTGGTGAACGCCGCTGGCGCGCGTCACAGGCCGCGCAGTTGCATGAAGTTCCAGTACTGATCCGGGACTACTCGGATCTTGAGATGATGGAAGTGGCCATCATCGAGAACATCCAGCGCTCGGATCTTAATGCGCTGGAAGAGGCTCAGAGCTACAAGCAACTGATGGAAAAGTTCGGCCATACGCAAGAACGCATGGCCGAAGCACTTGGCAAAAGCCGGAGCCATATTGCTAATCTAGTGCGCTTGTTGCACCTGCCGGATGATGTTCAAATTCTGGTGCAGGAGCGCAAGCTGTCGGCTGGCCATGCCCGGGCACTGATCACTTCGGATAATGCTTCAGATCTTGCCGTGAAGATCGTCAAGGGGGGGCTGTCTGTCCGCGCGACCGAAGCATTGGTTAAGAAAGATGCCGCCGGAGTTCAGACATCTGCCGAAAAGAAACCGAGAAAGCCGCAGGAAAAAGATGCGGATACCCGTGCTCTTGAAGGAGATCTGTCGGCAGTTCTGAAAATGAAAGTTGTTATCGATCACAAGCCTGGTGGTGAGGCCGGCGCCGTAACGATCAGCTACGAAAACCTGGATCAACTGGATGAGCTGTGTAACCTGCTCAGCCGCTAGGCCGGGTCCAGATGAAGAAAAGAACAGAAGATAGAACAACCGCCTGGATCCCTATTATGTAGCCAGGGGCACCAAGCAGCAGAGATAGTCCGAAGACGGCGGCAATCGAAACGGTTGCCGCCTTTTTTGCGCCTGGCCGGATGGCGCCGTGGTCGCGCCAATCCAGGATCATGGGACCAAAAATGTTGTGATCAACGATCCAACTGTGCAGACGTTCAGATGAGTTGGCGAAGAAGAACGCGGCAAGGAGAAGGAAAGGCACGGTTGGAAGCAAAGGCAGAACAATACCTACGACTGCCAAGCCGACACAGAACAGCCCTAGGCCGGCATAGATAAAACGCATTGATTCAATCCATCAACAGTTCGCGGAGCACTGCATTCAATAACGCGCGTCCTTGATCAGTCGCGCGGAGCTTCTTCTCTGAGATAGTGACCATGCCCATCTGTACAAGATCCTCAAGTCGACTCTCGGGGAGATTAACGCCTGATAGTTGAGTGTACCGCGCTAAATCCAGACCTTCGGATAGGCGCATCCCCATCATCATGTATTCAGCCACAGCATCTTCCTGCGAAAGAGATTCGCGCAGGGATTCCCCGTTTCCCTTGCTGACGGCTTCCAGCCAGGCACCTGGAGCCAGATGGGTTTCCGTGGCGTACCGGGTTCCATCAATACTCAAACGGCCATGAGCGCCGGGGCCGATCCCGGCGTAGTCGCCATATCGCCAATAGATCAGATTATGACGGGATTCCGAACCCGGCTTGGCGTGGTTGGAGGTTTCATAGCCGGCCATGCCAAAAGACGCGCAGATGTCCTGAGTGGCCTGATACATATCCGCGGCGGTGTCGTCGGCTGGCAGACCGCGCAGTTTACCCCGGGCGTAGCGATCACCAAAAGCGGTGCCGTCCTCAATTGTCAGCTGGTAAAGCGACAGGTGGTCAATAGCCATGGAAAGTGCTTCGCGAAGTTCCGCTTCCCAGGTTTTCAGTGTCTGTCCCTGACGGGCATAAATCAAATCAAAGCTGACCCGGTCAAAGCATTTGCGGGCGATATCAAAGGCTGATTTGGCTTCGGAGACACTGTGAATACGTCCCAGCCGACGCAAGTCCTCGTCATTCAGGGCCTGAATACCCATGGAGATCCTGTTGACTCCGGCGTCGCGGTAGCCGGCAAAGCGACCTGCCTCGACCGAGCCGGGATTTGCTTCAAGAGAGATCTCTATGTCATTGGCAAAGGGCCAAATTTCACGTGCCCGATCGATAACAGCGGCGACAGTTTCCGGCTGCATCAGAGAGGGGGTGCCGCCGCCGAAAAATATTGAGTTAAGGACACGGCCTGAGAGCTGTTCCGAGAGTCTGTCGAGTTCGCTTAGATAGGCTCTAACCCATAGTTTTTGGTCAATATTTGCGGAGACATGACTGTTGAAGTCGCAATAGGGGCATTTGGCTTGGCAAAAGGGCCAATGCACGTAGAGGCCGAAACCCCCATTGCGCCAGTCATCCACCGAAACAGCCCCGGATGAACTGGGCAACTGCTTTGCCGCGATGGCTGATCTTGTTCTTTTCCGTTGGGTCCATTTCGGCGCAAGTGATGCTATAACCCTCCGGCTGGAACATCGGATCGTATCCAAAGCCATGCTCGCCGCGGATCGGCCAAATCAGCTGGCCGGGCATCACGCCTTCGAACACCTCGTCGTGGCCGTCTGGCCAGGCAATGACCAGGGTACAGCGGAACTGGGCGGTGCGGGGGGCCTCGGGGCCGGCCGCGTTCAGCTCGTCATTGGCGCGGGTCATCGCCATTTGGAAGTCACGGCCATTAGGGGTTCCTGCCCAATCGGCGGTGTAGACCCCCGGGGCACCGTTCAGAGCGTCGATAGTGATCCCGGAATCATCGGACAAGGCCGGCAGGCCGGTTGCCTTGGCCGCTGCATGGGCCTTGATGCGGGCATTGCCGACAAAGGTGTCTTCGGTTTCCTCCGGCTCCGGCAGGTTCATTTCGCCGGCGCCGGCAACGCTGACGCCAAACGGGGCGAGTATCTCGGTGATCTCGTTCAGCTTGCCCTTGTTGTGGGTGGCGACAAGCAGCTTGCCGCCTTCCAGTTTGCGGATCATGTGCAGGCGGCCTTTTGCATCTCTGCCAGCTCTGTGGTGCCTTTGGCGGCCAGATCCATCAGCTGGTTCATCTGATCGCGGGAGAACAGGGAGCCTTCGGCGGACATCTGCACTTCGATCAGCTTGCCGGAGCCGGTCATGATGAAGTTGCCGTCGACGCCGGCCTCGGAATCCTCCGGGTAGTCGAGATCCAGCACCGGCTGGCCGGCATAGATACCGCAGGACACAGCAGAAACAGGATCCATCAGCGGGTCGATGTGGACGTCGCCGGCTTTCATCAGCTTGTTAACCGCCAGGCGCAGGGCGACCCAGCCGCCGGTGATCGAGGCGCAACGGGTGCCGCCATCGGCCTGCAGAACGTCACAGTCGACGGTGATCTGACGCTCGCCCAAAGCCACACGGTCGACGCCGGCCCGCAATGCGCGGCCGATCAGACGCTGAATTTCAACCGTGCGGCCGCCTTGCTTGCCCGATGAAGCCTCGCGGCGCATACGGGTATTGGTGGCGCGTGGAAGCATACCGTATTCAGCAGTGACCCAGCCAAGGCCGGTTCCCTTGATAAAGGGCGGCACCCGGTCTTCGATGGTGGCGGTACACAGGACGTGGGTATCGCCAATCTTAATCAGGCAGGAGCCCTCAGCGTGTTTGGTGAAGCCGGTCTCAATCGACACGGCGCGCATTTCATTCAGTTCTCGTCCTGAGGGTCGCATGGCACATCCTTTATTTGCTGGCTTGGGGATATCCCCCGGACGCCAAGCTATGCAAGCCCGATTGACCTTTTCCCATGCTGCTCTTTAATGACAACCTAGCTTTGGGTTCTTATGTTGAATCCGCAAGAAACGCTGGAACATCGATGAGCGACGCGAACAATATTCTGCAAGATCTGAATGACCGTTCGCGGGAAGTCTTCCGGACGGTGGTTGAAAGCTATTTGGAGAGCGGCGATCCGGTTGGCAGCCGTACGCTGACACGTTCACTGAGCGAAAAGGTAAGCGCAGCCACGGTTCGCAACGTAATGCAGGATCTGGAATTCCTTGGCCTTCTGGATAGCCCGCATATTAGCGCTGGCAGGGTGCCCACCCAGATGGGCTTGCGGATGTTTGTCGATGGGTTGCTGGAGGTTGGCGACCTGAACGCAAACGACCGCCAGAAAATTGACGCGACGCTGGGCAAAAATGCCGGCGATGTGGGGGGCATGCTGGACCGGGTCGGCGCGGCGCTGTCCGGTGTGACGCAAGGTGCTTCGTTGGTGCTGACGCCCAAACATGAGGCGGAGATCCGGCATATTGAATTTGTCTCATTGGCGCACGACCGGGCGCTGGTGGTGCTGGTGTTCTCAGATGGCCATGTAGAAAACCGCCTGTTTAAGCCGCCGCCGGGACAGACGCCCAGTTCGATGCGGGAGGCTGCGAATTTCCTTAATGCCCTGATTGAAGGGCGCACGCTGAGCGAGGTGCAGCGGGAGATCCAAAAAGAGATCTCGGCACGGCGGCAGGAAATCGATAGTCTGGCACATGCGATGATCGAAAGCGGGTTGGCCGTCTGGGAGGATGACGACAGTGATCAGGCCCGGCTGATTGTACGCGGACGGGCGAATCTTTTGGCCGAAACCGGTGCGGCGGAGGAGCTGGAGCGGATACGGACCTTGTTTGACGATTTAGAGCGCAAGCGTGATATCGCCGAATTTCTGGAACTGACCGAAGACGGCGATGGCGTGCGCATTTTTATCGGTTCGGAGAACAAACTTTTCTCACTTTCGGGTTCCTCTTTGGTGGTGTCTCCCTATATGAACGCGGATCGAAAGATCATCGGTGCGGTGGGGGTGATTGGCCCGACGCGCCTGAATTACGGACGGATTGTGCCGATTGTAGACTATACGGCACAACTGGTCGGCAAACTGTTGTCGGACCGGAGTTAGAGGTGAAACATGGCAGAGCTCAAGGACGAAGACTTTCTGGATGATATCGCTGCCGCCGAGGCAGAAGAGCTGGCGGGGCAGACCGAGGAATTTGATGATGCCTCGTTGGAAATCGATGCACTCCGGGCGGAACGGGATGAGCTGAAGGACCGGTTCATGCGGGCGCTGGCGGATGCCGAAAACGCCCGCAAACGCGGTGACAAGGCACGCCGGGAAGCGGAGAATTACGGTGGCTCGAAACTGGCCCGTGACATGCTGCCGGTTTACGACAACATGAAGCGCGCGATCGAAGCGGCGACCGATGAGCAGCGCGAAGTTGCGGCGGCGCTGATCGAAGGTGTGGAACTGACCATGCGCTCGCTGCTGGGTGTGTTTGAAAAGCACGGCATCCGGGTTGTGTCGCCAGAAGTTGGTGACAAGTTTGATCCGCAGGTGCATGAGGCGATGTTCGAAGCGCCGGTGCCGGGCACCAAGGCAGGTGACATCATCCAGGTGTCCGCCGAAGGCTTTATGCTGCACGACCGCCTGCTGCGGGCCGCGCAGGTTGGTGTGTCGTCCACGCCGGCCGGCTGATGTGAACAGACCCTGACGGGCCTGTGCCTTCGGCGAGAGTATTTTCGGAAAGATGAAAAGGCGGGTCCGTTTGGGTCCGCCTTTCCTTTTTAGATTGCAGCTTCTTTTAGTTTGTAAATCATTTCCAGTGCTTCTCGCGGGGAGAGGTCGTCCGGCTGTATACCGGCGAGGATTTCTTCGGCCGGAGAGGGCCCTGCCGGCGCCGTGGGTTGCGGTGGCGGGGCTGCTGCGAAGAGGGGGAGGTCGTCGATTTGGACCTTCGTTCCGCCTTCGCGGCTGCTTTGCTCCAGCATGCCGAGTACATCCCGCGCACGCGCAACTACTGATGCCGGGAGGCCGGCCAGCTGCGCAACCTGGACACCATAGGACCGGTCAGCGGCGCCTTTGTGCACTTCATGCAGGAAGATCACTTCGCCTTCCCATTCCTTGACCGCTACTGTGGCGTTGTCGACGCCTTCCAATTTGGCGGCAAGCTGGGTCAGCTCGTGGTAATGGGTCGCAAAAAGCGCGCGCGAGCGGTTAACCTCATGCAGGTGTTCCAGCGTGGCCCAGGCGATGGAGAGCCCATCATAGGTGGCAGTGCCACGGCCGATCTCATCCAGGATCACCAGGGCACGGTCGTCGGCCTGATTTAGAATGGCTGCAGTTTCCACCATTTCCACCATGAAGGTGGAGCGGCCGCGCGCGAGGTCGTCCGAAGCACCGACCCGGCTGAAAAGCTGGCTAACGACGCCGATATGGGCACTTTCCGCGGGAACGTAACTGCCCATTTGGGCAAGCAAAGCTATCAGAGCGTTCTGGCGCAGGAAGGTCGACTTGCCGGCCATGTTCGGACCGGTAAGCAGCCAAACCGCGGCACCTTCCTGGGCTGACAGATCGCAGTCATTGGCCACAAAAGTTTCGCCGCCCTGCTGGCGCAGCGCTTGTTCCACCACAGGGTGGCGACCGCCCTCCACGTGGAACGCACGACTTCCATCAACCTTCGGACGGGTCCAGTTTTCGCCGCGTGCCAGATCGGCCAACCCGGCCAGAAGATCCAGCTCGGCCAGCCCGCGGGCTGCGGTGTTAAGACGGGCGGCGGATTCTAGGATTGCCCCGGAAAGCCCCGCATAGAGCCTTTTTTCAATCTCCAGCGCCAGGTTTCCGGCATTCAGGATACGGGTTTCGATCTCGCTTAGCTCCACCGTGGTGAAACGGACCTGATTTGCTGTTGTCTGGCGGTGAATGTAGGTCTCATTGAGAGGTGGCGACATCATCTTATCCGCGTGGGTGGCGGTGGTTTCGATGAAATAGCCCAGCACGTTGTTATGCTTGATCTTCAGTGAGGTGACGCCGGTGTGCTGGGCGTATTGCTGCTGCATCGAAGCAATCACCGAGCGGCCTTCGTCGCGCAGAATGCGGGCTTCGTCCAGTTCCGGATCGTAACCGGTTGCGATGTAACCGCCGTCCCGTGCCATAAGCGGCGGTTCGGCAACCAGGGCCGCATCGAGGAGAGACAGCAAATCGTCGAACCCTTGCAGATCCGACATGGCCCCGGCCATCAGCGCAGGCAGTTCCAGCCCGGCGCAGAATCCGGCAATTGCTTCGGCCTGCGACAGCCCGTTGCGGATGGCAGCCAGATCACGCGGGCCGCCGCGCTCGAGCGCCAGACGGGAGAGCGCCCGATCCAGGTCCGGTGTTTTGCGCAAAGCCGCGCGCAGGTCTTCGGCGGTCTGTGCTTGGTCAACAGTGAAGTCCAATGCAGCAAGGCGCTGGTGGATCACATCGAGATTACGGGAGGGGCTGGACAGCCGTTGTTCCAGCAAGCGGGCGCCGCCGGGTGTGACAGTGCGGTCAACAACTGCCAGCAGCGAGCCGGCGCGGCCGCCGGACAGCGAACGGGTCAACTCCAAGTTGCAACGGGTGGCGGCGTCGATCTGGACCACCCGATCCTGCGCTTCCTGCTGCGGCGGCTGCAGCAGCGGCAGTTTGCCTTTTTGGGTGATCTCCAAATAATCGATCAGCGCGCCCATGGCTGAGACCTCAGCCCGGGTGAAAGTACCGAATCCATCCAATGCGCTGACGTTGAACAGAGAGCAGATGCGCTTGTCTGCCGCGGTGCTGTCAAAGCTCGCCTTGCCCAGCGGAGTGAGCGGGATCTTGTATTCTTCAGCCAGAGGGAGGGCAGCGTCATAGGCCGGACCATCAGCAACGATCAGCTCTGATGGCGCCAGACGGGCGAGCTCGGGTGACAAGCGGACCCGCGCGACCGGCATCACGTGGAACGCTCCGGTGGAGATGTCCGCCCAAGCCAGCGCCGCCTCATCCCGCAGTTCAGAGTAAGAAACCAGAAAATTGTGGCGGCGCGCTTCTAGCAGAGATTCTTCGGTGAGAGTGCCCGGTGTCACAAGCCGCACCACATCCCGCTTCACCACCGATTTGGAACCGCGCTTTTTAGCCTCGGCCGGGCTTTCCAGCTGTTCGCCCACGGCAACGCGAAAGCCCTTGCGGATCAGCGTCAGCAGATAGCCTTCGGCGGCATGGACGGGCACGCCGCACATCGGAATGTCCTCGCCATTGTGCTTGCCGCGTTTGGTCAGCGCAATGTCCAGGGCTTCAGCGGCGTTGACTGCGTCCTCAAAGAACATCTCGTAAAAGTCGCCCATCCGGTAAAAAAGCAACGCATCCGCATGCGCTGCTTTGATCTCGAGATACTGCGCCATCATGGGCGTAACGGTCATGAAAATTCCCCCGGGTCGTCGTTGTAAAACGTGTACATTGGGGGCGGTCCGAGGAAAACCCGGATGTGACTGCCGCCAGGAACTCCGGCGGCAGTCTGCTGTCAGTAAAGGTTGCGCAGCGTGTCGGGCATCGTGTTAACGATGGAGAGCGACAGAGTGCTCAGCTGTTGCTGCGCTTGAAGCGCCAGAAGTTTTGTCGCCGCTTCCTCCATGCTGGTGTCGATCATCGAGCTGACCCCTTGGGTGATCGAATCCGACAGCTTGCCGACAAACTGGTTCTGTTCGGCAATGCCGCCGGCGCTAGCGCCAAGAGCAGCGGAACTGTCGATTGCGTAAGCCAGGAACCCTTCGATTTCTCCTAGGGCGGTCAGCGCGCTGGCGCTGTCGGTGATGGCAGTCCGGTTGCCAATGTCAAACTGCGGGCTGCCTTCGAAGTCGGCGCCATTTACGCTGATCGTGGTCACGCCTCCGGTTGCGGATAGTGCAGAGGGGACAGTCAGCGCTGTGCCGCCATTGCCGTCCACATCGGTTTTCAGCAGGTTCACACCATTGAAACTGGATGATGAGATGATCGAATTGATCTGCTCGGTCTTTTGCGACAGGGCCGCTTCGAATTTGCTGAAATCCCCCATCCCGCTTGCCGCCATAACAGCCAGTGACCGCATTTCTGTTAAAGTGTCAGTGATCTGTTCCGCTCCGGCGGAAGCAACTGCCACGGTGGCTTCACCCAGCGACAACGTGTCTGAGACAGAACGCAATCCCGAAATATCAGAATCCATCAGCTCGGAAATAGCCCAAAGGGCGGCGTTATTCTGTGCCGTGTTGACTTCTTTGCCGGTGGATATGCTGTCTTGCACGGTGTCGAGCTGGCTATTGACGCCACCCAATGTCTGCAAGGCAACCATCGCGCCGGAATTGTTTTGGAAACTTATCATTCCTCATTATTCCTTTGATCCTAGGCCCGTGTTACGGGCGGACAAATGTCATTCTGACACGTGCTTCTCAGGCTCATAAGTTCGAGCGCGCAGCGCCACCTGGCTTACAGATGCGTGTTAATACCTATTAATAAATTACAGCAGCCGGGCGTCTACTTTAAGGTGAAAACTTGGCGCTATGCATCGTCCTTTAGTCGCATTTATCTCAATTCTGGCTATACAGATTCTTGAAAGCCCGGATTGAGGGGCGCGGTTGGCTGGGCTAAGACGGACCGCGACGAGGAGAGGACACGAGAAAAAATGCCCAAGACAAAGATCACCGACGAAGAAGCCCTAGCGTTTCACCTGGAGCCGTCTCCAGGCAAATGGGAGATCAATGCCACTGTCCCGATGACAACGCAGCGGGATTTGTCTTTGGCGTACTCTCCAGGTGTTGCGGTGCCTTGCGAGGCAATCGCGGAAAACCCTGAAACTGCTTATGATTACACCAACAAGGGCAACTTGGTTGCGGTGATTTCCAACGGCACGGCGGTGCTGGGTCTGGGCAATCTGGGGGCTTTGGGCTCTAAGCCGGTGATGGAGGGCAAATCTGTCCTGTTCAAACGCTTCGCTGACGTGAACTCGATCGACATCGAACTGGACACCGAGGATCCGGACAAGTTCATCGAAGCGGTTAAGCTGATGGGGCCGACCTTTGGCGGCATCAACCTGGAAGACATCAAGGCGCCGGAGTGTTTCATCATTGAGCAGAAGCTCAAGGAAGAGATGGACATTCCCGTGTTCCACGACGATCAGCACGGCACTGCGGTGATCTGCGCGGCCGGCCTGATCAACGCGTTGCATCTGTCGGGCAAGAAGATTGAGGATGTGAAGATCGTCCTGAATGGCGCAGGGGCAGCCGGCATTGCCTGTATCGAGCTGCTGAAAGCCATGGGCGCGCGGCACGAGAACTGCATCGTCTGCGACACCAAAGGCGTGATCTATCAGGGCCGTACCGAGGGCATGAACCAGTGGAAATCTGCCCATGCGATCAGCACGGATCTGCGCACGCTCGAAGAAGCCATGCGCGGTGCCGACGTTTTCCTGGGCGTGTCGGTCAAGGGCGCGGTAACCCAGGAAATGGTCGCCGCGATGGCCGACAATCCGGTGATTTTTGCGATGGCCAACCCGGATCCGGAAATCACTCCGGAAGAGGCGCATGAGGTGCGCGTCGATGCCATCGTCGCCACCGGCCGGTCCGATTACCCGAACCAGGTCAACAACGTGCTGGGCTTCCCCTACCTGTTCCGCGGCGCGCTGGATATCCACGCCCGCGCCATCAACGACGAGATGAAGATCGCCTGTGCCCACGCGCTTGCAGCACTCGCGCGTGAGGATGTACCGGATGAAGTGGCGCTGGCCTATGGCAAGTCGCTGTCATTTGGCCGCGACTATATCATTCCGACGCCCTTTGATCCCCGGCTTATCCATCGGATCCCGCTGGCGGTGGCCAGGGCTGGCATGGACACCGGTGCCGCCCGCCGTCCGATCGTGGACATGGACGCCTATGAGGTGGGATTGAAATCCCGCATGGACCCGACCGCCTCTATCCTGCGCGGATTGAATGCCCGTGCCCGGTCCGCCCAATCCCGGATGATCTTTGCCGAAGGAGATGACCCGCGTGCGCTGCGCGCTGCGGTGATGTACCAGCGTTCGGGCTTTGGCAAATCGCTGGTTGTGGGCCGGCAGGAGGATGTGCGCACCAAACTGGAAAAAGCCGGCCTTGGCGATGCCGTGCGCGAGCTGGAAATTGTCAACGCTGCCAACACGCCGAATTTCGATTTGTACAAGGACTTTTTGTACAGCCGTTTGCAGCGTAAAGGTTTTGATCACAAGGATATTCACCGGCTGGTGGGACGTGACCGGCACGTGTTTGCCAGCCTGATGCTGGCGCATGGGCATGGTGACGGTCTGGTCACCGGCGCAACCCGTAAGTCGGCCCATGTGCTTGAGCGGATCAACCACGTGTTTGATGCCGATGCTGATCATGGAGCCGCTGGTGTGACCGCACTGTTGCACAAAGGCCGGATCGTGCTGATCGGAGACACGCTGGTGCATGAATGGCCGGATGAGAACCACCTGGCAAACATCGCTGAACGTGCCGTGGGTGTTGCCCGCCATATGGGACTTGAACCGCGGGTGGCCTTTGTCAGCTTCTCCACTTTCGGTTACCCAGTGTCAGAACGTGCGGAAAAGATGCATGTCGCACCCGCTGTATTGGACAAACGCGGTGTTGATTTCGAATACGAAGGCGAGATGACCGTTGATGTGGCACTGAACGAGCGGGCGCAGCGGTACTACCCGTTCCAGCGTCTGACCGGCCCGGCCAACATCCTGATCGTGCCGGCCCGCCACTCAGCCTCGATTTCGGTCAAGCTGATGCAGGAGATGGGCGGCGCCACGGTGATCGGCCCGATCCTCTCTGGCATCGACAAGCCGATCCAGATCTGCTCGACCACCTCCACCACCAATGACATTCTGAACATGGCGGTACTGGCAGCCTGCAACATCGGGTGATCTGAATGGCGATCTGGAACCTGGGATCAATCAATGCGGACATGGTCTATGCCTTGCCGCATCTGCCGGCGGCGGGGGAAACCCTTGCCGCTAGGCGCCTTGACCGCTTTTTAGGCGGGAAAGGCGCTAACATGTCCGTTGCCGTCGTCCGCGCTGGCAGCGAGGTTAACCACATTGGCGCTGTTGGACCTGACGGGGCTTGGGCAATTGAGCGGTTGAAGGGTTATGGCGCCGGAATTCGCAATATTGCCCAGGTGGACATCCCAACCGGCCACGCCATCATTGCGGTGGAGCCGGAGGGGGAAAACCAGATTATCCTGTTTCCAGGCGCCAACCGTGCGCTGACCCAAGACCAATTGGAACAAGCGCTTTCGCGGGCAAATGCAGGCGACATTCTGGTGATGCAGAATGAAACCAATATGCAGGCCGAAGCTGCCCGTGCGGGCCGGGATCACGGGATGCGGGTCTGCTACGCCGCCGCCCCTTTTGACGCGGACGCCGTTCAAGCGGTTCTTCCGTTTCTCGACTTCTTGATCCTGAACGAGGTGGAAGCCGGACAGCTGAAAGAGGCCTCTGGCAAGTTGCCGGATGAGCTTGGCATCAAAGACGTGATTATCACTCTTGGTGCTAAAGGAGCCCGGCATATCAACGGCGAAACCGGTGCGATTCTGGATGTTCCCGCTCTTCCGGTAACGCCTGTGGATACCACGGGGGCAGGGGACACTTTCACCGGATATGTCCTCTCAGGTCTGGATCAGGGTTTGCCGTTGTCAGAGGCAATGTCGCAGGCCGCACAGGCTGCGGCACTGATGGTCACGCGGCATGGCACGGCAGATGTGATTCCTGAGTTGAAAGAAGTGCAGGCGGCCTGTTTTTAGTCTGCGGCAGCCTGCTTCTTTCTGGTTCATAAATACTCCGGGGGAATTGGCCGTCAGGCCAAGGGGGCAGCGCCCCGTTTCAATGCCCGTTTGCAAAAGGCGCGGCATCGCCCCACAGCTGCGCCACCCGCTCATCGCGCCCGCAGGCCTGACGGTATCGCTTATAGGCCTCTGCTTGCCGTTTGGGGCCAAAGCGGGTGAACACCAAGTTGTCCCCCTTGTAGTAGTCCTGATGATAGTCTTCGGCTTCATAGAAGGTCTTTGCTGAAAGGACAGGCGTCACGATTGTTATTCCCAAGGCATCCTGAGCTTCGGATATAACCCGCCTGGCCAGGGCCTTTTCCACTTTGTTAGAGACAAATACCGCCGTGCGGTAGCTCTCTCCGCGGTCGCAGAACTGGCCGCCTGCGTCTGTTGGATCAACCGAGCGGATAAACAATTCCAGCAAGTGCCCGCGCGAGACTTTTGCCGGATCAAAAGTAATTCTTACCGCTTCGTAATGGCCGCTGCCGCCGCGGCTGACGTCTTTGTAAGTCGGGCTTTTGGTCTTGCCGCCGGTATAGCCCGACACGGCCTCGATCACCCCGGGCACGCTTTCAAAATCGCTTTCCACACACCAGAAGCATCCCCCTGCCACGGTCAGATCTTCAGTTGCTTGCGCCTGCACCGGATTGGCATGAGCTAACGTGCCGATCGCAATTAGCCCCATCAAAGTCAAAGGTCTCAGTTTTTCCAGAAAACGCATCTTGGGCCTCCAGTTAGCTTTGTTGCTACCCTGCCGGCTGATGCGCAGTCCCTCAACCCGGCAGCGACGGATTTCACGGACAGGTGACAGCAAGTTACTGCTTGGAAATTGGATCCAAAATTACTAACGTGCCGGCAAAGGAGGATCCCATGACTGAAAAGATGAGCACTCACCAGGCTGAAGAAGATCAGCGCAACGAAGAAATCCTGATCTATCTGAACGGCAAAACTGTTCCCAAGGCTGAGGCCAAGGTGAGTGTTTATGACAGCGGTTTCATGCTGGGCGACGGCGTGTGGGAAGGGCTGCGGCTGTACAATGGAACCTGGGCCTTCTTTGACGAACATCTGGACCGGCTGTTTGAGGCTGCCAAGGCGATTGATTTGGACATTGGGTTGGACCGGGATGGCGTGAAAAACGCTGTGTTAGAGACACAGAAAACCAATGGAATGACCACTGATGCCCATGCCCGGTTGATGATCACACGCGGGGTAAAAACACGCCCTTTCCAGCACCCTTCGCTGTCGCAGCAAGGTCCGACGATTACCATTATCATGGAGCATTCCCGCCCCAATTTGCCGCGTCCGATAAAACTGGCCACAGTGCCGCATATCCGCGGGTTGCCGATGACGCAGGACCCCAAACTGAATTCCCACTCCAAGCTGAATTGTATCATCGCCTGTATCGCTGCCGAGAAGGCCGACGCAGATGAGGCGCTGATGCTGGACGTGAATGGCTTTGTGAACACCACAAATGCTTGCAACTTCTTTATCGTGCGCAAGGGGGAGGTTTGGACTTCGACCGGAGATTATTGCATGAATGGCATTACCCGGCAGAAAGTGATCGACTTGTGCCGCGCCAACGATATTCCGGTTCACGAGCGGAACTATTCTCTGGTGGATGCATACGGTGCCGACGAAGCCTTTCTGACTGGCACTTTCGGGGCGCAGACACCGGTGGGCAGCATCGACGGGCGGCAGATCGGCAGCGGCCAGATGGGACCCGTGACCGAAAATCTTCGTGCCCTCTATAAGGATCTCATCGAAAAGGAGTGCGCATGATGCGGATTGCCATGTGGTCCGGGCCGCGGAACCTGTCGACGGCGCTGATGTACGCCTTTGGCAACCGAGGTGATTGCGCAGTGGAGGATGAGCCGTTTTACGCCGCCTATCTGGCGATGACCGGCCTGAGCCACCCGATGCGGGCAGAAATTCTGGACAGCCAGCCGCAGGAACCGGATGCCGTGGCAGAAGCGCTGCTGGGGCAGGTTCCAGGCGCCAAGCCGCACTACTATCAAAAACATATGACGCAGCACATGATCCCCGGCGTTCCGCGGCAGTGGATGCAAGAGGTCGCAAATGTCTTTTTGATCCGTCATCCTGCCCGTGTGATCGCCTCATATGCCGTGAAGCGGGAAAATCCCACCTTGGAAGACATTGGATTCCGCCAGCAGGCGGAGCTGCTCGAACTGGTGCGCAGCTGGGGACAGGCACCGGTTGTTGTTGACAGTCATGACATTCGGAATGATCCGGCAGGCAAACTGGAACAATTGTGCGAGACGATTGGCATGCCGTTTTCCCCGAAGATGCTGACCTGGCCAAGGGGCGGGCATAAGGACGACGGCGTGTGGGCGGCGCATTGGTACGGTGCGGTCTGGAATTCAACCGGCTTTGCTGGCCCGGAAGGCCCGCTGCCGGAGGTGCCGGAGGAGCTGCAGCCCGTGCTGCAGGCGGCGCTGCCTATATATGAGCAAATGAAGGCAGCGAAAATCTGAGGGGAGAAGGGGGCGTTGCCCCCTCGCGTCTGCGGCGCTCACCCCCAGGATGTTTTCAGCCAGAAGAAGAGGCTCAGCCGATCAGTTTGCCCAGTTTCATGGCAACACCCATGTCGCCGGAGATCTTGATTTTGCCCATCATTACGGCCGTCATCGGGTTGAGCTTGCCGGTGAGCAGCTTTTTCAGGTTCTCTCTGGAAAGCTGCAGCGTGCAGTCGGTGTCACAGTCTTCGGTGCAGGCAGCGCCATTGGCGAGCACGATAACGCCATCGTTCCCGCAGTCGAATTTCAGCGTGCCGTCAAAGCTCTTTCCAGCCAGACCTGTGCGGATGTCCTCGGCGATGTCCTGAAGTGACATATGTTCCTCCCTTGCTTGCGGTGAGGGTTAGGCACGCAAGGGTAGCCGGGCAATAGTGACCAAGGGGGAGGGCGCCGGGTTACGTTTCGGCAAGGGCTGCCTTGGTAAGCGGACAGGGCTGACCGCCATAGAAGGTATCAAGCACCTGCCGGAATTCCGCCGGCGCACCGGGGACAGCTGCAAACAACGTCATTGAAGAGCGTAGTTTCTTAGCGTCGGTACTGCCGAGGATCTGCGCGGGATCGGTACCCTGATGCTGCAGCACCAGTCGGCTGGTGTCCACCAGGCGGCTGCGCAGTTTTTCGTGGTTCAGATAGGCGATAGCCTCGGCCTGGTCCTCGATCCCGTAAAGCTGCGCCATGTGGGATTGGCCTAGTTCGGCCAATTGGGGAAAGACGAACCACATCCAGTGGCTCGTCTTTTTTCCTGCAGAGAGTTCAGCCAGGACAGCCGCCCAAACGGTGTCCTGAGCTTCGACGAACATTTCCAGTTCTTCCGCGAAATCGTCCTCGAAATCGCCGTCTATGCCGCCGTAGTCACTCACTTTTTGATCCGGCGCTCGCGTGCGGCCAGCAGCTTGAGGCGCAGGGCATTCAGCTGAATGAAACCTGCAGCATCCGTCTGGTCATAGGCGCCGGCGTCTTCCTCAAAAGTCACATGCGCTTCGGAGTAGAGCGAGTGATCCGACCAGCGGCCCACGCAGACTGCGGAGCCTTTGTAAAGCTTCAGGCGCACGGTTCCGGTGACATGTTCCTGGCTCTTGTCGATAGCAGCCTGCAGCATTTCGCGCTCGGGCGAATACCAGAAGCCATTGTAGATCAGCTCTGCGTATTTCGGCATCAGCTCATCTTTGAGATGCATTGCGCCGCGGTCCATGGTGATCGATTCAATGCCGCGGTGGGCTTCCAGCAGCAGGGTGCCGCCAGGGGTTTCATAAATGCCGCGGGATTTCATACCGACAAAACGGCCTTCGACCAGATCGAGACGGCCGCAGCCATGCTTGCCGCCCAATTCGTTCAGTTTGGTCAACAGGTCTGCCGGGCTCAGCGTCTCACCATTAATGCTGACGGCATCGCCCTTTTCAAAACCGACCTCGATGAACTCAGGTTCATTCGGCGCGTCCTCGGGGTGAACGGTGCGCTGGTAGACATAGTCAGGCGCCATTACTGCCGGGTCTTCCAGAACTTTGCCTTCGGAGGAGGTGTGCAGCAGGTTTGCGTCAACCGAGAAGGGGGCTTCGCCGCGTTTGTCCTTGGCCACCGGAATCTGGTTTGCTTCGGCAAATTCCAGCAGACGGGTACGCGAGGTCAGATCCCACTCACGCCAGGGTGCGATCACCTTGATGTCCGGGTTCAATGCGTAGGCTGCCAGCTCAAAGCGGACCTGATCGTTGCCCTTGCCAGTGGCGCCGTGTGCAACCGCGTCGGCGCCGGTGGATTCGGCGATTTCCACAAGACGTTTGGAGATCAGCGGGCGGGCAATCGAGGTGCCCAGCAAATAGAGCCCCTCGTAAACTGCGTTGGCGCGGAACATCGGGAAGACGAAGTCGCGGACAAATTCCTCACGCACATCTTCGATGAAGATGTTTTCCGGCTTGATGCCCAGCATTTCTGCCTTTTTGCGGGCCGGCTCCAGTTCCTCACCCTGGCCGAGATCGGCGGTGAAGGTGACAACTTCGCAGCCGTATTCGGTCTGCAGCCATTTCAGGATTATCGAGGTGTCGAGGCCGCCGGAATAGGCGAGCACAACTTTCTTAGGCGCGGACATGGAATTCCCTCTCAGGTCAGAACGCCTGCGGCGTAGCGGGTTTTGCCCGGAAGGGCAAGGTTAACCGGGGTTTTCTAATCTGCCAGGCACGCATAACGTGCGCGGAGAAGCAGAACAATCTATTGGAGAATGCCCGCATGAAAGGCTGGTCGATTTTCACTCACTCGGTGAGCATGGTTCTTAGGAACTTCGAATGGGCGGTCAGAATTGCCCTTGTGCCCGTCTTGATCGGAATTGCTCTTATTTTTGTTGTACTCAGTGCAGGCGGGCAGCCGATCGCAATGTTTTGGGATGAGCAAGCTTTGTCAGATGCATTGCAATCCGGCAAGCTCGGCCTGTCATTTGTCACCGCCACACTGATATTTATAGCGGTTCAGTTTTGGGTCTTTGTAGCATGGCACCGACTCATTCTGTTGGAAGAGTATCCAACAAGCTGGCTTCCTGCTTTCAAGGGAGATCGGATATTATCCTATTTTGGGCACATGCTGCTCATAGGATTTCTTGTGTTTGTGCTTTTTATCCCGTTGATGCTCCTTGTGAATGGACTTATCGCGGCGATGGGATCGGGAGCATTGGTTCCTATGCTTCTAGTGATTGCTGGGTACTCTGTTTTTGTTTTGATCGCGATGTATCGTATGCTTCCTGTATTACCGGCAGTAGCCATTGGTCGACCGCTTTTGCTGCGCGAGTCATGGCAAGCGACTTCCGGTGCCTCTGGCACGGTCTTTCTCGTGCTTGTTCTGTTGGGCGTGCTGCAGCTTTTGATGCAGTTTGTTTCCGGCTTGTCTTTTGCAGTTTTTGCCCCTCTTGGTTTCGTCTTTTCTGCGTTTGCCATGCTGGCCATGTCTTTGGTGAGTGCCAGCGTTCTTACTACTTTCTATGGACACTATGTCGAAGGCCGCCCGATCTAACTTCCGGTATTCTTATGTATGCTTTGCACCTGCCCCTTGTCTTGGGGGCGGGCATGCGCCACTGAATGTTCCATGAACGATTTCAAGTCCCAGGCCTGCGCCGCTGAACAGGCGATGCGCGATGTGTTTCCCGCAACTCCGTTGCAGCGCAATGTGCATCTGTCGGAGCGTTTCGGCGCGGATATCTATCTCAAGCGCGAGGATCTGAGCCCGGTCCGCTCCTACAAGATCCGCGGGGCGCTGAACGCGATGCGCAAGCAGCCGGATCAGGAGCTGTATGTTTGTGCCTCGGCCGGCAACCATGCTCAGGGCGTTGCTTTCATGTGCCGTCATCTAGGCAAGCGCGGCGTAATCTTCATGCCGGTCACAACGCCGCAGCAGAAAATCCAGAAGACCCGGATGTTCGGCGGCGACAATATCGAAATCCATCTGGTTGGCGACTATTTCGACATTTGCCTGGCTGCTGCGCAGGAGTGGTGTGCCAAGGAGGGCGGGCATTTCCTGTCGCCCTTTGATGATGCCGATGTGATAGAAGGCCAGGCCTCCATCGCCGTGGAGATTGAAGCGCAGCTGGGTAAAACACCGGATCACGTGCTGCTGCCGGTTGGCGGTGGCGGCATGTCGGCCGGTGTTTCCTCTTGGTTTGGTGACGGGGTGCATAGCCTGTTTGTTGAACCTGAAGGCGGTGCTTGTTTGCGGGCAGCGCTTGCCGCAGGCAAGCCGGTTGCATTGGATCATGTCGACACTTTTGTCGATGGCGCTGCGGTGGGGCGGATCGGCGCGCTGCCCTTTGATATTCTAAAGGACGTGCCGCTGCCGGATGTCCTGGCCATCTCCGAGGACCGGATCTGCGCCACCATTATCGAGATGCTGAACGTGGAAGGCATCGTGCTGGAGCCGGCCGGCGCGCTGTCGGTCGAGGCGCTGCAGGATGTGCGCTCCTGGATCCGCTGCAAGACGGTGGTTTGCGTCACATCCGGCGGCAACTTTGATTTTGAACGTCTGCCAGAGGTCAAGGAACGGGCGCAGCGCTATTCCGGAGTGAAGAAGTACTTCATCTTGCGCCTGCCGCAGCGGCCTGGAGCGCTGAAGGAGTTTCTTGGCATCTTAGGCCCGGAGGACGACATCGCCCGCTTTGAATACATGAAGAAGTCCGCCCGCAATTTCGGTTCGGTGCTGATCGGGATCGAAACCAAGCGGCCGGAGAATTTCGAGCAACTGTTTGCACGGCTTGATGCGGCCGGGATGACCTTTACGGACATCACCCAGGACGAGACTTTGGTGCAGTTTGTGATCTGACATCTGAAGCCTGGTCAGAATTTTTCGGACATCCCGGTCAGGAAAGCAGATCTGGACGCTTGGAAATTGGCGATGATGGCAGCGACATCGACATCTTGTGCGCCACCTTGTGCCGACTTTCGCTCGCCGTCCATACACAGACCCGAAAATTCATCAAACCCGAGGTTCAGCGCGCTGCCTTTCAGGAAATGCAGGTCCTGCTCCAGCTGACTGCAATCACCGCCTTGCAGCCTGCCGATAACTTCCTCGACCTCTTCGAGAAAAATTTCAACAACTTCCTCGAAATCCTCGGCGCCAACTTCTTCGCGCAGCTCGGTCACTCGCGGCCAGTCAATCATGTCATATGTCCCTAAGATCAGTCGCCATGCGCAATTTCTTAAGTTGATTGCAGTAAAAATATAGTGAAATAAAGAGGGAAGCTCAAATTTTAGGTTTCACCGCCTGTTAAATTTCTGGACCGATAGTATCACAAGATCGTCTGATTTTGCCATTTGTGAGGTGCCTTCGGTGCTGCCAGAAAGTTCGATGGACAACGAGGACCACACAGTGGCCGGATCAATACGCCGTGTGCTGGTCGTTGATGACAGCCGCCTGCAAAGACGCATTCTAGTTGCTTCTCTCAAGAAATGGGGGTTTGAGGTCGTCGAGGCTGAGAGCGGCGAGGCCGCGATGGAAATTTGCCAGACAGAAACTCCTGACTTGATCCTCAGCGACTGGATGATGCCGGGCATGAACGGGCTGGAGTTTTGCCGCGCGTTCCGTACCCGCTCCAGCGAGGAGTATGCTTATTTCATCCTGCTGACCTCAAAGAGCGAAAAGAACGAGGTTGCAGAAGGGCTTGATGCAGGCGCCGACGATTTCCTGACCAAGCCGGTCAGCTCGGATGAACTGCGGGCGCGGATTTCTGCGGGTGAGCGGATCCTGAGAATGCAGCGGGAACTGTCCGAGAAGAACCGTATCGTGTCCGAAACTCTGGGGGAGTTGCAGCGGGTTTATGATGCGATCGACAAGGACCTGATCCAAGCCCGCAAGATTCAGGAATCACTGGTGCCGGAACTGTCCAAGGATTTCGGATCCTCCACCGTCAGTCTGCTGCTGAAGCCCTGCGGCCATATTGGCGGCGATCTGGTGGGAATGTTCTCTCCTGGCGTGAACCGAATCGGCTTTTACTCCATCGACGTGTCCGGTCACGGCATCACGTCGGCGATGATGACAGCGCGTCTCGGCGGCTATCTGTCCTCGAACTACTTCGATCAGAATGTCGGGATGGAAAAACGCTTCAACCGGTTTTACGCTCTGCGCCAGCCGGAGGAAGTCGCCAGCCTGCTGAATGCACGGCTGATCGCTGATACCGGGATCGAAGAGTACTTCACCATGGCTTATTGCATCGCCGATTTGCGCAGCGGTGTTGTTAAGATGGTGCAAGCAGGCCACCCGCATCCGCTGTTGCTGCGCAAGAACGGTGAACTGGAGTTCATCGGTAAGGGTGGTGTGCCGGTGGGACTGGTTCCCGATATCGGCTACAGCCAGGAAGAATTTGTCATGGAACGTGGCGACCGCCTGCTGCTGTTCTCTGACGGCTTTACAGAGGCGCGGCTGGAAGATGGGTCCATGCTGGAGCCGGAGGGTCTGCTGGAGCTGGTTGGAAAATGCGGGTCAGAGCAAAGCAGTAAGGAATTTCTGGATGATCTTTACTGGCATTTGACGCAAGTTATGAGCAAGGAACACGGGCTTGAGGATGACGTCTCGGCCACATTGTTTGAGTACCAGGGTCCGTAAACCAGTCAGGTTGGTTGTCTGATGTTGTCCTGGCTTCGGCTGGGATGTTGTCTTTTCGGTGGTTGGCGTCTCAAACCCTTACAACCGGGCTGCCAGTTGGGCTGCAAAATGCCGGTCGCCGGCATTGCCAAGCCGGAGGGCGGCTTCCTGCGGGGTGACCCACAGCGCTTCATGCCCTTCTTCTGCAGGCGGGCCGATCCGGCGCAACGGGCGGGCAATGTAAATATGGCAAATTTTTTCGGCCCAAAGATCATACTCCGGCATATAGGCAAAGCGCCGGAACACACCCATCTTGTGCGGCGCGGCAATCTTCCAGCCGGTTTCCTCATAAACCTCTCTGTGCAGTGCGGGAATGGGTGACTCGCCTGGATCGATACCGCCTCCTGGCAGCTGCAGGTCCGGATGAGGCGCATACTGGCAGGTAATCAGCAGCTTGCCGCCCCGCGGCAGCAGAGCATAGGCGCCCGGACGCATCTTGTAACGCTGGCCGTTTTCCGGTGTCTTACCAAATCGCCTGATCACGGGCCGGCCCCTTCACTCCAGTATCAATTCTCCTATATAGCCCCGGTATGCCAATCCCCGGCGCGTAAGGAAACCCCATGACACTTGGTTCGAAAATCGCGTGGGACGACACCGTCCTGCCCTTCCAGCTTGATGCATCGGACATGCGCGGCCGCGTTGCGCGGCTGGACGGCGTGCTGGATGGCATCCTGAAACAGCATGATTACCCGCCGGTGGTTGAGGCGCTGGTCGCTGAGATGGCGCTGTTGACGGCACTGATCGGGCAGACGATTTCCCTACGCTGGAAGCTGTCGTTGCAGGTGCAGTCCAAGGGCGCAGTGAGGATGATCGCGACCGACTATTACGCCCCGCAAAAAGAAGGCGAAATCGGCCGGATCCGTGCCTACGCAAGCTTCGACCGCGACCGGATTACCGATAGCAATCCTTTTGATCAGGTCGGAGAAGGGTACTTTGCTATCATGATCGACCAAGGCCATGGCACCAAGCCGTACCAGGGCATCACCCCATTGTCCGGCGGGTCGCTGCGCGCTTGTGCCGAGGCCTATTTCGCGCAATCCGAACAGCTGCCGACCATGTTCAAGATGAGCTTTGGAAAATCATCCGAGCCTGGAGTTGACGAGCATTGGCGCGCGGGCGGCATCATGCTGCAGAGCATGCCCAAAGCGTCGCCCTTTGCTGCGCAAAGCGAAGGATCGGGTGAAGTTCTGCAGGCCAGCGATCTGGTGTCCGGTGATCAGGAAGAAAACTGGAATCGGGCCACATTGCTGTTGGATACCGTGGAGGCACTGGAGCTGATCGGACCGTCAGTGTCCCCGGCTGATCTGTTGATCCGATTGTTTCACGAGGAACAACCGCGGGTCTTTGATGTTCAGGCCGTCCGTTTCGGCTGCACCTGCTCCGAAGAGCGGGTACGCCAAAGCCTGTCGATCTATTCGGCCAAGGACATTGGCACCATGACAAACGAAGATGGCCGGGTCACCGCGGATTGCCAGTTCTGCAGCGCGCATTACGATTTGGACCCGGCAAGCGTGGGGTTTGAAGCGGAAAACCCGTACGGTGAGTGAGGCCGCGCAGAACCTCGCCAACAGAATTTCCGCCGCGCTGAAACACCAGGGCGGCGGCTCTTCCGACTTTGATCTCAACCCCGGTACCGTGCTGCCAGAAGGGCGCAAGCTGCGGCCGGCCGGGGTGCTGGTGCCCATTTCCGTCGCCGGAAATACGCCGCGGCTTATTTTGACCAAACGTTCTTCGGCGCTGAAGCATCATCCGGGCCAGATCGCTTTTCCCGGCGGCAAAGTGGATGCCGGCGACACGGACGCCTGCGCCGCGGCATTGCGCGAAGCCTGGGAGGAAATCGGCCTGCCGCAGGAGTTGCCGCAGATTGCTGGCTGCCTGCCGGAGCATGAGACGGTGACCGGATTTTCGGTGACGCCAGCTGTGGCACTGATCCAGGAGGAATTCACCGTGCGTCCGGAAGCGGGGGAGGTGGCCGAGGTTTTTTCCGTCCCGCTGACCCATGTGCTGGACCCAAAAAACTACATCATTGAATCCCGCCGCTGGCGCGGCACCCGCCGCCGCTACTATACCGTTCCATACGGCTCCTATTACATATGGGGCGCCACAGCGCGGATGCTGCGCGGTTTTGCGGCACGGATGGAGATGTAATGCGGATTGACCAATCCTGGTTGAAGGATCCTGCGACGCAGGCTGTTTGCAAGGCGGTCAATGCAGATGGAGCGCAGGTATTGTTTGTCGGCGGCTGCGTTCGAAACGCGCTGCTGGGGGAGGCGGTCTCCGACATGGACATCGCCACCGATGCACTTCCGGACCAGGTGATGGCGCTGGCGGGCCGAGCCGGGATCAAGGTGGTTCCCACCGGTATTGATCATGGTACAGTGACGCTGATCAAGAACGGCATCCCGCATGAAATAACTACATTCCGCAGGGATGTTGCGACTGATGGCCGCCGGGCAATTGTCGCATTTTCAACAGATATCACTGAGGATGCCCGCCGCCGCGATTTCACTATGAACGCGATTTATGCGCGACCCGATGGCGAGATTGTCGACCCTTTGGACGGCATGGCAGATTTGCAGAAACGCCGTATCCGGTTCATCGGCACAGCAGAGAACCGCATACGCGAAGACTACTTGCGGTCCTTGCGCTATTTTCGCTTTCACGCTTGGTACGGCGATCACGCGCTGGGCTTTGACCCGGATGCGCTGGCAGCGATTGCAGCCAGTCTGGAGGGTCTGGCCACGCTGTCCAAGGAACGTGTCGGGGCTGAGATGCTGAAACTGCTGGCGGCACCTGATCCTGCGCCCTCGGCCGCGGCTATGCGGCAGGCTGGTGTTCTGGCACAGATTTTGCCTGGCGCCGATGACCGCGCCCTGGCGCCGCTGATTCACCTTGAGGCCGGGCGAGCTGCATCCTGCATCCGGCGGCTTGCCGCGCTCGGGGGGGAGGGCCTTCAGGAGGCCTTGCGGCTCAGCAAGGCGCAGACATCTCATCTGCAGGCGATCCGCGAAGCTGCGGCCGGCACTGCCGGGGCAGGGGAGTTGGGCTACCGATTGGGTGCGGAACAGGCGCTGGATGCGCTGCTGTTGCGGTCTGCATTGCTGGAACAACCGGTTTCACCCGATTTGGAGAGCAAAATCGCGCAGGGTGCAAAGGCTGTTTTTCCGGTGAAAGCCCGGGATCTGCTGCCGGACTGCAAAGGCCCGGAACTGGGAGCGCAGCTGCGGAAGCTGGAGGCGGACTGGATTGCTTCGGGCTTCTTGCTCAGCCGGGAGCAGCTGCTGGACTCCTTCCACTGACATAGGGTGTCAGCAGCGTCAGAACCTTTGGGGGTGACAAGAAAATATATCTTGCGTACGCATAGGGCAGCCACCACATGACGGATGAATGCTGATGTATTCTGGGATCTGGTTTCCTTAACGCCTGAGACCTAGCCCCGTTTGACATGGGAGCCATGGGCGGCCCGCTGTCCTCATCTGTATTCCAAATCAATGCTCGAACACCTGGAGCACCCGCATGTTTCGCTTCTTTGAAAACCTCATTGACCCTTATTGCGCCCACCCTGAGACCAACACGCCGCCAACGCGGTTGTGGCCGTTCCTTCGTGACTACTCAACGCCGTTCAAAACAGTCTTTATCCTGACCGCGCTGATGTCGGTCATTGTTGCCGCGATCGAGGTCGGGCTGATCTACTACATGGGCAGAATTGTCGACCTGATGTCCGGCAGGCCCGAGCAGGTTTGGGAGGCGCATGGAACCGAGCTGATCCTGGTTGCATTGTTCATCCTGTTGCTGCGGCCATTGATCCAGCTATTGGATGTGGTGCTGCTGAACAATGCGATCCTGCCGAACTTTGGCACGCTGATCCGCTGGCGGGCGCATAAACATGTGCTGCGCCAATCGGTGGGCTGGTTCGAGAACGACTTTGCAGGCCGGATTGCCAACCGTATCATGCAAACCCCGCCGGCCGCGGGGGAGGTGGTATTTCAAGTCTTTGACGCAATCACCTTTTCGCTGGCCTATCTGGCAGGCGCTGCGGTGCTGCTTTGGGTGGCAGACGTGCGGCTGATGCTGCCGCTGGGGATCTGGTTTGCGCTTTACGCTCTGTTGGTGATGTGGACGGTCAAGCGGGTCGGCCCGGCCAGCCAGGCGTCATCTGATGCGCGCTCTACCGTGACGGGGCGGGTCGTTGACAGTTACTCCAACATTCACTCGGTCAAGATGTTCGCGCATCACGACAACGAGCTGAGATATGCCCGTGATGCGATCGAGAACACCCGCAAAACCTTCCAGGCAGAGATGCGTATCTTCACCGTTATGGATGCGGCACTGGTCACGCTGAACGGGCTTCTGATTGTTGGCGTGGTCGGTTGGGCGATTATGCTGTGGTCGCAGGGGACTGCCTCGGTGGGCCTTGTGGCGGCGGCCACGGCGCTGACCCTGCGGCTCAACGCGATGACCGGCTGGATCATGTGGGCATTGACCTCGTTCTTCCGTCAGCTGGGTGTTGTGGCTGAAGGGATGGAGACCATAGCCCACCCCATCGATCTGGTGGATGCGGCCAATGCGGATCCGTTGCTGCTGACCAAGGGTGAGATCGAACTGCGAAGCCTCTCGCACCATTACGGGCGTGAGGCCGGCGGGCTCGACAAGATCAGCCTGACAATCCAGCCGGGCGAGAAGATCGGCCTGATTGGTCGCTCTGGTGCCGGCAAGTCGACACTGGTTAAGCTTCTTTTGCGGTTTTATGATGCCGAAAGCGGCCAGATCCTGATCGACGGTCAGGACATCCGCGCGGTGACGCAGGCCTCGTTGCGCAGCCGCATCGGTATGGTGCAGCAGGACAGCGCGCTGATGCACCGTTCGGTGCGGGACAATCTGCTGTATGGCCGTCCGGACGCTACCGAAGAGCAGATGATTGCTGCCGCCAAACAGGCGCAGGCGCATGAGTTCATCCTGGATTTGGAAGACCCCCAGGGCCGCAAGGGGTATAACGCCCATGTGGGTGAGCGCGGGGTGAAATTGTCGGGCGGCCAGCGCCAGCGCGTGACACTGGCCCGGGTGATCCTGAAGGACGCGCCGATCCTGATCCTGGACGAGGCCACCTCGGCGCTGGATTCCGAAGTCGAGGCGGCGATTCAGGAAACGCTTTACGGCATGATGCAAGGCAAGACGGTGATCGCCATCGCACATAGGCTGTCCACCATCGCGCAGATGGACCGTATCCTTGTGATGGATCAGGGCCGTATTGTTGAAGAAGGTTCGCATGAGATGCTTTTGCAGGCACAGGGGCTTTATGCACAGCTCTGGGCGCGCCAGTCCGGAGGCTTCTTGAACATCGAGGCAGCAGAATGAAAATTGGCAATCTGATCGACGCCTTTCGCCCGGCCGATGGCCCGCCGCCGCAGCGGCTGGGGGCTTTTCTGCACTGGTGCTTGACCGGGGCCTGGCCAATGCTGCTGCTGGCGGCGGCATTCTCGGCGCTGGCCGGCGCGATGGAGGCGGGCACGGCCTATATCCTGGGAATTGTGATCGACACCGCAATAACCAGCGGGCCTGAGCAGTTCTTCTCGGCGGGCAATGCGGCGGTGATCGCGCTGGCATTGGGATTTTTCCTGTTTGTGCGACCGGTGTTGTTCGGATTGTCTGCAGCCTCAAATGCAATAATTGTCCAGCCTAACGTGAACCCGCTGGTGCTGTCGCGGCTGAATCGCTGGACGCTGGGCCAGCCGGTGCGGTTCTTCGACGATGATTTTGCCGGGCGGATTGCTCAGAAGCAGATGCAAACGGCGACGGCTGTCACCTCGGTCACCACCGAGATGATCAGTGTTGTTGCGTTTGCATTGGCGTCTCTCGCCGGGTCATTGGCCTTGTTAGGCTCTATTGATTGGCGCGTTACCGGTGTGTTTCTGGTCTGGCTGATTGGCTACTTCGGGCTGATCCATTGGTTCCTGCCGCGTATCCGCAAGCGCTCTGGCACGCGGGCAGGGGCGCGGGCGATGGTGACCGGGCAGGTTGTGGATTCCATTACCAACATCAAGACGGTTAAGCTGTTCGCGCATGCTGATCACGAAGAGCGGACTGCCCAGGATGCTATGGTCAGCTACCGTGAAAAGTCGCTGCAATTCGGTTATCTCTCGGCCAGCTTCCGGTTCTGTTTGATGTGCCTGGCGGGTATCCTGCCAGTGCTGCTGATTGGCGCGACGCTGTTTCTATGGCAGGCAGGCAGCGCAACCGAAGGCGATATCGTGGCCGCTGGTGCAGTCTCGATCCGGATTGCGCAGATGACAGGCTGGGTCAGCTTCACGCTGATGGCGATCTATTCCAACATTGGTGAGATCGAAAACGGAATGAAGACCCTCTCGGCCCGCGAAAGAGTTGAGGATACATCCGATGCCAAGCCTCTGGTTGTCAGCAAAGGCGGCATCGAATTTGATCAGGTGGAATTCGCCTATGGCCGCGACGTGGGCGGGGTGCAGGGCATCAGCCTGACCATCACCCCAGGTGAGAAGCTGGGTATTGTCGGTGCTTCCGGGGCAGGGAAGTCGACGCTCGTTTCACTTCTTCTTCGGCTCTATGATGGAGAAAACGGGCGCATTCTGATTGACGGACAGGACATTTCCGGTGTCACCCAGAATTCGCTGCGCAGCCAGATCGGTATGGTCACCCAGGAAACCGCTATGTTCAACCGCTCAGCCAGGGACAATATCTTGTATGGGCGGCCGGATGCGCCGGAGGAAGAATTGATCGCCGCTGCAGAGAAAGCTGAGGCGCATGAATTCATCACCGAGCTGGAAGACGGGCAGGGCAACAAAGGCTATGACGCTTTTCTGGGTGAGCGCGGCGTGAAGCTTTCGGGCGGGCAGCGGCAGCGGATTGCTCTGGCCCGGGCTATCCTGAAGGACGCGCCCATTTTGGTTTTGGACGAGGCAACCTCGGCGCTGGATTCCGAGGTTGAGGCCGCCATTCAGGCCGCCTTGCACCGGGTAATGGAGGGCAAGACGGTATTGGCGATCGCGCACCGGCTGTCGACGCTTAGCGAGATGGACCGGATTATTGTGATGGAGAAAGGACAGATCGCTGAAAGCGGCAGCCATGAAGAGCTTCTGGCCAAGGCGGGGCTCTATGCTGCTTTCTGGGCGCGCCAGTCCGGTGGATTTATCTGCACGGATGAGAACAAGGCGGCGGCTGAATAAAAAATCCGGCGCATTTTGCTTTTGCTGACCGGCTTGCCGCTGTAATGAGCGGCCATGACTGACGCAGCCAGAACTACAGCAACGATCAGCCGGCTAGGCCATCAAGGCGATGGCGTGGCCGATGGACCTTTGTTTGCCCCGCGCACACTGCCGGGAGAAACCGTTTCAGGTTTCGCAGAGAACAGCCGCCTGACCAGTATCCGGATCGAGACCCCGTCCGAGCACCGGGTGCAGCCAATCTGCCGCCACTACAAATCCTGCGGCGGTTGCCAGCTGCAGCACGCCAGTGACGGATTTGTGGCTGAGTGGAAAACAGACGTCGTGCGCACCGCGTTGACGGCACAAGGGCTGGAGACTGAGTTTCGCCCGATCCACACTTCGCCGCCCGGCGCCCGCCGCCGTGCGACGCTGGCAGTACGGCGTACCAAAAAGGGTGCGATGGCCGGGTTTCATGGTCAGGCGTCGGATGTGATCACTGAAATTCCCGACTGCCAGCTGGTGGAACCTGCCTTAAAGGCTGCCATTCCCGTTGCAGAGGCGCTGGCGATGGCCGGGGCAAGCCGGAAGACACCGTTGGCGGTGACGGTTACCACCTCAGACGCTGGATTGGACATACTGGTCAGGAACGGCAAACCGCTGGACGGGCCATTGCGGATCAAACTGGCGCAGCTGGCAGACCAGAACCGGATTGCCCGGTTGACCTGGGACGATGAACCGGTTGCGATGGAACAGCCGCCGGTGCAACCCTTTGGCGCGGCGCGCGTTTGCCCGCCGCCGGGGGCTTTCCTGCAAGCCACCCGGGATGGTGAGGCGGCGTTGCTGGCGGCGGTTCAGGAAATAACAGGCGGAGCCAAGCGGATCGTCGATTTGTTTGCAGGCTGCGGCACATTCACCCTGCCTTTGGCGCAGACGGCCGAAGTACATGCGGTGGAGGGCGAACATTCAATGCTGAAAGCGTTGGATGCAGGCTGGCGCCGGGCGGCAGGGCTGAAGAAAGTCACCACCGAGGTCCGCGACCTGTTCCGCAATCCGTTGCTGCCCGAGGATTTGAACCCGTTTGGTGCTTCTTTTGAAGCTGCTGTGATTGATCCGCCGCGCGCAGGCGCTGAGGCACAGACTGCCCAGCTGGCCAAAGCCCGAACACCTGTGATTGCCTATGTCTCCTGCAATCCGGTGAGCTTTGCCCGCGATGCCAAGGTTCTGGTTACGGCGGGTTACAGCCTTGACTGGGTGCAGGTTGTTGATCAGTTCCGCTGGTCCGCCCATACCGAGCTGGTTGCGCGATTTACTATGAAAGACTGAGATGACTGATACCCAAGCGTCCACCCCGACCCGCCGCCTGGCAGCCATTCTGGACAGTGACCGGTTCGGCCGGTTTATTACCGCTGTCATCATGGTCAATGCAGTCACTCTGGGGTTGGAGACTGCCCCATCTGTCATGGCCAAAATTGGCAGTCTGATTCACCTGATCGACAACATTTGCTTGTCCATTTTTGTGGTGGAGATACTGGCCAAACTCTTTGTGCGCAGGTTGCGGTTTTTCCTGAGCGGCTGGAATGTGTTCGATTTCGTGATCGTCGGCATTGCACTGGCGCCGGGGACACAAGGGCTGTCAGTGCTGCGGGCGCTGCGTATCCTGCGGGTGCTGCGGGTCATTTCAGTTGCACCGCGTCTGCGCCGGGTGGTCGAGGGGTTCATCACCGCGCTGCCGGGGATGGGCTCGGTTTTCCTGCTGATGGCGATTATCTTCTACATCGGGTCCGTGATCGCGACCAAGCTGTTCGGCCAGGACTTCCCGGAATGGTTCGGCGATCTGGGCCGCAGCGCCTATTCGCTGTTCCAGATCATGACGCTGGAAAGCTGGTCGATGGGGATCGTGCGGCCGGTGATGGAAGTGCATCCGCACGCCTGGGCGTTCTTTGTACCGTTCATCATGGTGACGACCTTTGCCGTGGTGAACCTTCTGGTCGGTCTGATCGTGAACTCCATGCAGGATGCCCATGGCGAAGAAGAGGTGGAACGCACCGATGCCTATAGGGACGAAGTGCTGAGCCGGCTGGAGGCGATTGAACAGAGGCTAAGCAGCCAATCGGACCCGGACAGGAAATTGTGAATTTCCTTAACAGGCAATTCGCGGTAAAGGCTGAATAGAGGCAAAAAAAGAAATACAGGCATTGAGAATGGACAGACGGGCATTTGGTTTCGGTGCGGCCGCGAGCCTTGCGCTGGCTGGTTGCAGCACCTCCGGCAGCGCAGTGAGCCGGTTTCACTCATATGACGGACCGCAAGTGACATCGATCGTGATCAACAAGGGTGCGCGCAAGCTTTACCTGATGCACAACGAAGATATCCTGCGCGAGTATGAGGTCGACCTGGGGTTCGCACCATTGGGGCACAAGGCGTTTGAGGGTGACGGAAAGACACCTGAGGGCACGTATGTGATTGACCGGCGCAATCCCAACAGCCGCTATCATCTGTCGGTTGGGATCTCTTATCCAAACGGGCAGGACCGGGCAAATGCGCATGCTCAAGGCAAGCGCCCGGGCGGTGAGATTTTTATCCACGGAGAGCCGAACAACGGCAAGGAGCGCAAACGCGCAGCCCGGGTTGACGACTGGACCGCCGGTTGTATCGCGGTGTCAAATGAAGAAATCGAAGAAATCTATGCCATGGTTCAGGACGGCACGGCCATCGCTTTGCGGCCCTGAACATCTGCCAGGGCCGCCGCGTCTGCAGTTTCGCAGGCGCCGTGCATAAGCACAGCGTTGCGGCTCAGCTGCCCATAACCATCGTCCACCAGATTTTGCCGTTCGGCTCCTGGAACCAGGAGAACCCCATATTCGTGGCTTTTGGGTCGAGAATCACTGCGCGTGTGGCTGGGCGTTCCAGCCACGCAGACAGGGTTTGCTGCTCATTCTCGTAGGTTTCAGAGATGTTCTCCCCCAAAAGCGAGCCGGTGTAACCTGCACGCGACACCCGGTCCAGCGGCGAGGAGCCGTCGGATCCGAAATGCCAGGGCCGGTTTTGCACTGACATGTCCCGGGAATGGGTCGCTGCGGCCGCAGTCAGCTCGGCATTCAGCTGTACGGTTTGTGCACCAGCCGCCTGACGCAGCGCATTGACTGAATCAAGCATCCGGATCTGCACTTTGTCTGCATTTCTAATACGGTAGGTGCTGCCGGATTCTGTTGCGGGCGTGCATGCTGCCGCCAAAGTTACAAAGGCAGCAGCTATCAGCAGAAAAACACGTTTCATATTGCTCTCTCGCTCCGTCGGTTGCTGATGCACTTATCCTTCCTGTTGCAGAGGTGCAAATGGACCGGCAGAAATATGCAGACCTGCCGGTCGGATTGATTTGCGACTGCGGCTTTCCGGTCATAAAATGGCGCAGCCATTGATCCTGATTGCGCAAGTTGGAAAGAGTGATGCCCCAAAACCCCTTTGATACCTTCAGCAGGCGGCATTTTCTTGCCGGCAGCGCTGCTTTGATCTCCTCGCCATCCTTTGCGCAAGAGACCGGCGACGAGGCGCAGCAGGCCTTTGATCCGTTGCGCCCGCCGCCAGAACCGGAACCGGCTGTCCAGCGCAACATCTCCGCATTCCGGGCCAAATCCTGGAGACCATACTTTGATACCCTGCGGAACGGGGCGATTCTGGTCGATATCGACAGCCGGGCTCTGCATTATTGGTCCCAGGATGAAAGCGTTTACAAACTGTTCCCGTCTTCAGTGCCGCTGTCCGACGATCTGACCCGCCGCGGCCGGACAAAGATTGTTCGCAAAGTTGACGGCCCAGGCTGGGCTCCAACCCCGAATATGCGCAAGCGCAACCCGGAATGGCCTGCGTTCATTCCGCCGGGGCCGGATAACCCGCTTGGCACCCACGCGCTGTATCTTAGCTGGAAGTATTACCGCATCCATGGAACCCACGATACGCGGAAAATCGGCCGCAAATCATCGAATGGCTGCATCGGGCTTTACAATGAACATATCGCCGATTTGTTCAGCTTGACCAAAGTCGGCACCCAGGTGTTGCTTATTTGACGACACGTGGCGGGGCGCTAAGCTGTTAACTATAACAAGCAATTGCAATCCCGCGGTTTTGCTGGTTAGAAAAAAATACGAGATAAGTCTTGGGTGCGTGGTTCAGTTGTATGATCCGTGCGAATTCTGGAGGTTAACATGAAAAAACTCGTTATCGCTGCTGCGCTGACTGCTGCTGCTTCGACTGCCACTGCTGGCAACCTGTCCGAGCCGGTTGTAGAACCGCCGGTCATCGTGGAAGAAGCTCAGGGTTCTTCCAGCGGCATTCTGCTGCCGCTGCTGCTGCTGGTTCTGGTCGGCGCAGCTGTTGCATCGAACTAATTTTCGGTACACGGTTACAGAAAAGGCGGTGGGTTTCCACCGCCTTTTTTGTTGCCTGATCTGCGGGTCAGGAGGGGCTGTCAGGCCGCCTCCACTTCGCGCAGGATACTATCCAAGACATAGATGATCATGTCTGCGTCTTCTGCACCTATGGTCAGCGGCGGTCGGATCTTCAGAATGTTGTCCTTGGGACCTTCGCTGCCGATCAGGATCCGGTAATCGCGCATCCTGTTTTTGACGTAGGAGCAAATTCCGGTGGCTTCCGAGCCATCCGGGGTGATCAGTTCCAATCCCAGGAACAGCCCCATTCCACGCACATCGCCAACGCAGGCGTATTTCTGCTCCAATCCCTGCAGCCCTTCGATCAGCCGGGCGCCTATCACCCGGGCGTTGTCCTGCAGGCCTTCATCGTCAACGATATCCAGCACCTCCTTGCCGGTCCGGCAAGACAGGGTAGACCCGCCGAAGGTCGAGAAAAACTCGATCCCGTTGTCAAAGCTTTTTGCAATCGCCTTGGTCGTGACAAGCACGCCCAGCGGGTGGCCGTTGCCGATAGGTTTGCCCATCACCACGATGTCGGGAACTGCGCCCTGGTGTTCGAAGCCGAAGTAGTATTCGCCAAGGCGGCCCAGGCCGGTTTGCACTTCGTCGGCGATGCAGACACCTCCTGCCGCACGGATCTTTTCGTAAACTGCAGGCAGATATCCCTGCGGCGGGATAATCTGACCGCCAACAGAGGGAAAGGTTTCAGCGATGAAGCCGGCGATGCCGTGGCCCTTGCCTTGCAGGTTCCTGATTGCCGGATCGACCAGGTCCGCGAACTTTTGCGCGCGCTTTGGATCATCGCGGCGGAATGAACCGCGGTAGTCGTCTGCAACTTCCACCAACTCCACCCAGTCCGCCTGGCCAGCACCGCCGGGCTTGTTGAACTTGTAAGCGGAGATGTCGATCGCGCCTGTTGTGTTGCCGTGATAGCCGTGATCGGGCGTCACCATGCCCTTTGCCCCGGTGTGGGCGCGGGCCAGGCGCAGGGCCAGCTCATTGGCTTCGGTGCCCGAGTTTACGAAAAAACAGACCTCAAAAGGATCTGGCAGCTTGGACAGCACCTTGTCTGCAAAGGCGGTTTGTGCCGGATGCAGATAGCGGGTGTTCGAATTCATCCGCTTCAGCTGATCCGCTGCCACCGCCTGGATGCGCGGATGGGCGTGGCCCACATGCGGCACGTTGTTGTAAGCGTCCAGATAGGGCCGCCCCCATTCGTCAAACAAGTGGTGCTTCCAGCCGCGCACCAGCATCACCGGGTCATTGTAGGTGAGGCTGAGGTTGCCGCCGAAATGGGTGCGGCGTCGGGCCAGAACCTCGCCTTTGTCGGTTGGGTGATAGCGGACTTTTTCATCCGGCAGGTTGAGCAGGGCCGCAGGGTTGGGGCAGATTGCGCGCCACAGGTACATCTCATCCGGGTCGCCTGCGCCGGGCCAGCCGGCCTCGATTCCTTCGGTGGTCAGGGCCAGCTGGAAATGCACATGCGGTGCCCAGCCGCCGTTCTGGCCAGGGTCACCCAGGCGGCAGAATTCCTCGCCCTTTTCCACCATATCACCCGGTTTCAGGCGGCTCAGGAATTCCGGGTCCAAATGACCGTAGAGGGTAAAGAACGGATCGCCCATAGGCGTTTCATGGCGCAGGATGATCACCCCGCCGTAGTCCAGATGCCCGTCCCGGTACTTTGCCGCAAAGACTTCACCACGCATGGGCGCAAACACCGGCGTGCCAGCGCCGGCAAAGGCATCCACCGCCAAATGCACAGTGCGGCGGCCGCTGGCTTTCCAAGGGCCTTTGCGGAAAGCGGGCTCTGTATAGATCAGCCGCGGCTCATGATAATAGCCAAGCCAGATGCGGCCCTGGTCCTCGAACTCCTCGCCGACTCTGGCCGCTTCTTCCAGCGGCATGTGGAATGGGTTTTGCGGCCAGGTGGAGTGTTCCACCGACAGCGATCCCATCGGTGCATCTGCCAGGTCCTGGCCCATCAGCGGGGCGAATTTGCCGTGTTCCTGCTCCAGCCAGGCCATCACACGGTCTGCACCATCAACGACCGGCAGGCCGCACGCCGCGCGCAGCCGGGCAGTCAGCAACCCGCCCTGCAGTGTGTTTCCCTCCAGGAATCGCCAGGCCGGAGCTTGCGAGATGGTCACATAGGGATCATCCGGATTGTCCGCTGCCATCATGGTGGAATTGACAACACTCACCGCCAGCCGCGCGCGCAGCAGCGGCCAGACCATGTCTACCTCGGCAGGCGTCAAAGGATAAGCCTCGTTATACCCCGCAACCAGTGCTGCGATTGCTGCCTCCGGCGCCGGGTGGTCCAGCACGATATAGGCCGCAGCAATTGCCAGGTCGCAGATCCGCGGTGCGGCGCACATGTCGCCCAGGTCGATGAGGCCTGACACCCTGCGGGTTTCACCCAGTTCTCCCGCCACCATGATGTTGTAGTCATTGGCGTCATTGTGGACGGCCTGCTTGGGAAGCTTCGCTAAAACAGGCTCTAACTTTGCGAAATCCGCGGAAATCCCTTCAATGATTGCACGGCGTGCCGGAGCGGTGATGCAGAACAGCTGATCCTTGATCCAGCCCGCGCGCATCAGGTCCCATTTGAAATCACGCTCCAGCCCATCGTGCCGGAAATCGGCCAGCGCCTTGGCCGAGCCGCCGATAACCTGACCAATCTCATGGATCAGCGCATCGCTTTTGGGTTCTGTCTTGGCATAGCACCGCCCGGGTAGCTGGTTCAGCAGCCAGACCAGCCGGTTTTGCCCTTTTTCATCCGGGAGTGTCAGCAGCGATCGGCCATCCGCAGCGGCGATCACCCGCGGGCAGGGCAGATCCGGCTGGCGCGCGGCGATATGCTCAAACGCCTTTACCTGCATGTCGACCAGCCAGGTTTCGCAGCCGGGGCGCATCGCCTTGAGGATATAGCCCTGGTTCTCGGCACCTTTGGCCAGAAAGTTCAGGTCATATTCTCCATCCAGGCGGCTCAAATCCGCCTGGATGCCCCAATGCTGTTTCAGGGCTGCTGCCCAATGCGCAAGCGTCATCCAAAACTCTCCCCGGTCTGCCGGTCTGCCCGGCGATCCAATTTTGGATCCTATTTGAACCGGGAGAGCGCTTTAGTCCAGCCAGCCTTGCAGATTCTGCTCAATCACACCGGCCAGTGCCGCAACGTGATCGTCATCATCGTTGAGGCAAGGGATATAAAGGAAGTCCTCGCCGCCCGCGTGCTCAAAACTCTCGCGGATCTCTTCGTTGATCTCTTCCAGCGTCTCGATGCAGTCGGCCGAGAAGGCCGGCGCGATCACCGCGATGTTCTTTTTGCCTTCCTTGGCAAGCGTTGCGACGTGATCCACCGTGTAAGGTTTCAGCCATTCCTCGGGTCCAAACACAGATTGGAAAGTGGTTGTGATCCGGGTGTCGTCCCAGCCCAGCCGCTCCTTCAGCAGCCGCGTCGTTTTCTGGCACTGGCAGTGATAGGGATCGCCCTGCATTAAGTAGCGTTTCGGCATCCCGTGGTAGGACACCACCAGAATATCCGGGCGCTTTGCTGCCTTGGCATAGGCCTCTTCCACCGATCGCGCCAAAGCGTCGATATAGGCGGGCTGGTCAAAATAGGGTTCGATCGTGCGGGCGGCGGGCTGCCAGGGCTCATCCATCAGGGCGCGGAAGAACTGGTCGTTGGCAGTGCCGGAGGTAGCGCCGGCGTATTGCGGATACAGCGGCACAAACAGGATTTTCCGGCAGCCGGCCGCAACCATTTCCCGCACCTTGGATTTGGTCGAGGGATTGCCATAGCGCATGCAGAAATCGACCATCACCTGATCGCCATAGCGTGCCTTCATCGCCGCCGCTATCTTGGTTGTCTGGTCTTTGGTTATGGTCATCAAAGGGCTTTCACCCTTGTCGTGGTTCCAGATCGATTTGTAAGCGGTGCCCGAAGAGAACGGACGTTTGGTCAGGATGATCAACTGCAAGAGCGGCTGCCACTTCCACGATGGATAGTCGATCACCCGCTTGTCAGACAGGAATTCATTCAAGTAGCGGCGCATCGGCCAGTACGAATAATCATCCGGCGTGCCGAGGTTGGCCAGCAGGATGCCGACTTTCTCTGCCGGGATCTTTGGGTGATCGGCAGGGGCGTGGGCAGGGCATTTGACGGTCCGGGCGGCGTCCAGCATGGGCAGGTCCTGTGGGGCTTGGAATTCAGTTGTTGGCGGGAAGTTACTGTCTTTGCGCGCAGAAGGCCAATTGGATCGTTTTGGCCCAGCCATAACGGAAATTTATCAGGGCTTGAGCTTGGATTCCGGCACTTTCAACGCATCGGCCAGGCGCATCCGGGCAGAGCCGGGGCGCAAGGGTTTCTGCTGGCTGTCCGACGGCGACCAGCCGGTAAGGCAGACCAGCTCAAATGTCGCTGGCAGCCGGCCATCAGCAGTTGCGAAATGCTCGCGGTAGATGTGATCTGCCAGCTGGAACAGGGTTCGCGGAGCCGGGTGCTTCAGGCGCTGGGCGAGGGCGTTGGTCTCTCCCATGCCGCGCAGATCGTGGATCAGGTGGGTCAGATCACGGTATTCGGCAGTCAGCGGTACCAGGTCCGCTACCGGCAGGGCAAAACCGGCCCGCTGCAGCAAACCGCCCAGATCCCGGATCTCTCCCATCGGGGCAACGCGGGGGGACAGTCCGCCCATCACAACGGTTTCGGCTTCTGCTATGGCGGCGCGCAGTTCGTGCAGGGTTTGGCCGCCCAGCAGGATGACCAGCAGCAGCCCGTCTTCCTTCAGGGCACGTCGGCATTGGATCAGCTGGCCAACCGGATCGTTGGCCCAATGCAGGCACATGGCATGGATCACCACATCATGCGCGCCTTGTTCCAGAGCCAGGACATCGTCATCCGGCAACACAGCTGCACCCGGCAGAAACCCCTCCCAGACTTCCGGGAAAGGGCAGACAATAGCGGGCGCGGTAAAGGTTCTGTTAACCAGGCTCAGGCGATCCTCGGCCTCATCCCGCGCCATTTGGTGCAGGAACAACGCATCCGCGCGCCGGCGTGCGCGGCGGGCTGCCAGGGTGCGGCGGTCGAATAGCTGTGCTGGTGCTTGTGTCATGAGGGCTATTTAGATGCTGCTGACCAGGATTCAAACTGCTGTTTCGCTGATCTATCCGCCGCAATGCATGGGCTGCGGGGGTCTGGTTGGCAGCGACTTTGGCCTGTGCGGTTCTTGCTGGGCCGATATGCATTTCATCAGCGGCACGGTCTGCGAGGGCTGCGGCGCTCCGCTGCCGGGGGAGGCGGACGGCTTTCGGCTGGAATGCGACAGCTGCCTGCGCCATCCGCGGCCTTGGAGCCAAGGGCGATCTGCGCTGCTCTATGAGGGGCGGGGCCGCAAGCTGGTTCTGGCTTTGAAGCACGGGGACCGGACGGAAATTGCACATATGGCCGCTGGATGGCTGGAGCGGGCCGTGCAGCCGATGCTGGCGGAGAATCCCCTGATATGCCCGGTGCCGCTGCATTGGACCCGGCTGCTGAAGCGAAAGTATAATCAATCCGCTTTGCTTGCTGAAGCAGTGGCGGCCCGGATTGGCCTGGAGCATTGCCCGGATCTGCTGCGCAGGTTCCGGCGGACCCCTGCACTGGAAGGCAAGACACGCGACCAGCGTTTTCAGCATTTGGGTGCAGCAATTGCACCCCACCCGGGCCGGGAGGGGCGGATCAAAGGGCGCACGGTTCTGATCGTGGATGACGTGATGACCTCCGGCGCCACTCTCAGCGCTTGCACTGATGCCTGCCTGCAGGCCGGTGCGGCGGAGGTACGGGTGGCGGTGCTGGCCCGGGTCACGCAAGCGTGAGGCTGCCCGCCGGCCTCTGGCAATTGTTGCATTGAATCCCCAATTCCTCCACAACCTTCGAAACCAGACTATGGGGTCCTGAATGAAAACCGTTGAAATCTACACCTCGCCTCTGTGCGGATATTGCCACGCCGCCAAGCGTCTGCTGAATCAGAAGGGTGTTACCTTTTCGGAAATCAACGTGCTGGCGCAGCCGGACCGCAAGGCAGAGATGATCCAGCGCGCCAATGGCGGCCGCACGGTACCGCAGATCTTTATCGGCGAAACCCATGTCGGCGGCTGTGACGATCTTTTTGCGCTGGAACAGGCGGGCAAACTGGACCCGCTGCTGGCAGCCTGAACCCGGAGAGATAAAATGCGCACAGCTCTGCTTCAGATGACATCCACCGACATCCCGGCTGAAAACCTGGAGACCGTGAAGGCGATGATGGCAGAGGCTGTGCGCGGCGGGGCGGGCTTTGTGCTGACGCCCGAAGTTACCAATTGCCTCTCCGGCAGCCGGACCCATCAGACCGGTGTCCTGTGTCACGAAGAGGATGACCCGACGCTGGCCGCCCTGCGTGACGAGGCGGCAAAACATGGCATCTGGCTGCTGCTGGGGTCGCTGGGCATCAAGACCCACGACAATGACGGGCGCTTTGCCAACCGGCAGTTCCTGATCAGCCCGCAGGGTGAAATCAAGGCGCGCTACGACAAGATCCACATGTTCGATGTCGAGGTCACACCCGAGGAAACCTACCGCGAGTCCGATGGCTACCGCCCGGGCACCCAGGCGGTTGTGGCAGAGACGCCATTTGCCAGTATCGGCATGACCATCTGTTATGACGTGCGCTTTCCGCATTTGCACCGGGCGCTGGCCAAAGGCGGGGCGCAGATCATCACTGCGCCGGCGGCGTTTTCTTATGTCACCGGCGCCGCACATTGGCATTCGCTGCTGCGCGCCCGTGCAATTGAAACCGGCTGCTTTGTGCTGGCGCCTGCGCAGACTGGCAAACACCCGGCCTCCCGCGGGCCCAGCCGCAAAACCTTTGGCCATTCTCTGGCCGTATCCCCCTGGGGCGAGGTGCTGGCCGATGCCGGTCAGGAACCGGGCGTGACTTACGTTGATCTCGACCTCGAATCAGTGGCAGAAGCGCGCAAACGCGTGCCTTCCCTGACCCACGACCGGGAGTTTGACGGACCCTGATGGATGAGACACATTCCCTGGCGGTATCGCTGTTCAGCGAGATTCTGATGGCTGACCAGCTGGCCCGGTCACGTCTCAGCAAAGTGCTGCCCAAAGGGATGGAGCTGTCGCATTTCTCGGTGCTGAACCACCTGGCCCGGGCTGGACTGGAACGCTCGCCCGCGCAGCTGGCCAAGGCGTTTCACGTAACCCGCGGCGCTATGACCAACACGCTGGGCAAGCTGGAAGTTGCCGGATACATCCATGTCCGCCCGGATTGGGACGATGCGCGGCGCAAGATGGTGGCGATCAGCCCAGCCGGCAAACAGGCCCGGGATGCGGCATTGGCCGGGATCATTCCGGTGATTTCAGAAGTTGTGGGGGAATTGGGCAGCGATCGGGTCCGGGCGACCTTGCCCATTCTGCGCGAACTGCGTGGCAAACTGGAAGAGAGCGGCTGAGGGGCTGGACCCAAACAGTCACCTGCTCGGGTTACAAAGGGACGCCTGCAAGCAGGCGCCCCTCTTCCCCATCAGTCCCCATCATGCCGTGAACGGCGATCGTTTAACCATTGGGCAGACCCCCCAGTCACAATGGCAAGCAGATACTTGGTTCTTAGCTTGCGCCCAATCGCGGCTTGAAAAAAATACTCCAACCCCGCTTGTTAAAGATAGCAAGCGGGACGCGGCGGCCAAAGAGTGCAAAAGGATTACGACCTATCCTTTAGGATAGGCGGCAGAAAAAACTGGCCGGCGAGGGCACTCTTAGCCAGGTTTTATGCTGGCGGTCACATAGTTTACCGACAGATCCCGTTCGGATATCGACCAGTTCCAGGTGAACGGGTTGAACACGAACCCTTTCCGGTCAACAGGCTTCAGACCGGCATTGCGCAGCAGTTCGTAGAGTTCATCCGGGGTTACGAACTTGGACCACTCATGAGTGCCGCGCGGCAGCCAGCGCATGATCACTTCAGCTCCGACAATCGCCATTGCAAAGCTCTTTGGGTTGCGGTTGATGGTAGAGCATATTTCCAGACCGCCGGGCTTCAGCAGTGTACGGGTAGCAGTAAGGTAGCTCAGCGGATCGGCCACATGCTCGACCACTTCCATGTTCAGCACGACGTCGAATTGTTCACCGGCAGCAGCCAGTGCCTCGGCGGTGGTGTGGCGGTAGTCGATCTCCAGGTCCGATTGTTCGGCATGAATGCGGGCAACCGGCAGGTTGCCTTCTGCCGCATCGGCGCCCACAACTGTTGCACCCAACCGCGCCATCGGCTCGCTCAGCAGTCCGCCGCCGCAGCCGATATCCAGCAGCCGCAGCCCTTTGAAAGGGCACTGTGACGTCAGGTCGCGGCCAAATTCCCCGGCGATCTGACGGGTAATATAGTCCAGCCGGCACGGGTTCAGCATGTGTAAAGGCTTGAACTTGCCGTTCGGATCCCACCACTCCGCTGCCATCGCTTCGAATTTAGCAATTTCCGCAGGGTCGACCGTGGATTGAGGCGCTTGCATTCCTGTCTCCGTGTGCTCTTTTGTAGTCTGACGTTTCACTAAGGTCAGTAATGGATAGATACCCGGACCAAAAGCGCGCTGTGCATTATCTTTATCCGCCGGTCGAGCCTTTTGACCAGCGCATGATCGACGCAGGCCAGGGCCACAATATATATGCCGAACAAAGCGGCAATCCCAATGGCATTCCCGTGATTGTGTGCCATGGCGGCCCCGGCGGCGGCAGCAGCCCGGCGATGCGGCGGTATTTCGATCCGCATGTGTATCGAATCATCCTGTTCGATCAGCGCGGCTGCGGCCGCTCGCGCCCCTATGCGTCATGCGAGAGCAACACCACCTGGCATCTGGTTGCCGATATGGAGCTGATCCGCCGCCAGCTGGGCATCGAGTCCTGGATCCTGTTCGGCGGCAGCTGGGGAGCGACACTGGCGTTGATTTACGCCCAGACCCACCCCGGCCGGGTCCAGCAGATTATCCTGCGCGGCGTGTTCCTGATGACCAAGGCTGAGCTGGATTGGTTCTATGGCGGCGGTGCCGGCAAGTTCTGGCCCGAAACCTGGGCCAAATTCGTTTCGCTGATCCCCGATGCAGAGCGCAGCGACATGATCGCCGCCTATCACAAGCGGCTGTTTTCCGGCGATCTGGATGAAGAAGTGCGTTATGGCCGGGCCTGGTCAGCCTGGGAAAACGCGTTGGCGTCGGTGCATTCCAACGGCCAGAGCGGCGAAAGCCCCGGCGATTATGCACGTGCCTTTGCCCGGTTGGAGAATCACTATTTCATCAATAGCGGTTTCCTCGATTACGACGGTCAGATCCTCGCCAATATGGACCGGATCTCTCATATCCCCGGCGTTATTGTGCAGGGGCGTTATGATATGATCTGCCCGCCGACTTCGGCTTGGCGCCTGAATGAGCTGTGGCCAAATGCGGAGTTGAAGATGGTGCGCAATGCCGGCCATGCTTTGTCGGAGCCGGGAATCAGCGCTGAGCTGGTTCGGGCGATGGACCGGATTGCAGGAGAGCTTGTGCCATGACGCGCATTGACCGCCGCGCGCTGTTCACCTCGGGTGCTGCCGCAGCCCTGCTGGCGGCGGCTGGCGGGGCCGTAAATGCATCGCCCAAGGCCGGTGGCGCGCTGCGTCTTGCGGTTCCCCGCGACGGCGGGCTTTTGGAACAAGCCGCACGTTACGCGGTCTATGACACGCTGACAGAAATTGCCCCTGATGGTTTGCTGCGCGGAGAATTGGCTGCAGGCTGGCATTCGACGCCGGACGCCAAAACCTGGACCTTTGATTTGCGTGCGGGCGTGGATTTTCATGACGGCTCACTGCTCACAGCAGAGGATGCAGCCGCGTCGCTTTTGGCACAAGGCATTACCGGGGCTGAAGTGCGCGCGGTCACTGCGTTGGGCAACCTGCAATTGCTGGTGGAATTGTCGCAGTCCAATCCGCATTTGCCCTACCTTTTGGCTGGTGCCGATCTGATGATTGCACCCGCTGGTGAACTGCCGGCACCGCTGTCCGCTGCGATTGGCACGGGGTGCTACAAGGTGGAACGAGCCCGGGAAGGCCGCCATTTCCGCGCGTCCCGAGTTGCAAAACACTACAAATCCGGCATCGCGGGCTGGGTAGAAACGGTAGAGATTATTGTGATTCCTGATGCCGCAGTCCGTGCCGAAGCGCTGCGGGACGGGTACGTTGATGTCGCGGCATTGCCGGAACCGCGCGGACTGCTGAAGCGCGGGGAATTCCTGTATCATCCATCTTCCAGCAATATGGCTTTGGCCGCCCGGCACAATGTCGGCATTCCGCGGAAAGTAGGTCAGCGCACACCGCTTGACGATGGCCGCATTGCCGAGCGCTGGTGGATGGCCTGAACGGCCATCCCCGGTTCTGACGCTTCAGCTTTCCTGACGGATGTAGGCAATAACGTTCTGGATATCGTCATCTTTCTTTAAACCTTTGAATCCCATGCGGTTGCCGGGCACCACACTCTTGGGATCTGAAAGAAAGGCCGCTAGCTGTGCCTCGCTCCAGGTCAGGTTGGCATCCTGAAAGGCGCCTGAGTATTTAAAGCCATCGGCGGCGGCGGAGCCAGCATCGATGATACCGTGCAGGCTGGGGCCGGTGCCGTTTTTACCTTCTTCAAAGCTGTGGCAGGCCTGGCACTTGCGGAATACTTTCTTGCCTTTGGCCGGATCGCCTGACAGCGCCACCTCAGTCTCCTGTGCTGCAGGGGACGCCTGGGCGGTGTCGCTTCCAGCTTCAAACACAAACCGGGCGGTAACCGGGACGGTGCGGGTAATGCCGGAGAGTTTCGCAAGCTCTTGCAGGATATCAACGCCTTTGGTCAGACCCGCGTCCTCGACACCCAGAAACAGCAGATCATTGGTGGTGACCATGACCTTCCGGTCTGACAGGCGGGCCACAAACATTTCCGTTTCCACAGGAATATCGCGCCCCAGCAGGCTCAGCTTGCCTTCCACATCCGAAACCATTGTACCGCCTGCTGGCAGCGCCTCCAGCGCGGCGATGTCGACCTTGGCCGTCAGCGTCGCCAGAGCCTCGCCATTGAACACATGTTCAATCATCCGTTCATTGCGGATATCAATAAAGGTCTCCACCGATGGCAGCGAAATTGCCACAGTGACAGTGCCGTCATTGCTTACGCTGCCGGTCAGCTCTTCAAAGCTGTGCACCTCGCCCACTGTGTCTTTTTTAACTGAGCCAAAGGCGAGCTTGGAGCTTGCGCCGTCCAGCACCCAGTCTGCCGACAGCGCGGCTTGACCCGCAAAAACCAGCGCTGCAACAGAAACGCCACGAAACAGTGAGTTGAGCATCCTATGTCCTTCCTATTATCAATGTTCTTGCGGCACGGCGTCTTGACCGGCCTTGAGATTAAAACACGGCAGGAGCGCGGATTATTCGCTGGTTTGGCAAAAAGACGGCTGAGGAAGAAGTCCGGGAGGGGATAAGCCCCCTCTATCCCCGGTTGTGGCGCTTTTGCTTGATGCAGACCGGGCGGCGTGACCGGGCGGACGATCTGGCGCAAATGACTTGTCTGCGGGCGTTGGAAAAACACGCAGGATATCAGCCTGGCACGCATCTGGACCGCTGGATGTTCCGGATCGCGCACCGGCTGTGGCTGAACGAGCTGCGGGCAACGGCCGTGCGCACCGGCGGCGGGTTGGTGGCGCTGGAAGAAACCGAGATTCCGGATCAGCGCGTAAACACGGAAACGAATATTTTTGCCCGTCAGGTGTTTTCAAAGGTAGGGGAGCTGCCTGAAAGCCAAAGGGTCACGGTTCTGCTCGTCTATGTCGAAGGCTTTGCCTACAAGGAGGCAGCGGAAATCCTGAATATCCCCATCGGCACGGTGATGAGCAGACTGGCGGCCGCCCGCAAGAAGATTGCGGGTGAGTTGGCGGAAACGGAGACGGGAACATGAATGAAGCGCAAGCGGCATTCACCGATGAAGAGCTGACATCCTACCTGGATGGCGAGGCGGATAACGCCCTGCGCAGCCGGGTCGAGCTTGCGCTGAGCACGGATGCGGCTTTGGCGCAGCGTCTGCAGACATTGGATATGCCGGTGGCTGCATTGCGGGATGTCTTTTCTGCCGCGGCGCTGGGCGCCCCGCAGATGCCGGAGGGGCTGATTCCCGCATCCCGCCCCGCCCGTGCGCCGCTGCGGCTGATTGCCGGAATGGCGATGGCTTTTGGCCTTGGTGTTCTTTCCACCTACATGCTGCAGCCCGGACCCCAGCCGCAAACGGCGCCGGGATGGAAGGCGGTCGTGGCATCTTATCAGTCGCTCTATATCACCGACACTGTCGCGAACGGCAGTCAGCCGACCGAAGTGACAGCCGAAGTGCTGGACGGTTTCAGCAGCGGCCAGGGCGTGGACTTGTCTCCTGCTCAAACTGTCGAAGGGCTGGAATTCAAACGCGCCCAGTTGCTGGGTTTCAAAGGCAAGCCTCTATTGCAAATGGCTTATCTTGGCCCGGACGGCGTGCCGGTGGCCTTCTGTATCATTCGGTCCTCTGGGGCCGATAAGGCGATGCAAAGCGAGGTTTTGGCTGGCATGGCCGCTGCCTCATGGGTCAGTGATGGCATCGGTTATCTGGTGATTGGCGGTCAGGATCAGGGCTTTGTGGATGGCGTTGCTGCGGATCTTCAAGGCAAGCTGGGGTAGCGGTCCGGCGGTCAGAAACTCCGCGCGCTGCACGACCCTCTTGCAGTTTCGCCAGAACCGTCCTATATGCCTTTGACAACAGCGGCGCGTTGAACCTCTGGTTTAAGGCTCCACCGGGAATTTCAACGGGCCGCGCGCCCGTTTTTTTGTGCCCGCAGGCCAGTGCCTGCAAGCCCCAAGTGGAGGTCTGATGACCAACGACCTGATTGCCAAAGCTGCCATCGACCGGCGTCTGGCCGAGATCATCATCCCGGTGATTGAGGATCTGGGTTATGAGCTGGTGCGGATCCGGCTGATGTCTGGTAAGGCGACCACATTGCAAATCATGGCTGACAAGCCGGATGGCGGCATCGAGGTGGATGATTGCGCCGTGATCTCGAATGCGGTCAGCGCGGCACTGGACGTCGAGGATCCGATCCTTGACGCCTATGCGCTGGAAGTGTCGAGCCCCGGCATCGACCGGCCGCTGACCCGGCTGAAAGATTTTGATATGTTCGAGGGCTATGAGGCCAAGCTCGAAACCGACGAGCTGGTCGGCGGCCGCCGCCGCTTTAAGGGCGAGCTGGCGGGCACCGAGGAAGACGAAGTCCTGATCAACATCGAAGATCAGGGCGAAAACATGACCATTGGTTTGAAATTTGACTGGCTGAGCGACGCCAAGCTGGTTCTGACCGATGATCTGATCAAGGAAATGCTGCGCCAGCGCAAAGAGGCCGGCACGCTCAACGAAGACGCATTCGACGAAATCGAGACCGAAGAGTCCGAAGAGGAGAACAAGTAATGGCTATCACCTCTGCAAACCAGCTGGAGCTGTTGCAAACCGCCGAGGCCGTGGCGCGCGAAAAGATGATCGACCCCGGTCTGGTCATCGAGGCGATGGAAGAGAGCCTCGCCCGTGCGGCCAAAAGCCGCTACGGCGCCGAAATGGACATTCGCGTATCGATTGACCGCAAGACCGGCCGGGCGAAATTCACCCGCGTGCGCACTGTCGTGGCGGATGAAGAGCTGGAAAACTATCAGGCTGAGCTGACCGTCGAACAGGCCCGCCAGTACATGGCGAATCCTGAAGTAGGCCAGACCTATGTCGAGGAAGTGCCGCCGGTTGAAATGGGCCGGATCGCCGCCCAGTCGGCCAAGCAGGTGATTCTGCAGAAGGTCCGCGAAGCAGAGCGTGACCGCCAGTTCGAAGAATTCAAAGACCGCGCCGGCACCATCATCAATGGTCTGGTCAAGCGCGAGGAATACGGCAACGTCATCGTCGATGTGGGCGCTGGCGAGGCCATCCTGCGCCGCAATGAAAAAATCGGCCGCGAAAGCTATCGCCCGAACGACCGTGTGCGCTGCTACATCAAGGACGTGCGCCGCGAGCCGCGCGGCCCGCAGATTTTCCTGTCGCGCACCGCGCCGGAATTCATGGCCGAACTGTTCAAGATGGAAGTGCCGGAAATCTATGACGGCATCATTGATATCAAGGCCGTTGCCCGTGATCCCGGTTCGCGCGCCAAGATTGCTGTTATCTCCTATGACGGCTCGATCGACCCGGTCGGTGCCTGTGTTGGTATGCGCGGCTCCCGCGTGCAGGCTGTGGTGAACGAGCTGCAGGGCGAAAAGATCGACATCATCCCGTGGAACGAAGACCAGCCGACTTTCCTGGTGAACGCGCTTCAGCCTGCCGAAGTAACCAAGGTTGTGCTGGATGAAGAAGCCGGCAAAATCGAAGTTGTGGTGCCTGAAGAGCAGCTGAGCCTGGCCATTGGCCGCCGCGGCCAGAACGTCCGCCTGGCATCGCAGCTGACCAACCTCGACATCGATATCATGACCGAGGAAGAAGAATCGGCTCGCCGCCAGAAGGAATTCGAGGCGCGCACCAAACTGTTCATGGAAACCCTGGATCTGGACGAGTTCTTTGCCCAGCTGCTGGTTTCCGAAGGCTTTACCAATCTCGAAGAAGTCGCCTATGTCGAACTCGACGAGCTGCTGGTCATCGACGGTGTTGACGAAGGCACCGCCGGGGAATTGCAGGCCCGTGCCCGCGATTACCTGGAGGCCAAGGCCAAGGCGGCCTTGGATGCGGCTCGCGAATTGGGCGCCGAAGACAGCCTGATTCAGTTCGAGGGCCTGACCCCGCAGATGGTAGAGGCACTGGCCAAGGACGACGTAAAGTCGCTGGAAGATTTCGCCACTTGTGCGGACTGGGAACTGGCCGGCGGCTGGACCAACGATGGCGGCGAACGGGTCAAGGACGATGGTATTCTGGAACCGTTCGGTATGACGCTGGAACAGGCGCAGGACATGGTGATGACTGCCCGCATCATGCTGGGCTGGGTTGATCCGGCTGAACTGGAAGAAGACGCGGCAGAAGACGAAGACACTGGCGAAGAGGAAGGCGAAGCCTGAATTCAGGCTTTGCAGAGGAGAACTGCATGACACGCGGCGGCGCCACAAAAGACCGGACCGACGACAGCGAGCGTAAATGCATCGCAACCGGCGAGATCCAGCCCAAACAGGGCCTCATCCGTTTTGTGATGGGTCCTGACGGGCAAGTTGTGCCTGATGTGATGGGCAAGCTGCCCGGCCGTGGTGTCTATGTGGCCTCCAGCCGGGCCGCATTGGATACCGCGGTCAAGAAGAAGCTGTTTGCCCGCGGCTTCAAGGCCCAGGTCCAGGTGCCGGAGGAATTGGTTCAGGAAGTTGAGCGGCAGGTTGTCCGCCGGCTTATTGAACTGATCAGCCTGGCGCGTAAATCGGGTGATGCGGTGTCCGGTTTTGAGCGGGTGAAAGACTGGCTTTACAAAGAGGATGCCCGGGTGCTGATCCAGGCGTCCGACGGGTCTGGCCGCGGAAAGTCGAAGCTGAGCACCCCCTACAAGGGCAAATTCATCGGCTGCCTCACGGCGGACGAGCTGGGAATGGCATTTGGGCGCCAAACTGCAATACATGCCGCCCTCGCCTCTGGCGGACTCAGCAAACGTGTTGTAGATGAGGCGCAACGACTGCAAGGTTTGCGCGAAATGGTGGGCGGCGACGGCCGCACGGAAGGATAAGAAGCTTTATGAGCGATAGTGACGGCAAAAAGACACTGGGTCTGCGTGGGGGTTCCCGTCCGGGGAACGTGAAACAGAGTTTCAGCCATGGACGGACCAAGAATGTCGTAGTGGAAACCAAGCGCAAGCGCGTTGTGGTTCCCAAGCCGGGTGCGGCCAAGGGCGGCGGCGGCGCTGCGCCTTCCACATCCGGATCGCGCCGGCCTGCCGGCATCAGTGACGCTGAGATGGAGCGCCGCCTGAAGGCGCTGCAGGCTGCCAAGGCGCGCGAGGTCGAAGAAGCGGCCGCCCGGGCCGCGGACGAAAAAGCGCGCGAAGAAGAGCGCAACCGCCGCCGCGCCGAAGCGGAAGCCAAGGAGCGCGAGCAGCGGGAAGCCGAAGAACGCGCCAAGGCCAAGCAAGAAGAAGAAGAGCGCAAGAAGCGTGAAGCTGAAGTGGCAAAAGAACGCGCTGCTGCTGCAGCCGCTGCTCCTGCTCCTGCTGCGGATACGCCCAGAACGGCCCGCCCGGCGCCGAACAAACCCGCGCCTGCTGCCGCGCCGCGTAAAGCAGACCGTGAACGCGAACAGCGTCAGAACCGGGGCAAGGGCCAGGACGATGGCCGCCGTTCGGGTAAGCTGACATTGGGGCAGGCCACTGGCGGCGGCGGCAATCGCCACCGGTCGATGGCGTCGATGAAGCGCAAGCAAGAGCGTGCCCGGCAAAAAGCCATGGGCGGCCAGGTCGAGCGTGAAAAGGTCATCCGCGACGTTCAGCTGCCAGAGGCGATTGTGGTTTCGGAACTGGCCAACCGGATGGCGGAGCGCGTTGGCGAAGTTGTCAAATCGCTGATGAACATGGGCATGATGGTCACGCAGAACCAGACCATCGACGCCGATACCGCGGAACTGATCATCGAAGAATTCGGCCATAAAGTGGTCCGGGTGTCCGCCTCTGACGTCGAAGACGTGATCAAAGAGATTGAGGACAAGGACGACGATCTGAAACCGCGTCCGCCGGTCATCACGATCATGGGCCACGTTGACCACGGCAAAACTTCGCTGCTTGATGCGATCCGGGATGCACGTGTTGTGGCTGGCGAAGCCGGCGGCATCACCCAGCACATCGGCGCGTATCAGGTGAAAACCGAAAGCGGCACCGTGCTGAGCTTCCTGGATACGCCTGGCCATGCGGCCTTTACCTCGATGCGCTCGCGCGGTGCTCAGGTGACGGATATCGTGGTTCTGGTGGTTGCCGCGGATGACGCGGTGATGCCGCAGACCATCGAAGCCATCAACCACGCCAAAGCGGCGCAGGTTCCGATGATCGTGGCGATCAACAAGATCGACAAACCGGCGGCAGACCCGACAAAGGTCCGCACCGACTTGCTGCAGCACGAAGTGGTTGTGGAAGCGATGTCCGGCGACGTGCAGGACGTTGAAGTTTCCGCGGTAACCGGCCAGGGCTTGGACGAGCTGCTGGAAGCCATTGCACTGCAATCGGAAATTCTGGAACTGAAGGCCAACCCCGACCGCGCTGCCCAGGGTGCCGTGATCGAGGCACAGCTGGATGTGGGCCGCGGCCCTGTGGCAACCGTTCTGGTTCAGACCGGGACCCTGCGCCAGGGCGACATCTTTGTTGTGGGTGAGCAATACGGCAAGGTGCGTGCGTTGATCAACGACAAGGGCGAGCGCGTCCAGGAAGCCGGTCCTTCGGTTCCTGTCGAGGTTCTTGGCCTCAACGGCACCCCGGAAGCAGGCGACGTGCTGAACGTGACAGACACCGAAGCACAGGCGCGCGAGATCGCTGAATACCGTGAGCAGGCCGCCAAGGATAAGCGCGCCGCTGCCGGTGCTGCGACCACGCTGGAACAGCTTATGCAGAAGGCCAAGGACGACGAAAATGTCTCCGAGCTGCCGATTCTGGTCAAAGCTGACGTGCAAGGCTCTGCCGAAGCCATCGTTCAGGCGATGGAAAAGATCGGCAACGACGAGGTGCGCGTGCGCGTGCTGCATTCGGGCGTCGGTGCGATCACCGAAACTGATGTCGGCCTTGCCGAAGCCTCCGGTGCGCCGATCATGGGCTTCAACGTCCGTGCCAATGCTTCGGCCCGCAACACCGCCAACCAGAAGAGCGTCGAGATCCGCTACTACTCGGTGATCTACGACTTGGTGGATGACGTGAAAGCGGCGGCCTCGGGCCTGCTGTCTGCCGAGATCCGCGAGAACTTCATCGGTTATGCGCAGATCAAGGAAGTCTTCAAAGTTACCGGTGTTGGCAAGGTTGCCGGCTGTCTGGTTACCGAAGGCATTGCCCGCCGTTCGGCAGGTGTCCGCCTGCTGCGCGACAACGTGGTAATCCACGAAGGCACGCTGAAGACACTGAAGCGTTTCAAAGACGAAGTGTCCGAAGTTCAGTCCGGTCAGGAATGCGGTATGGCGTTTGAAAACTACGATGATGTCCGTCCGAACGACGTGATTGAAATCTTCGAACGCGAAGAAGTCACCCGGACCCTTGACTGATCGTTGCTAAATCCAAATTGAAAAGCAGGCCCTGGCACCATTGCCGGGGCCTGTTTCTTTTGGCGGTTCCATTGTCATGTGCCGCAGGGGCCGAAGCGCAATTGGAGGCTACCCTGTTGTTGAAGCTGAATGCGCCGTCCACGCAGGTTAATTCTGCATATGGAGAGTGTGCAAAGACAGTTGACGAATTGGCGGAACGACAGAGTGGAAATGAGACGGGCCAGCCCGCAAAGAAAATTTTGTCAATTTGCTTTGACCTTGCGGGCCCAAAAACGGGGCAGCACTGTCTGCAATCCCATTTTTTGCCTGACATGCGTTATGAGTGATAGCTCAGGCAACAGGCGGCACCGGGCGGCCTTCATATGTTCTTTTACCAACCCGCACAGCGATTTTCCCGTCAGGGAGTGTCCTTATAAAAATGCCCTGAACCAGCGAAAAACTGCCAACCGCGATTGTCCTTAGCATGGTCTTCTCCTGCCCAATTGAAACTTCGGGTAGTCAAACTGTTCGTACCTGATGCTTATGGAGAATGATTAAAAAAGGGTTCACGGGCGCCAGGCCGGGGAGCTAAAGCCCCGGTAAAACGGCAAAATTCACCCTTGGGAAAACATGAAACCGCTGTGTTGCGGCTCCATGTATTTTACAGCCAGTCGCGCAGAATCGGGATCAGCGGGATATCGGCTGGCGGCATCGGATAGTCGCGCAAATCCTGCGGCCGCACCCATTTCAGGGTTTGGCCTTCATTGGCCTGCGGGACGCCGTCCCACTTACGGCAGGCAAAAAGCGGCATCAGCAGGTGGAAATCCTCGTAGGAGTGGCTGGCGAAGGTCAGCGGTGCCAGGCAGGACGCCCAGGTGTCAATGCCTAGTTCCTCCTGTAACTCACGGATCAATGCTGCCTCGGGTGTTTCGCCTGGTTCGATCTTGCCGCCAGGAAACTCCCACAGGCCGGCCATGGATTTACCTTCGGGGCGCTGCGCCAGCAGCACGCGCCCGTCCACGTCGATAAGCGCAACAGCGGAAACAAGGATCACCTTCATGACCGGTAATCCGCGTTGATCGAGATATACTGATGGGTCAGATCGCAGGTCCAAACCGTTGCTTTGCCGGCACCCAGTCCCAAGCCTACTTTGATGGTGATCTCTTGTTTTTTCATCTCTGCTGCGCCCAGATCTTCCTTGTAGTCTGGTGCGACCCAGCCTTTTTCGGCCACCAGCACATTGCCAAATGAGATTGACAGCAGGTCCCGGTCGGCAGCCGCGCCGGATTTGCCGATCGCCATTACCACGCGGCCCCAGTTCGGGTCCTCGCCCGCAATCGCGGTTTTCACCAGCGGCGAGTTGGCGATAGCTAGGCCATGCACCTTTGCATCCGCATCCGAAGCTGCGCCGGTCACCTGGATTTCCACAAATTTGGTCGCGCCCTCGCCATCGCGCACCACCTGGTGTGACAGGTCTAGCATGACCCGCTCCAGGCCTGCCGCAAACTCCGCGTTTCCAGTCGCGTCGATGCCCGAAGCGCCGGTGGCGCACAGCATCAGGCTGTCGGACGTAGAGGTGTCGCTGTCCACGGTGATGCAATTGAAAGTCCGGTTGCAGATCTCAGCGAGCTGTTCCTGCAGGTCGGCTTGCCCGACCTTCGCATCGGTGAAAATGTAGACCAGCATGGTTGCCATATCCGGCGCAATCATGCCTGAACCCTTGGCGATGCCGGCGATCTTGACTGTCTGGCCGCCGATCCCCACCGTGGCGCTGGCGCCTTTGGCAAAGGTGTCGGTGGTCATGATCGCCTGGGCGGCATCTTCCAGCGTGCCTTCATCCAAGGCATCGTTCAGTTCGCTGACCTTCGCGACAATCCGGTCATGCGGCAGCGGCTCGCCGATGACACCGGTGGAGGCAGTAAAAACACGCCTGGAAGGCAGGCCGGTTGCCTGTGCAACTGCAGTGGTGATCTCCGCAACCGAGCTTTGCCCGAAATGACCGGTGAAGGCATTGGAATTGCCGGAGTTCACCAGAATTGCCGCACCGGCATCAGCATTGCCGCCCAGCTTGGCTTGGCAGTCCAGAACCGGGGCAGAACGGGTCTTGGAGCGGGTGAAAACCCCTGCAACCGCAGTGCCCGGGTCCATCACTGCCAGCATCACATCGGTCCGGCCCTGATACTTGACCCCGGCCGCGGCTGATGCAAAACGCACGCCCTTGATCACCGGAAGATCGGGGAAGCTGGCAGGTGCCAGCGGCGAGACGGGCATGGGGGCGGCCATGATCAGTTCCTAACCAGGCTAAGGTCTTTGAGAATTGCCGGATTCAGATCCTCAATCTCAGACCGTTCGATTTCGGCGGACGCGGTCAGTTCATTCACGCTCTCTTCCACTGCCTTTTGGCGCAATTCCTCGGCCAGCTGTGCCCGCACTTCTTCAAACTCGGGGGCTTCGGTCTTGCGGCGCTCGCGCAGCAGAATCACATGCCAGCCGAACTGGGTTTTCACGGGTCCTGAAATTTCGCCCGAATGAAGCTTCAGAACGGCATCTTCGAACTCCGGCACCATTCGGCCTGTGGTGAACCAGCCCAGATCGCCGCCGCTGGGACCGGAGGGGCCGGTGGATTTTTCCTTGGCAAGCGTGGCGAAATCGGCGCCGGCGTCCAGCTCCTTTTTGACGTCCTGTGCGTCTTCTTCACTTTCGACGAGGATATGGGCGGCATGAAACTCGTCTCCACCGTCACCGGAAGAGTATTTTCCGTCATAGGCGGCACGCAGCGCATCCTCGCTGCTGGCCTTTTCCATGATCATATCGATCACGTTGGCGGCCAGCATGGCGCGCTCTTCGTTTTCAACGGACAATTGCACGTAACGAGGCACTTCGCCGTGCAGCTGCTGTTTCAGCGCGGTTTGCTGAACCAGCTGATCCAGGATGGCATTGTAGAGCACGTCATCAGGCAGCTGTTTGTACTGGTCGGGCAGGTTTTCGCGGGCCATGACCATATGGCCGATGGTGATATCTTCGCCATTGACCGAGGCAACAACCGTGTTGGCATGTGGCGCAGCAACTGCGGCCAGCGGCAACGCAGTACAGGCTGCCACCGCCATGCCGCGCAGAAAAGTGAGACCTTTACGCATTGAAACCTTCCTATTCCTAGGCCGCATAGGGGCCTGCCGTTGACACTCTATACCCTGCCGCTTACATCGCCTTGAGGCCATTGGCAGGACCGTCTTTCCACCATTGTTTATGGGTTGCGGACACGGCGGGCAAGCCTGCCCGATGCAAAGGCCGGACATAGGATCGCTGGAGAAAACATGCTGGGTTTCGGAACACTCGCCAAAAAGGTTTTCGGCACGCCGAATGACCGTAAGATCAAGGCGACACGGCCGCTGATTGCACAGATCAACGCGCTGGAGGATATGTTCGCGAAGCTCAGCGATGACGGGCTGAAGGACAAGACTGAGGAGCTGCGCAAGCGCGCATTGGGCGGTGAAAGCCTGGACGCGCTGCTGCCCGAAGCCTTTGCCAACGTGCGTGAAGCGGCCAAACGTGCGCTGGGTCTGCGGGCTTTTGATACCCAGCTGATGGGCGGTATTTTCCTGCATCAGGGTAACATTTCCGAGATGAAGACCGGCGAGGGCAAGACCCTGGTGGCGACCTTCCCGGCCTATCTGAATGCGCTGACCGGCAAGGGCGTGCATGTGGTAACGGTGAACGAATACCTGGCCACGCGGGATAGTGAATGGATGGGCAAGGTGTTTGCGCAGCTGGGCATGACCACCGGCGTGATCTGGTCGGGGCAAGCCGACGCCGAGAAGATGGCCGCCTATGACAGCGACGTCACCTATACCACCAACAACGAACTGGGTTTCGACTATCTGCGCGACAACATGAAACCGTCGCTGGACCAGGTGTTTCAGAAGCAGCACAACTTTGCCATCGTCGATGAGGTCGACTCGATCCTGATCGACGAGGCCCGTACTCCGCTGATCATCTCCGGCCCGGCCGAAGACAGGTCCGAACTCTATTCAACTATCGACAAAGTGATCCCGCTATTGTCGGAAGAACACTATGAGATCGACGAGAAAACCCGTGGTGTGACCTTTACTGAGGACGGCAATGAATACCTGGAGCAGACGCTGCGCGAGCACGGGCTGCTGGAAGAGGATGCCTCGCTCTACGATCCGGAAAGCACCACGGTTGTCCACCACGTGAACCAGGCCCTGCGTGCGCACAAGCTGTTCCAGCGGGACAAGGATTATATCGTCCGCAATGGCGAAGTTGTTCTGATCGATGAGTTCACTGGCCGTATGATGCCGGGCCGCCGCCTGTCCGAAGGATTGCACCAGGCCATCGAGGCCAAGGAAGAGGTCAATATCGAGCCGGAGAATACCACACTGGCCTCGGTTACCTTCCAAAATTACTTCCGGCTTTATGACAAGCTCTCGGGCATGACCGGCACTGCGATGACCGAGGCTGATGAGTTCGCCGAGATCTACAGCCTGGGTGTGGTTGAAGTGCCGACCAACCGCCCGATTGCGCGGGTGGATGAGGACGATCAGGTGTACCGCACCGCCCGTGAGAAATATGAGGCGATGATCAAGGAAGCCAAGGTAGCGCATGCAAAGGGCCAGCCGGTTCTGCTTGGCACGACCTCGATCGAGAAATCCGAACTGCTGAGCCAGATGCTGCAGCAGGACGGCATCCCGCACAACGTTTTGAACGCCCGCCACCATGAGCAGGAAGCGCAGATCGTTGCTGATGCCGGCCGCTATGGCGCGGTGACCATTGCCACCAACATGGCCGGCCGCGGCACCGATATTCAGCTCGGCGGCAACGTCGAGATGAAAGTGCTGGAAGTGCTGGAGCAGAATCCCGAGGCTGATCCAGCAGAACTGCGCGCGGCCGAAGAAGCCAAACACGCCGAGGAAAAGCAAAAGGTGCTGGACGCAGGCGGGTTGTTTGTGATGGCTTCCGAGCGCCACGAAAGCCGCCGCATCGACAACCAGCTGCGCGGCCGTTCGGGCCGTCAGGGCGATCCGGGCCGGACCCGGTTTTACCTCAGCCTTGAAGACGATCTGATGCGCATTTTCGGCTCGGAACGGCTGGACAAACTGCTGTCATCGCTGGGCATGAAGGAAGGCGAGGCGATCATTCACCCCTGGGTGAATAAATCGCTGGAACGCGCGCAGGCCAAGGTCGAAGGCCGCAACTTCGATATGCGCAAAAACGTTCTGAAGTTCGACGATGTTATGAACGATCAGCGGAAAGTGATCTTCAATCAACGCCGCGAAATTATGGCCGCCGAGGATCTGTCCGAGATTGTCGATGATATGCGTCACGAGGTGATCGACGATCTGCTCGACACCCACATGCCGCCCAAAACCTACGCCGATCAGTGGGACACCGCAGGCCTGCAGGAGCAGGTCCGCGAGATGCTGAGCATTGACGCGCCGGTGGCGGAATGGGCCGCCGAAGAAGGCGTTGATGACGAGCAGATCCGGGAACGTCTGGTCCAGGCTTCTGACAAGATGATGGCGGAAAAAGCCGCGGCCTTTGGTCCGGAAAACATGCGTAACATCGAAAAGCAGGTTCTGCTGCAGACCATAGACAAGAACTGGCGTGAGCATCTGCTGACACTGGAGCATCTGCGCTCGGTGGTGGGTTTCCGCGGCTATGCGCAGCGTGATCCGCTCAATGAATACAAGAACGAAAGCTTTCAGCTGTTCGAAAACATGCTCGATTCCTTGCGTGAAGAAGTGTCCCAGCAGCTTGGCCGCGTGCGTCCGATGACTGAGGAGGAGCAGCAGCAGATGCTGAAGGAAATGGCTGCCCGCCAGGCCGCAATGCAGCAAATGGCAGTCCCGCAGCCAACCGCAGCCGAAGCTTCGGCAGAAGACCCAGCACCGGGTTTCGTGGAGGATGATCCGGCGACCTGGGGCAACCCCTCACGCAATGACAGATGCCCTTGCGGGTCGGGTAAGAAGTTCAAGCACTGCCACGGCAGCCTGGCCTGAAACCTGAAGAAGACATGTAGGTTCCATTTTGAACCTGCGTCCGGCGACGGGCGGGTGATCTCCCGCCCGTCGCTGGTCTTTTGGCAAAGACCGCTTCCGTTGGGCGTGGCGCCGCGCTGTGCGCAGCGCACTTGGCTGCCAAGGGCTTTTGGAGCTGCCAAGGCACGGGGCGTATAATCGGATTTGTTTCCGGGCAGGCAACAAAGATGGCGTGATTGCCGTATTTGCCGGAATCTCTCCTGCTAGCGGCCACAAACTGGCCGGCATTTGCAGACATGCTTCCTTAACCAAACTGGTTCTGGAGGATCTAATGCTAAGCAAACAGGTGATGCTGACAAGCGCGATGACGCTGGCTTGTGCTTTGGGCATCGGATTTTACATGCAGGCGTCTGGCCCGGGCTTGGTGGTCAACGCCGCTATCCGGACTGCTGCGGCTGATCCTGAAATTCCAGCGGAACCCGAAGCTGCTCAGCTGCAGATCGAAAAGATCACCCTGACATCGGCGCCGCCTGCTGCAATTGCGTTGAAAGCGGGCAGCGAGCCAGCAGAACCGGATTACAGAGCGTCCTGCCAGTTGACGGCCAAGGCTGAAGCTGCCCCGATGGCGATGGTTAATCTCATTGTTGAGGCATCCTGCAGGCCAAACGAGCGCTTAACTGTGCATCACAGCGGCATGACCTTTACGGCTGCGCTGGACCACTCAGGCCGGCTCAGCACACTGGTGCCGGCTTTGACCCGAACAGCGGTTTTCATCGCAGAGACTTCAGGTGGCAGCGGAGCTGTCGCCGTTGCAGAGGTAGACGGCGTTGAAACTGTTGAGCGGATTGTTCTTCAATGGACAGGTAACAGCGGTTTCGAAATCCATGCCCGCGAGTTCGGCGCCGCCTATGGCAGCGCTGGCCATGTCTGGCACGGCGCGGCCGGGGCCGGGCAGGTCGTGCGCTTGGGCGATGACAGCCAATTGGCACCGCGTATTGCCGATGTTTACAGCCTGCCAAGTGACACAAGCGAGTCCGGTACCGTGTCTCTGACCGCTGAGGCCGAAGTGACGGCCGCCAATTGCGGCAGGGATGTTTCCGCCCAGGCACTGCAATTGCGCGGTGGACAGCTCACCAGCCGGGATTTGGTGATGGCAATGCCGGATTGCGATGCAATGGGCAGCTTTCTGGTGTTGAATAATCTGGTAGAAGACTTGAAAATCGCATCCAACTGATTTGCGGTAACTTCAGGTATCCATATGACCTTCTTTCGTGCGGCCATTTGCGCCGCACTTTTTCTGGCAGTCTTTGCGCGCGGTCTTGCTGCTCAGGACGTCACCCTGTCTTCCCCGGATGGCGCAGTTGAAATCACTGGCACGCTGCTGGGATTCGACGGCGAGTTTTATCGGGTGCAGACCCAGTTCGGCGAACTCACCGTCGATGGTTCAGGCGTTGCGTGCGATGGGCCAGGCTGCCCCAGTCTGTCCGGATTTGTTTCGGAAATCACTTTGGCCGGTTCTTCCGCCATGTCAGAAGTTCTGATGCCTGCGCTGATTGAAGGCTTCGCCCTGCGAAATGGCTATCAGACTCACTTGGAGGCATTGCCCGACGGGAATTTCAGTCATGTCCTGCTGCGCGGGCAAAAGCCGGCCGCACGTTTCACTTTCCTGGCCAGTAATACCGATGGAGGATTTGCGGCTCTTATCGCGGATGAGGCGGATGTGGCGATGGCATTGCGGGAAATCCGGCCGCTTGAACAAAAGGCCGCCCGTGCCGCAGGACTGGGTGATCTGACCGGCCCGGGCCGCAGCCGTGTTCTCGCGTTGGACGCCTTTGTGCCGGTTGTGGCGCCCAGCAACCCGGTGCGCGAGATTTCCTTGCTTCAACTGGCAGGAATATATTCCGGTCAGATCACTAACTGGCAAACGGTTGGCGGTCCTGATGCCCCGATTTCGCTGCATATGCCGGTTTCCGGCTCCGGCCTCGCCCAGGCGGTGGAGGATCGGCTGATGGTGCCTTTTGGAGCTGGGTTCACAACACGAATCCGCCGCCATGACCGCAGCAGCACACTTGCCCGCCGGGTTCTCGTCGATCCCTTTGCCATAGGCATCGCCAGCTTTGCCGAGAAAGGCGCGGCGCGGATGCTGACTTTGACCGGCCCTTGCGGGTTCTCTCTGCAGGCCAGCCGCCGGGCAGTAAAGACTGAAGACTATCCGCTGACGGTTCCCATGTTCCTTTACCTGCCGGCCCGCCGCCTGCCCAAGATTGCGCGGGATTTCCTGGCTTATGTACGGGGGCCTGCGGCGCAGGCAGTCATTCGCCGGGCAGGATTTGTCGATCAGGCGCCAGAACGGATCCCGGTCAGCCGCCAGGGCCGCCGCCTGGCAAATGCGATTCTGGCTTCAAAGGAAAAATCCGGACTGGAGGAACTTCAGCGGCTGGTGACCCTGCTGGGCGGGATGCGGCGGTTGACCATCTCGTTCCGGTTCGAACCTGGATCAGCGCGCCCTGATGCGCAGTCCCGCAGCAACGTCGAGCAGCTGGCCCGCGCGCTGGAGGCAGGAGAGTTTGACGGAAAAGAAATTGTTTTTGCTGGGTTTTCTGATGGGGTCGGGCCATCTGAAGGCAATCGGCGGATTGCTCTGAAGCGGGCTGGCGCGGTTCGGGATGCGGTGATCAAAGCAGCAGAGACGGCAGATGCAACCCGGGTGCAGATCAGCACACATGGCTTTGGCGAGGCCCTGCCGATGGCCTGTGACGACAGCGAATGGGGGCGGCAGATCAACCGCCGGGTTGAGGTTTGGGTGCGCTGAGTACCGGGGCGGAGGGCGGGCTCCCGCGCATTTGACACGGCATCAGCGATGCCTTGTAAATCCTTGGGCCGGGCACCGCGCTGGCGCGCGCTGCGGCAGCGCTAGAGAAGCCCGCGGGCGCGAAAGCTTAACTCGGTGGATTTACCGATGATCAGGTGGTCGTGCAGGGTGATGCCAAGGGCAGTCAGCGCGGCCTGAACCTGGTTGGTCATACTGAGGTCGCTGTCCGAAGGTGTGGGGTCGCCGGACGGGTGATTATGAACTAAAATCAGAGCACTAGCGTTGATCTCAAGAGCCCGCTTGGCGACTTCCCGGGGGTAAACCGGGACATGGTCGACGGTGCCTCGCGCCTGTTCTTCGTCGGCGATCAGCACGTTCTTGCGATCCAGGAACAGGATACGGAATTGTTCAGTTTCGCGGTGCGCCATGGTGGTATGGCAGTAGTCCAGCAATGCGTCCCAACTGGAAATCACCTGCCGCTGCATCACGCGGGCGCGGGCCATGCGGTGGGCTGCGGCCTCCAGTACCTTAAGGTCGGTGATCACCGCATCGCCGATGCCCCTGATCTGGGCCAGCCGTTCCGGAGAGGCCGTTACAACCCGGTTGAAATCTCCAAAACTATCAAGAAGCAGCCGGGCCAGAGGCTTGACGTCGCGGCGCGGAATGGAGCGGAACAGGACCAGTTCCAGAAGTTCGTAGTCCGGCATTGCGGCGGCACCGCCCTGCAGGAAACGCTCGCGCAGGCGGGCGCGGTGGTCCTTGATGTAGGAGGGCAGGCGGCCTTGGGGCAGGGGGGCCGCAGGGATTTCGTCGCCGCCGGGAAACAGCGGCAGCGAAACTTCCTCGAATGCGGGATCCTTGGCCATGGCGCCATGGTGGTGCCATCTTGGTTGAGGAAGTGTTAATGCGGGCCGTGTTGCGGCAGCCGGGGGATGACAGGCGTGCACCCCCTGTACACCCCCTATGCGCCGCCGCGGTGCGGCATGGGCTGTGAGAGAGGAAGGGACGGGGCAAAAAGAAAAGCGCCCCGAGTGGGGGGCGCTTTTGATTGAGCCGGTTTAGGTAAATGCCCGGGGCTCCGCCCGTTCGGCCCTGAAACGCTCCCCCGGAGCGTTTCCAGGACGGGCCTCACCCCTTCATGCCGTCCCAGAAGCTTTTCACCGAAGAGAAGAAGCTGCGGGACTCGGGGTTGGTGTTGTCCTCGGACATTTCCTCGAACTCGCGCAGAAGCTCTTTCTGGCGGGCAGTGAGGTTGACCGGGGTTTCCACCGCCAGTTCAATGAACATGTCGCCGGTGGCACCGCCGCGCAGGGCCGGCATACCTTTGCTGCGCAGACGCATCTGACGGCCGGACTGGCTGCCTTCGGGGATCTGGACCCGGCCGCGGCCGCCGTCGATGGTCGGCACCTCGATGGAACCGCCAAGGGCTGCCTTGGCCATGCTGACCGGCACCCGGCAGTACAGGTTGTTGCCGTCGCGCTCGAACAGGGCGTGCGGAGCAACCTCGACAAAGATGTAGAGATCACCGGGAGGGCCGCCGCGCAGGCCTGCTTCGCCTTCGCCTGCCAGGCGGATGCGGGTGCCTGTTTCAACTCCCGCCGGGATGTTCACCGACAGCGAGCGGTCCTTTTCCACCCGGCCGTGGCCGTGGCAGGATTTGCACGGGTTTTTGATGATCTGACCCAGGCCCGAACAGGTCGGGCAGGTGCGTTCAACGGTGAAGAAGCCCTGCTGCGCGCGGACCTTGCCCATGCCAGAACAGGTCGGGCAGGTTGTGGGTTCCACGCCGCCTTCGGCGCCTGTTCCCTCGCAGGAGGTACAGGAGACCGAGGTCGGAACCTTGATGGTCTTGTGCAAGCCGCCAAAAGCGTCTTCCAGCGAGACCCGCAGATTATAACGCAGGTCAGCACCGCGGGAAGCCCGCTGCCGTCCGCCGCCGCCACCGCGCTGGCCGCCCATGAAATCGCCGAACAGGTCGTCGAAGACGTCGGAAAAGGCGGAGGAGAAGTCGCCGCCGCCAAAGCCCTGGCCCTGACCGCCGCGCTGGCCGCCGCCCATGCCGTTTTCAAACGCAGCATGGCCAAAGCGGTCATAGGCGGCCTTTTTTTCGGCGTCCTTCAGGACGTCATAAGCCTCGTTGGCTTCCTTGAACTGCGATTCGGCGTCCGGATTGTCGGAATTCCGGTCGGGGTGCAGTTCTTTGGCCTTCTTGCGAAAGCCCTTTTTGATTTCGTCTGCGGTGGCGCCCTTGGCCACGCCCAGAACGTCGTAATAGTCGCGTTTTGACATCGGATAACCCCATCTGCCTCAACGAAAATGGGCCGGTCCGGGGTCCGGACCGGCCCGCTATGGCCTGCGTATCAGGCGTTAGCGCTTGTCGTTGTCCAGGTCTTCGAATTCCGCGTCAACGATGTCGTCATCCGCAGGGCTTGCGGTTTCATCCGCGGCGGCCGGCTCGTCTTCGCTGTCCGCTTCGGCCTGTGCTTTGTAGATCGCTTCACCCAGCTTCATAGCGGACTCGGTGACGTTCTGAATGCCCGCTTTGATTTTCTCGGCAGTCGATTTCTCGTTCTCCAGATCATCCTTCAGCGCGGCGATGGCCAGTTCGATCACCTCGACGGTCGACGGATCGACCTTATCAGTGTGCTCTTCCACGGCTTTTTCGGTCGAGTGAATCAGGCTTTCAGCCTGGTTCCGGGCTTCGATCAGCTCGCGGCGTTCCTTGTCCGCTTCGGCGTTCTCTTCGGCGTCCTTAACCATTTTTTCGATATCGTCGTCCGAGAGGCCGCCCGATGCCTGGATGGTGATCTGCTGTTCCTTGCCGGTCGCCTTGTCCTTGGCGCCAACCGACACGATGCCGTTGGCGTCGATGTCAAAGGTCACTTCGATCTGCGGCAGGCCGCGGGGCGCCGGCGGAATTTCCTCGAGGTTGAACTGGCCGAGCATCTTGTTGTCGGCGGCCATTTCACGCTCACCCTGGAAGCAGCGGATAGTCACGGCATTCTGGTTGTCTTCCGCGGTCGAGAACACCTGGGACTTCTTGGTCGGGATGGTGGTGTTACGGTCGATCAGACGGGTGAAGACGCCGCCCAGGGTTTCAATACCCAGGGACAGGGGGGTCACGTCGAGCAGTACCACGTCCTTGACGTCGCCCTGAAGAACGCCGGCCTGGATGGCGGCGCCCATGGCAACCACTTCATCCGGGTTCACACCCTTGTGCGGCTCTTTGCCGAAGAATTTGGTGACTTCTTCAATGACGCGCGGCATGCGGGTCATGCCGCCAACCAGAACCACTTCGTCAATGTCGGAAGCGGACAGGCCAGCGTCCTTGAGGGCCGCCTTGCAGGGATCCATCGAACGCTTGATCAGGTCGGAGACCAGGCTTTCCAGCTTGGCTCGGGTCAGTTTCATCACCATGTGCAGCGGCTGGCCCGAAGACGGGTCCATCGAGATGAACGGCTGGTTGATCTCGGTCTGCGAGGTGGAGGAGAGTTCGATCTTGGCTTTCTCTGCGGCCTCTTTCAGGCGCTGAAGGGCCATTTTGTCCTTGGACAGATCGACACCGTTTTCCTTTTTGAACTGGTCTGCCAGGTAGTTGACGATACGCATGTCAAAGTCTTCGCCGCCCAGGAAGGTGTCGCCGTTGGTCGACTTCACTTCGAACAGGCCGTCGTCGATTTCCAGGATAGTCACGTCGAAGGTGCCGCCGCCGAGGTCATAAACCGCGATGGTCTGGGTTTCTTCCTTGTCGAGGCCATAGGCCAGCGCAGCCGCGGTCGGCTCGTTGATGATGCGCAGCACCTCGAGGCCAGCAATCTTACCGGCGTCTTTGGTGGCCTGACGCTGTGCGTCGTTGAAATAGGCCGGGACAGTGATGACTGCCTGGGTGACTTCCTCGCCCAAGTAGGATTCCGCGGTCTCTTTCATCTTACCCAGGGTAAAGGCAGAGATCTGCGACGGGGAGTATTTCTCACCCTTGGCTTCGACCCATGCGTCGCCGTTGCCGCCGTTGACGATGGAAAACGGCACCATCTTTTTGTCTTTGGCGACTGCGGCGTCGTCGAACCGGCGGCCGATCAGGCGCTTAACGCCAAACACGGTGTTGTCGGGGTTGGTGACGGCCTGGCGTTTGGCCGGCTGGCCGACCAGGCGTTCGTTGTCGGTGAAGGCAACAATAGACGGGGTTGTGCGTGCGCCCTCGGCGTTTTCAATCACGCGGGGCTGGGAGCCATCCATGATGGCCACGCAGGAGTTGGTGGTACCCAGGTCAATGCCGATAACTTTGCTCATTTGCGATCCCTTTTTACTACTCAAGGCGATTACCCGAGGCCTGAACCCGTTGCGGCATCCTGGCCCCGATGGAAGTTGCGGTTTGGTCTGCACCTTGCCGCGTCCCGGCGTATATAGGGAGCAGAAAACGCCCCTGCAAGCGCTCAGGCACGCTGAGATGCGTGAATCAATGCGCTTTTTTGCAAGGGTCATGGTTAAGGATGGATGAACGGCAATGACCTTGCTGCGTGTGCGCGGACTTGATGTCTACAAGGGGTTTCTTGAACCGGCCAGGCAAGCAGCGTTGATAGACGCGTTGCGGCCGGTGCTGAAGGCGGCACCGCTGTTCTCACCCAAGGTGCCGGGGGGCGGGCAGATGTCGGTGCGGATGACATCGGCGGGGCAATTCGGCTGGTATTCTGACGCCTCCGGCTACCGCTATGCTGAGCAGCACCCCTCAGGGCGGAATTGGCCTGAAATCCCGGAGGCAATATTGGAGATTTGGCGGCAATTGACCGGGCAGGAGCGGGCACCGGAATGCTGCTTGCTGAATTACTATGGAGAGGGTGCGCGGATGGGGCTGCATCAGGACAAGGATGAGGCGGATTTCTCTTACCCCGTGGTATCCATCAGCTTGGGCGATGACGCGCTGTTCCGGATTGGCAACCTCAGCCGTGGCGGCAAGACGGAATCGGTCTGGCTCAACTCAGGCGATGCGGTGGTGATGGGCGGTGATGCGCGGCTGACATATCACGGGGTAGACCGGATCCGGTTCAAGTCCTCGCGGCTGCTGCCCAAGGGCGGCCGGATCAATCTGACGCTCAGAGTGGTTGCGTGACGCCGGCAGGGCGCAAAAGTTTTAAGGAAAACTTTTGCCAAGACTTTTTGAAAAGTCTTGGTCCGGGTTTTGCCGTTACCGCCGTGCGCTCCAACTGATGGAAACCTGGCGCCGGGTGTAGAATTCGCCCATCAGGCCGATCACGATCAGCACCAGCGCTACCCAAGCAGCATACTGCCAGGAACTGAAATGCGGGTTGTAGTTGATAAAGACAAAGCCGCGGGCCTGGTCGATACAGTGAAACAGGGGGTTCCAGTCGAACATGGCAAGCATGAAACTGGGCAGCGTGTTGGCTAGGAACATCTTGCCCGACGCGATCATATTAGCGCGTTGGTAGATCATCGTCAGAATACTCACCAGCCCAGGTGCCCAGGGTTTCAGCACCAGGAACACCAGCCCGACGGCGGCGCCGGTGGTCCAGGCCAGCAAAATCATGCCAAAGGCGGGTATTGGCTCTTCGATATGCACGGGCGTGAATGCGACGTGGTAGACAAACAGGATGATGAACAGTGACAGCACTTGGATATACAGCGCGCCGATTGCGGCAGATAGAATGGCCACCATCGTGTTCATCGGCGCATGCTGCATCATCGGGCTGCTGGGCCCCTCAGCACCGGCAACGGCACCGACTGTCTTGGTGTGAACCATGAACAGAAACACACCGGACATAACATAAAGCAGAAAGTCGCCGCGAATTGCTGAGCCGCGCAGGCCCAGCAGCGCGAACATGGCAAAAAACGCCCCGACGAAGAGGACGGCTTGCATGATGTTCAGCGCAAGTGCCGCAAAGGCATTATTGTGTTTGGAACGGACGCTGCGCACGACCGAATGGAATACCACCTCGCTAAGCGTGAGGAGCCCGGACAACGAGGATTGCTGCGTGCGCTGCTGAAACATGAGGCCTGTATTCTCTGCTCGAATTTGATGCGGCTGCTTGCCGTTCCGCTATCTGCGCATCATAAGGGGCAAGAGGCAAATTTTCAATTAAACCCATGTTAGGGAGATCTGCGTGACGTATGAAGACCTGGTGCCCGTGATCCGCCGCCTGGCAATTGAGGCCGGCGCAAAGATCATGGAAATCTACAATTCCGACGATTTCAACGTGAAGGTTAAATCCGACGAAAGCCCGGTAACAGCTGCGGATGAAGCTGCGGATGCGTTGATCTCGGCAGGGCTGCGGGCGGCCTTCCCGGATATGATGCTGGTCACCGAAGAACAGTCTGACTCGCACAAAGAGCGCGGCGATACCTTTCTGATCGTCGACCCGCTGGACGGCACCAAGGAATTCATCCACCGCCGCGGTGATTTCACTGTGAACATTGCGCTGGTGGAAAAAGGCGTGCCGACCCGCGGCGTGGTCTATGCACCGGCCAAAGAACGGATGTTCTTTACCCTGGCGGATGGCAGCGCGGTTGAGGAAACCGGTGTGTTTGATCCGCACACCATCGGTGAAACCCGAGCGATCCGGGTCGCCGGCAGTGATAATGCTGCGCTGATGGTGGTGGCGTCGAAGTCACACCGCGATCAGGCAACCGACGATTACATCGGCAAGTACAAAGTGAAGGATAGCAAAAGCGCCGGCTCTTCGCTGAAGTTCTGCCTGGTGGCCACTGGTGAGGCGGATCTGTATCCGCGTGTGGGCCGCACCATGGAATGGGACACAGCTGCCGGTCACGCGGTGCTTGCCGGCGCCGGCGGCAAAGTGGTGCGTTTTGACGATCACTCCCCGCTTGTTTACGGCAAGGAAGGTTATGCGAACCCGTTCTTCATTGCCTATGCACCGGCTGTGGAGCTGAAGAAAGCCTGATGTCTGTCCTGATCGTCATCCCCGCCCGCTACGCCTCGACCCGCTACCCCGGCAAGCCGCTGGTGCCGCTGACCGGTGCCACCGGTGAGGCCCGCACGCTGGTGGAACGCTCCTGGCGGGCGGCCTGTTCGGTGCAAGGCGTGGACAGGGTGGTGGTGGCGACCGATGATGATCGCATCAGGCAGGCAGCCGAAGCCTTTGGTGCCGAAGTGGTGATGACTTCGGAGACCTGCGGCAATGGCACTGAACGCTGCGCCGAGGCGCATGCAGCGCTGGGCAGCGGTTATGAGATTGTTGTGAACCTGCAGGGCGACGCTCCGCTGACGCCGCACTGGTTTGTCGAAGATCTGGTGGCGGGGCTGCGCGCAGCGCCCGGCATGGGGCTGGCTACACCGGTGCTGCGCTGCAATGGCGAGACGCTGAACAGTCTTCTGGCCGATCGCAAGGCCGGCCGGGTTGGCGGCACCACCGCAGTATTTGCCGAAGACCGCAGTGCGCTCTATTTCACTAAAGAAGTGGTTCCGTACTGCGCGCAGACCTTTGGTGATGGCGAAAATACGCCGGTCTTTCACCATGTCGGCGTCTATGCCTACCGCCCGGACGCCTTGGCGGCGTATTCTGGCTGGACGGCGGGGCCGCTGGAGAAACTGGAAGGGCTGGAACAGCTGCGCTTCCTGGAGAACGGCCGCAAAGTTCTGTGTGTCGAAGTCGAAGCCCGAGGGCGCGAGTTTTGGGAGCTGAATAACCCGGAAGATGTGCCGCGGCTGGAGGCGATGATGAAGAAGATGGGTCACGAGTAGGCGAAGAATGGTGAAAGGTACTGACACAGGCAGAAGCACACTGATGGGATGCAGCCCGGGGCCGCTGGCAGCCGCATCGCGAATTGTTGGGGACAGCCAGGTCTAGCGGAGCTTTATCTCTCCTCACTTGCGGGGAGGGCGGTATCCGGCCTGGAATTTTAGTATTGAGAGAGCGCCATGCGTAAGAAGGTAACTAAGGCAATTTTTCCCGTTGCAGGTATGGGAACACGTTTCCTTCCCGCAACCAAATCCGTTCCGAAAGAAATCATGACACTGGTCGACCGGCCACTGGTGCAATACGCCATTGACGAGGCGCGCGCGGCCGGGATCAAGGAGTTCATCTTTGTCACGTCGCGCGGCAAAGGTGCACTGGAAGATTATTTTGACCATTCACCGGTTCTGGAGCAGGAACTGCGTAAAAAGGGCAAACAGGATCTGCTGGATTTGCTGCAAGGCACCAATATGGAATCCGGTGCCATCGCCTATATCCGCCAGCACAAGGCGCTGGGCCTGGGCCATGCGGTCTGGTGCGCCCGCCGGCTGATCGCCAATGAACCCTTTGCGGTGATCCTGCCGGATGATGTGATCGCGGCGGAAAAACCCTGCTTGCAGCAGATGGTCGAAGCTTACGAGGAAACCGGCGGCAATATGGTGGCTGCGATGGAGGTTCCGCCTGAAAAGACGTCCTCTTACGGTGTGCTTGACGTGAAGGACGACATGGGCCAGGTGGTTGCGGCCAATGGGATGGTAGAAAAGCCAAGTGCAGGCGAGGCGCCTTCGAACCTGGCTGTGATCGGCCGCTATATCCTGTCGCCTTCTGTATTGAAAAACCTCAACAAGATGAAGTCGGGTGCGGGCGGCGAGATCCAGCTGACCGATGCTATTGCCGAGGACATAGCGCAGGACGTGCCGGTTTACGGCTACCGGTTCCGCGGCCAGCGGTTTGATTGCGGTTCCAAGGCAGGCTTTTTGCAGGCCACAGTGGCCTTTGCGCTGGCGCGTGAAGAGTTGCGGGATGATCTGATGAACTACATTTCCGAAATCGCGCAGGTTGGCAAAGCCGCGCAATAACGACTCTGGCCGCCTCCCGGGGCGGCCCTGCATGGGGCAGAGACAGTGACACATATCCTGGTGACCGGCGGTGCCGGCTATATTGGTTCGCATGCTTGCAAGGCGCTGAAAGCGGCGGGTTACACCCCGGTAACCTATGACAACCTGGTGACCGGCTGGCAGAACGCGGTGAAGTTCGGCCCGTTTGAGCAGGGCGACTTGAATGACCGGGCGCGGCTGGATGAGGTCTTTGCCAAGTACCGACCTGCTGCTGTGATGCATTTTGCGGCGCTCAGCCAGGTTGGCGAAGCGATGAGCGAGCCGGGCCGCTACTGGGCGAACAACACCGGCGGGTCGCTGAACCTGATTGAGGCCGCAGTGGCTGCGGGCTGTCTGGACTTCGTGTTCTCCTCGACCTGTGCGACCTATGGCGAGCATGACAATGTGGTGCTGGACGAGAACACGCCGCAGCTGCCACTGAATGCCTATGGCGCCTCCAAGCGTGCGGTGGAGGATATCCTCAAAGATTTTGGAGCTTCGAACGGGTTGCGTTCGGTGATTTTCCGCTATTTTAACGTGGCGGGTGCTGATCCAGAGGCTGAAGTGGGCGAGTTCCACCGTCCCGAAACCCATCTGGTGCCGCTGGTGCTGGATGCTGTTGCAGGCAAGCGCGATGCGCTGACCATTTTCGGCACCGATTACGATACCCCGGACGGCACCTGCATCCGCGATTATGTGCATGTCTGCGATCTGGTGGATGCGCATGTGCTGGGGCTGAAGTGGCTGGAAGAAGGCAAGGGAAGCCAGGTGTTCAACCTTGGCACCGGTTCTGGCTTTTCTGTGCGCGAAGTGATGGACAAGGCCGAGGCGGTGACCGGTCAAAAGGTGCCGTGCAACACGGGTGAGCGCCGGGCGGGAGACTGCACCAAGCTGGTGTCGGGCTCGACCCGGGCGGTCACCGATCTGGGTTGGGAGCCGCGCCGCTCAACCCTGGAGATGATGATCGCCGATGCCTGGGAGTGGCATAAGACAGGTTATTACGAGGCCTAAGTATAACATGATGCGCTCCGCTGCTGCTGACATGCCGCCCCTGGGCCTTGCTGGGGCCTACAGGATGCGGTGGAAACGGCGGCGGATGCTGTGGCGGGCATTGCGTGCCCGGCGCCAGATGCGCAAAATGGCTGACCGTACAGACCAGATCCCCGCAAACGGGGTTCTGGTCTTTATCGTTTTACGTAACGAGATCAGCCGTCTGCCTTTTTTCCTGGAATCTTACCGGCGGCTGGGTGCCGCGCATTTCCTGGTTGTCGACAATGGCAGCGATGACGGCAGCGCCGAACTGCTGGCAGATCAGCCGGATGTCTCTGTGTGGCAGACTGCTGCCAGCTACCGGGAAGCGCGCTTTGGCCTGGACTGGCTGGGCTGGCTGCTGATCCGCTACGGCCATGGCCGCTGGTGCCTGACAGTCGATGCGGATGAGCTGTTGGTCTATTCCGGTATGGAAGAACACGGGCTGGACGACCTGACGCAAAACCTGGAACAGCAAGGGCGTCAGGGCTTTGGCGCACTGATGCTTGATCTCTACCCCAAGGGACCGCTGGGCGGGCAAAGCTATGCACCGGAACAGGATCCGTGTGAAATTCTGCAATGGTTTGATGCGGGGCCGTACCGGGCCGTTCGGCAGCAGCCGATGGGCAACCTCTGGGTACAGGGCGGCGCCCGCGAGAGAGTGTTTTTCCAAGAGCAGCCGGAACGGTCCCCGACGCTGAACAAGCTGCCGCTGATCCGCTGGAACCGCCGCTATGCCTATATGAACTCAACCCATTCGCTGCTGCCGCCGCAAATGAACGCGCTCTATAACGGGCCAGGAGGAACGGAGCCCTCAGGGATACTGCTGCATACCAAGTTCCTGCCCGAGATTGTTTCCAAGTCAGCAACAGAAAAGCAGCGGCAGCAGCACTTTCACACTCCGCTGCAGTTTGACGGCTACTATGATGGGATCTCGGGAACTCCGGATTTGTGGTATTCTGGATCGGTTCGGTACCAAGATCCGGAACAACTGGCGGCGCTTGGGTTGATGACACCGATCAACTGGTGAATTACCGAACGGCCACTGAACTGTTGCAGCCAGGCCGTGCGGATGCGTAACTGTTTCTAAATTCGTTGTTAATACAATACTCCCGTGACATATTGCGCGGAAACTTGAGGCAGGTCCTGTTAGGCCTGAACGGGTGAGCGCGCTCCCTGGATATTGGTTTGGAGTGAACGTGGGGCTTTGGGATTCTTACCGGATGCGGTTGCGGCGCAAGCGGCGTCTGGTCCGTGCGGTGCGCAAATCCAGTGAGCTGACCGCTGTGCAGGACAATACCAAAGCTATCCGGCCGGGGGATATCCTGCTGGTCTGCACCATGCGCAACGAGCAGATCCGGCTGCCCTATTTCTTGCAGTATTACCGCGGCATGGGGATCAACCATTTCCTGTTTGTCGACAATGGTTCCACCGACGGCAGTGCCGACTATCTGCGCGGTATGGACGATGTTTCGCTGTGGCACACCACGGCGAGCTACAAGCGTTCAGGTTTCGGCATCGATTGGATGAACGGCCTGAAACGCAAATATGCGCACGGGCATTGGGTTCTGGTGGTCGATCCGGATGAGTTTTTTATCTACCCGTTTTGCGACACCCGTCCGATCCGCGCTTTGACTGACTGGTTGGACAATTCCGCGATCCGCAGTTTTTCGGCTATGCTGATTGATGTCTATCCCAAGGGCAGGATTAGCGAGGTGCCGTATCAGCCGGGGCAGAATCCTTTGGAGATTGCCCATTGGTTTGACAGCGGCAACTATACAATCAGACGCAACCCGGAATACGGCAATTTGTGGATTCAGGGCGGGCCGCGGTCGCGGGTGTTTTTTGCAGACCAGCCCCAACGGGCGCCGGCGCTGAACAAGATACCTCTCGTCAAATGGCACCGCCGCTATGCCTATGCCAGCTCTACCCACGCGCTGCTGCCGCGGGGATTGAACCAGGTCTATGAGGCTGATGGCGGTGAAAAGGCCAGCGGCGCGCTGCTGCATACCAAATTCCTCGATATCTTTACCGTAAAGGCGCAGGAGGAGCTCGTCCGCGGGCAGCATTATGCCGGCTCCACCGAGTATAAGGCCTATGCAGGCAAACTGGTGGAGCAGCCGGAGCTGTGGTGCAAATGGAGCGAGAAGTACATCAACTGGCGCCAGCTTGAGATTTTGGGAATGATGTCCAAAGGAAACTGGGCATGAGCGCGGTTGGGGTCGTCATGCTTGTGCATACCGCACTGGATCGGGCTGCGCAGGTGGTGCGGCACTGGACCGCCAGCGGTTGCCCGGTGGTGCTGCATGTGGACCGCAACGTCGGGCATCAGGCGTTCACCCGTTTCAAAGATGTGCTGGCGGATGATCCGCTGGTTCGGTTTTCCGCGCGCCACCGGTGCGAATGGGGCACTTGGGGAATTGTTGCGGCGTCGCAATCGGCGTCCGAGGTGATGCTGGCGGAGTTTCCGTTAGTGCGCCATGTCTATCTGGCCTCCGGGTCGTGCCTGCCGCTCCGACCTGTGCAGGAGCTGATCGATTACCTGGCTGCCCGCCCGCGCACCGATTTCATCGAAAGCGCCACCACTGCGGATGTGCCGTGGATTGTCGGCGGGCTCAGCCACGAGCGGTTCACCCTGCGGTTCCCGTTTTCCTGGAAGAAACACCGCTATCTGTTCGACCGCTACGTGGATTTGCAGCGCAAGTTGCGCATCAGGCGCCGGATTCCCCCCGGGCTGGTGCCGCATATGGGGAGCCAGTGGTGGTGCCTGACCCGGCAGACACTGTCGGCGATCCTGGAGGATCCTGAACGTCCGGTTTATGATGCCTATTTCCGCAAGGTCTGGATTCCGGATGAGAGCTATTTCCAGACTTTGGTGCGGCAGTATTCCAGCAATATCGAAAGCCGCTCGCTGACGCTGTCGAAATTCGATTTCCAGGGTAAGCCGCATATCTTCTACGACGATCATTTGCAGCTTCTGCGCCGGTCAGACTGCTTTGTTGCCCGCAAGATCTGGCCACATGCAGAACGTCTGTATCAGGCGTTCCTGACCGACCCTGCCGGCGCGATGAAGCGGACCGAGCCGAACCCGGGTAAAATCGACCGGATTTTTGCCAAGGCGGTAGAGCGGCGCACCCGCGGCAGACCCGGTTTATACATGCAAAGCCGGTTTCCCGGCCAAGGCTCGGAGAATGGCATCACTTCCAGCCCCTATTCAGTGTTTCAGGGCTTTACCGAACTGTTCGACGATTTTGAAACCTGGCTGGCTCGAACCACCGGGGCGCGTGTTCATGGGCATATATTTGCACCGGATGGGGCGGCGTTTTCCGAAGGGCAGAGATTGGTCAATGGGTGCCTCAACGGCCATGCCAGGGTCCGTGACTACAATCCAGAGAGCTTTCTCACCAGCCTGATTTGGAACACCCGCGGCGAACGGCAGTGCTTTCAGTTCGGGCCAGGGGACAACCAGGCAGTGAACTGGCTGCTGGCACGGGATGCAAATGTGCAAATTTCTGTCATCAGCGGTGCCTGGGCAGTGCCGCTGTTCAAATCCAACCGCAACTTCACAGAACTCCGGCAGGAAGCGGCAAAGCTGCAGCAGACCGAGGCTGAGCAATTGCAGATCCTGCGCTCGCAATGGACCAAGGCACGGGTCCGGATCTGGAGCATGGCGGAGTTCGTAGAGGCGCCAATGGAACCATTGCAGACGATCATTGACGAAATCGGTCCTCTTGCGGCGCGTCATCTGAGCGAGGCTCCCAAGATGACGGACCTTGAGGGCTTTGGACAGTTTTTGCAGAACCTGAAAAACCAGGGCATGCACCCCTACTTGATGGGGGATTTCCCGGTTGAGCAAAGCCCTGTCAGCCTCTCCAAGCCGCAACGCAAACCCTATCTGGTACGATAAATTCTGATGTCTGATTCCTCCTTCGACTATTTTGTTGTCTTTGCTGAAATGCGGACGGGCTCCAATTTTCTGGAGACCAATCTGAATGCTTTTGACGGGCTTGCCTGCCACGGCGAAGCCTTCAATCCGCATTTCATCGGCTATCCGAACAAGAGCGATATTCTGGGGGTGACTCAGGCTATGCGGGAGGCGGATCCAGCCCGGCTGATCCAGCAGATCAAGGCTGACCCAAGCGCGCTGGGCGGTTGCCGCTATTTCCATGACCATGATCCGCGGGTGCTGGACCTGATGCTGGAGGATCCGCGCTGTGCCAAGATCATCCTGACCCGCAACCCGCTGGACAGTTATGTGTCCTGGAAGATTGCCAAGGCAACCGGGCAGTGGAAGCTGACCGATGTAAAGCGCCGCAAGGACGCCAAAGCGCGGTTTGATGCAGCGGAATTTTCCGCCCATGTAGAAGCGTTGCAAGATTTCCAGGTCACGCTGCTGAACCGGCTGCAGTCGCTGGGTCAGACGGCGTTCTATGTGGCCTATGAGGATCTGCAAAGCGTTGAGGTGATGAACGGGCTGGCACGCTGGCTGGGAGTGTCCCAGCGGCTTGAGGCGCTGGATGAGAGCCTCAAGCGGCAGAACCCGGCGCCGGTTCTGGCTAAGGTGGCAAACCCTGACGTAATGCAAGAGGCACTGTCGGGCATGGACCGCTTCAACTTGACCCGCACCCCGAATTTCGAGCCGCGCCGCGGCCCGGCGGTGCCTGGGTATGTGGCGGGGGTGGTGACGCCGCTGTTATATTTGCCGCTCAAGGGCGGACCGGAGCGCGAAGTCGTGCAATGGATGGCCGGGCTGGATCAGGTGGCGCCAGACGGGTTGATCCAGGGCATGAACCAGAAACAGCTGCGCCAGTGGAAACGCGGCAATAAGGGGTTCCGCAGCTTTACCGTGCTGCGCCACCCTGCGGCGCGGGCCCATGCGGTGTTCTGCCACCGGATCCTGAATGCCGGCGAGGGCAGCTTCCGGGCCATCCGCAATACGTTGCGGCGGCAGTTCGGGCTGGTTTTGCCGGAGGAAGGGCCGGACGACGGGTATACCCGAGCGCAGCACCGGGACGCTTTCGCCGGTTTTCTGAATTTTGTCCGGGCCAATCTGTCCGGGCAGACGTCGATCCGGGCGGACGCGGAATGGGTCAGCCAAAGCCAGGTGCTGGCCGGGTTTGCTGAACTCGGGCCGCCGGACCTTCTGATCCGCGAGACGGAGATGAGTGAGGATCTGCCTGCACTGGCTCGCAGGCAGGGTCGGATGGAGCCGGGACCGGTGCCGGCCGCTGCGCCGCAGGTGCCCTTTGCATTGGATGATATTTACGACGCGGATCTGGAGGCGCTGATCGCCTCCGTTTACCAGCGCGACTATCTGGCGTTTGGCTTTGGTCCCTGGCGTGCAGGCTGATCCGGCAGCATGAATGCAGGCGCGATGTTACCGTGTCCGCCGCAGATTTAGCTGAGGTAAACCTCCGGGGCGGTCTTGGGCCTTGCCGGACTGAAAAAGCTCCGCCGGATGGCGGCTGATGACGGACGAGAGAGCTTGCGGGAAAGAAGCGGCGCAATAGCAATTCCTGGCCGCAAGCAAGTGCGCAGAAAAACCGGGAAATTCAGATACGGGCAGACGCAGCCCGGAGATCAGGCCGCTTGGACGGACTGATCTTCTGTCAGGATGGTATAAAGCGTTGCCGGGTCGTGGTTGGCGCGCAGTTTTGTGCAGAAGCTTTGTTCGCGCAGGGTGCGTGACACCAGCGCCAGTGCTTTCAAATGCTCGACGCCGGCATCTTCCGGAGCAAACAGGGCAAAGGCAATATCCACTGGCTGGCGGTCCACCGCTCCGAAGTCCAACGGCTTCTCCAGGATCAGGAAGATGCCGCGGACTTCGCTGACCGTGTCCAGCCTGGCATGCGGCAGGGCGACGCCATGGCCAACCCCGGTAGGGCCTAGGCTTTCGCGGTCCAGCAAAGCCTCGACCGTCGCCTGGGCGTCCAGCCCGTATGCAAATTGAGCAATGTCTGCAATTTCCTGGAACAAGCGCTTCTTGCTTGAGGCCGCACCGATCACCCGGACGGCCTCTGGCTTGAGGATGCTGGAAATCTGCATATGTCTGCTCCGTTCCGGCGCCCCGTTGTGGAGGGGCGCCGATGCCTTAGATGTGATTACGGATCGATCCAGCCGATGTTGCCGTCTTCGCGGCGGTAGACCACATTCAACCCGTCTTTGCCTTCTTTGCGGAAGACCAGAACCGGTGCGCCTGCAATTTCCATCTGCATTACCGCTTCCCCGACAGACAGGGACGGTATGCGAGTCTCCATTTCGGCGACGATGATCGGCTGCAGCGAGTCCGGTTCGGTTGTTTCCGCTTCCTCAGAGGCGAGGATATACGAATTGGCGCCCAAATGTTCAACCGGTTCGCTGCGATCCTTGTGGTGGTCTTTCAGGCGGCGCTTGTAACGGCGCAGCTGTTTTTCCATTTTTTCGCAGCAAGAGTCGAATGCGGCGTAGATTTCGGTTTCGTGCGCCTTGGCCTGAGCGCTCAGCCCGGTCGACAGATGGACGGTGGCTTCACACACATATTCATGCGCCGAACGGGAAAAGACCACTGTCGCGTCGGTTGGCCGTTCTGCATATTTCTGAACGGCCGAACCCAGCTCGTTCTGCACATGGGTTTGCAGAGCTTCGCCGATGTCGATCTGTTTACCGCTTATTTTGTAACGCATGTGATCTCCTTTACGAATTATTGCGGCCCAAACCCGCCGCCAAGGCAATCCTTGGCGCTGTCACGTCAGGTCCGGAACCGGGGGGCAGGCCAGGCATCCGGTTGCATCCGTCCGGGCCTTGTCGCCAAGGCTGCTAAGCGGATTGCATCGGTCTGCGCGTATGCCATGGGTCAATTCGACGGCAAGACAGCGGGAGAGTCAATGGATAACCCGGAAAAAGAAACACGGGTTTCAGGCATATTTTCGGTTGTCCGGCTTTGACTGCGGAAGTCAGGAAATGCGGAAGTTGTCGCCGAGGTAAACCCGGCGGACGTTTTCGTTTTCAACCACTTCTTCGGGGCTGCCGGACATCAGCACCTGGCCGTCATGCAGGATATAGGCCCGGTCCACGATCTCCAGGGTCTCGCGCACGTTGTGGTCGGTGATCAGCACGCCGATACCGCGTTTCTTGAGGTCGGAAACCAGGTGGCGGATATCGCCGACCGAGATCGGGTCAACGCCGGCAAAGGGTTCGTCAAGCAGCAGGTATTTCGGATCTGCGGCAAGGCAGCGGGCAATCTCAACCCGGCGCCGTTCACCGCCTGACAGCGCCAACGCGGGTGCGCGGCGCAGGTGTTCGATCGAGAAATCCGACAGCAGTTCTTCCAGCCGCTCGCGGCGTTTGTGTTCGTGTTTTTGAGAGATATCCAGAACGGCAGAGATGTTGTCCTCCACCGACAGGCCGCGGAAGATCGACATTTCCTGTGGCAGATAGCCGATGCCAAGGCGAGCGCGCCGGTACATCGGCAGGCCGGTCACGTTCTGGCCGTCGATGCTGACGGTGCCCGCTTCGGGGAAAACCAGACCTGCAATGGCGTAGAAACTGGTGGTTTTGCCAGACCCGTTGGGACCCAGCAGGGCCACCACCTCGCCGCGGTTCAGCGACATTGACACGTCGCGGATCACTACCCGTTTGCGGTAGGATTTGCGCAGTTTTTCAATACGCAGCCCGGAAGAGCCTTCGGTGACGGTCAGACCAGGTTTCGCCATCAGTTGCTGCCGCCATTCGGGTTCAGGATAGTCTTTACCCGGCCGGCCATTTTGGCAGTGCCGGAAGTCAGGTTCACCTCAAGCCGGTTGGAAGCCAGGGTACCGCTTTTCTGGTTCAGGAGCACATTGCCGGTCATCACGATAGTGCCTTGGTCAATGGTGTATTCGGCGCGCTGTGCCTCGGCGGCGTCCGGACCGCTGACCAGTACCACATTGCCGGTGGCTTCCAGCCGTTCAATGCCCGCTTGGGCGTCTGTTTCGTCTGCGGTTTTGTAGATCACCAGAACCTTGTCTGCAGACAGCCGCATGATGCCCTGAATAATGAGCACATTGCCGGTAAACTCTGCCGAGCCGTTTGCCTGGTTGACCGCAAGGTTGTCGGCGGTGACTTCAACCGGTTGGCTGGGGTCGGACTTGACCGCGCCAAAGGCAACGGAGGCCGTCTGCGCCGCCACTAGGCTGGGAAATACCGCGAGCGGCAGGCAAAAAATCAATGCGCGCAAATAGGACACAGGTTATCTTTCCGGTTTCTGGGGTTCATATAGCAGCTTCACCCCGTTTTTGAACAGCATATGGACCGGTCCGCCCTCGGTTTTCACTCCGATCCGCATATTACCGGCGGTCAGCTCGCCGATCGGGCCAGTCGCACGGACTGCGCCAGGGCTGTCGGCTTCAAGCCCGCTAAGCGCTGTGTTCAGTTCTTCGGTCTCGACAATCAGCCCGTCTGCGGAGGTGATAATCACCTTACCGGAAAAGCGCGCCATGTCCCGGCCAGGGTGGATCGCACCGCTTTCCGATTTAAGCGTGATCCTGCCGCCCTCAGCCAGATCGAATTCAGCGGAAAGATCGCTGGCAACTGCGGGTGTGCCGTCACCGCCGGGGCGGGCGAGCGCAGCAGTGACCATAATTTCATCGCCCTGTGCGGTGGTGCCGGAGAAGAAAGGAGCAGTGACTTGCTGGCCTTTCATCCGGTCTTCGATTTCCTTTTGAGCAAAGGGGATCACCGCGTCGGTGTTCACCCCGCGGGAGATCAGGAACATTGTGGACATCAGAACCAATGCGGCCAGCGGCAGCAGTACCTTAAGATAGGCAACGGCTCTGGAGTAGCTGTCCATGCTTTTTCTCCTCCGGGCTTGCGTCAGCCCAGGCCTGCGCGCAGGCAATCGTGGATGTGCAACAAGCCCTCGGCCTTGCCGCCGTTGTCCGGATCAACCACGAACAGGCAAGTGATTTTGCGCTGGTTCATCACGGCGACAGCCTCGTGGGCCATTGCGCCGGGGGCGATTGAGGCGGGGCTTGCGGTCATGACTTCGGCGGAAGATTTGTCCAGCAGGCCGTCCATGTGGCGGCGCAAATCGCCGTCTGTTATGATGCCGGTCAAGGATCCGTCTGCGGCAACCACACCTGCCACTCCAAATCCCTTCTGGCTGATTTCGATCAGCGCATCTGACATCGGCGTGTTCTCAGTGACAAGCGGCAGGGCATCGCCAGCGTGCATCAGGTCGCGCACCTTGCTGAGCTGCGCCCCCAGTTTGCCGCCAGGGTGGAAGTCGCGGAAGTTCTCCGGGCGGAAATCCCGGTATTTCATCAGTGCTATCGCCAGCGCATCGCCCATTGCCAGTGTCAGCGTGGTGGAAATTGAAGGCACCATGCCAAATCCGCAGGCCTCGCCCAGCGAGGGGATTTGCAGGTGCACATCCGCTTGCTTCATCAGGGCGCTGTCCATCTTGCTCGACAGCCCAATGAGGGGGATGCCGAAACGGCGGGTGAAAACCAGCAGATTGGCCAGCTCCGGCGCCTCGCCTGAGTTGGAGATCGCCAGCACCACATCGCCTTCAGAGAGCATTCCCAGATCACCATGGCTGGCCTCGGCGGGGTGCACGAAATAGGCCGGCGTGCCGGTCGAGGCCAGGGTGGCGGCGATCTTGTGGCCGATATGGCCGGATTTACCGATGCCGCTGATGATGATGCGGCCCTTGGCCTGCAGGATCAGCTGCACCGCTTCGGCAAAGCGTTCGTCCAGGCTTTCGGCGAGGGTGTCCAGCGCCCTGGCTTCATCGGTGATCACCTGCCGTGCGGTGACGAGGAGTTTTTCTGTATCAGTCATGAGTGCGCAAAGATGTCGATTTCGGGCCAGCCGGCCAGATCCAGCTTGGCACGCATGGGGAGGAAGTCAAAGCAGGCCTGCGCCATTCCGGTGCGGCCCTCGCGGGCCAGGCGCTTGTCCAGCGCCTTGCGCAGCTTGTGCAGGTGGAGCACGTCGGAGGCGGCATACTCAAGCTGTGCTTCGGTCAGTTCCTCTGCGCCCCAGTCGCTCATCTGCTGCTGTTTTGATATGTCGATGGCCAAGAGTTCCTGGGTCAGGTTCTTCAACCCGTGCCGGTCAGTGTATGTGCGGACCAGTCGGCTGGCGATCTTGGTGCAATAGACAGGGGCCGCGAGAGCGCCGAATGCGTGGTGCATGGCGGCAATATCGAAGCGGCCGAAGTGGAACAGTTTCAGCACATTTGCATCTTCCAGCATCCGGCACAGGTTGGGCGCTTCGGTCTGGCCCTTTTCGACCTGCACGATATGGGCATTGCCGTCGCCGCCGGACATCTGAATCACGCAAAGCCGGTCACGATGCGGGTTCAACCCCATTGTCTCGCAGTCAATTGCGACGACGGAACCGAGATCCAGCCCGTCGGGCAGGTCGTTCTTGTAAAGGTGGTTGGCCACTGGTGTTCCCCTGTGTTCAAATCGCCCCGAAGGGTGCCGTACTGGGGAAATAGGTGGTTTGCCGTGCAAACTCAACGGTCGCTGTCATTCGGGAGCGGAGGCTGACTGGACCGCAAATGCCGAGACAAGGCAGCCAGCCGCCGCAGATGGCGCGCGAGGGTCAGAAAAGGAAGCTTCCATTGTGCAGGTCGCTGTACTGCACATCGATTGGCAGAATGGAATTTCCGCCACCGGTCTGGATGACCACGGCGTCGCCGGTTCGGGTTGCCGCCACACGGGCTTTACAGATCGAACTCAACGAAGGGGCCGGAAAAGATCAATTCGCTCCCTGTTACCGTCGGCGCCTTTAGCGGTATCCTTGCCGCCTTTGGTTACAATGACATTATCAGTGGTAGCTCTTGTTTTTGGGCCAGATTTCCGCCTGGCAAAGCTAAAACATTAGTTTCACGTCAGGCGGCAGCATTCAGGTTCTGAGGCGGCGTATCCTAGGCCGCGCCCATCCACCTGGATCTTCACCTTAGCGGCCCGCAGCACGCTGGTGAAATCTGAGTTGGGGAACCAGTAACCCTGATCAGAGTTGAATATCCCGGGCGGGCAGCGCCGGGCCAGTGCTTCCTTCAAGGCCTCGATGCAGAACCCGGCGTTCATCGTGCCGGATAACCGCCAGATCAGTAATTTGCGGCTGTGCCATCCCATTGCCGCGGCCGGGTAAAGGCCTCCGCCGGCATCGGACAGTTTGTTGTTCCGCATGCCGATGTCGCGACCGGTGGTAATGTTGCTGACGTCCAGAGTGTCGCCGCCGCCCTTGTCGCAGATTGCGAAAGCGATAGGCAGAGCGGCGATATCTGGGTTTGCCCCATTGGTTCAGCTGTCAAATAGGCCACCCAAATCACCATCGAGATTTGAGCCTGTTCCCAATGTGGTATTGCTGGCGGTGGCGCTGTTGCTGCCTGGTGCGTCCTAAAGCTCCTGCATTGCAATAGTGTTCACCCTCATTGCTGAGATGACATAGACCTTACGGGCATCATCTGTCGTGCTTTCGTCGTCAAATGAATTTGTGCCGAACCTGTTGTTTTCTGAAATTTGATGTCCGAAACTGCTTGTAAAAATTGTGTCCGATAGTGTTGCTCGGAAAACAATTATCAAGCCCGGCGGTTGGTGCGGCGGCCTGATATCGTAAAATTCCGAGAGTTTTAGATGTTTATGATTTTGGGGAATGGTGCCCAGGAGAGGACTCGAACCTCCACGTCCTTACGAACACTAGCACCTGAAGCTAGCGCGTCTACCAATTCCGCCACCTGGGCAGGTGTCGTGAGACCGGCATATAAGGTGGTTCGCTGGGGGCGTCAAACGGAAAACGGCCGAAGATCCAACCTAAGATGGAATGCCGATCCAGGCCGCCCTATCGCCGAGTGAGAAAGTCCATCTTAAAAGCCACGTGAGTCAGTAATCTTGCCCAGGCCTGCTGTGTTTCGCTATTCCAGTCCGGACCCAGCGTGTCGGCAAGGGCACTGGTGAAACTGCTTATGAAGCCATGGAAATGGGCATCTGACACGTCAAGTTTGCGATGCTTTTCACCTTGCTGTTGCAAGATCGAATCCAACCGGCCGGTGTCATCCAGCGCTTCGGCGATATGGGTCAGCGAGGCCAGCAGCTTTCCCTCTTGCTGGGTCAAATCGTCAGGAAACAGGCTCCGGATATCGGGGCAGACAGCAAAGAAATTTCCGTAGAATGCCGCCACACAGGCTTCGATGTTCATCCGCTCGCTTTCAAAGCTTTGCCGGATCAGCTTTTTGTCCTGCTCACTAACCGCCGGGACTGACCTCCTGAAAACGTGCAGATACAGATGTTACCGCTGCATCACCCCACTCTAGCGTTGGAGGGTTGAAAACAGGGTTAACCAAACCGCCCAATTCACAGCAAGCTGTTAACGGCTCTTGCAGTTTCTGTCGCCATTGCAGCCGAAGCCCTGGTTTTGCGCCTTGTTTGGCGCCCCTTGCGGCGCTAGAGCTTAGGGGCAGCTAAGTTCAGGAGCCAAATGATGTCCAAACTGGTCACGATCTATGGCGGATCCGGTTTCGTGGGCCGCTACATTGCACGGCGCATGGCCAAGGAAGGCTGGCGGGTGCGGGTGGCCGTGCGCCGTCCCAACGAAGCCATGCATGTGAAGCCTTACGGCGTTCCGGGCCAGGTTGAACCGGTGTTCTGCAATATTCGCGATGATATGTCTGTTGCTGCGGTGATGCAGGGCGCAGATGCAGTTGTAAACTGCGTAGGTGTCTTGAACGAACTCGGTAAAAACTCGTTTGGCGCCATCCATGCGGAAGGCGCAGGCCGTATTGCGCGCATCGCGTCGCAACAGGGGGTAGCCAGCCTGGTGCATATCTCGGCAATTGGCGCCGATGCGGACGGTCCCAGCGAATATGCCAAAACCAAAACCGCTGGAGAAGCCGCGGTGCTGCAGAGCTTTCCCGGCGCGGTGATTTTGCGCCCGTCGGTCATCTTCGGGACCGAGGACGGCTTCTTTAACCGTTTTGCCGGCATGACCCGGCTGTCGCCGATGCTTCCGATCGCGGCGGGCAATACCAATTTCCAGCCAGTGTTCGTCGATGACGTGGCCAAGGCCGCCGTCATGGGGGCGCTGGGCGAGGCCGAAGGCGGCATTTATGAACTTGGCGGCCCCGAGGTGAAAAGCTTCCGGGCGCTTATGGTGCAGATGCTTGAGGTGATCCACCGGCGCCGCCTGATCCTGTCGCTGCCGCGCCCTGCCGCTTGGCTGGTGGCCTTCGGGTTCGACATGCTGCAGGCAGCCAGTTTTCAGATGATTGAGAACAAAGTGCTGACACGCGACCAGCTGCGCAGCTTGAAGGCGGACAATGTGGTGTCCGAGGGCGCCAAGGGTTTCGGTGATTTGGGTGTCAGCCCGGTGACTGTGGGTTCGGTGTTGCCGGATTACCTGTGGAAATTCCGCCCCTCCGGCCAGTATGATGAGATGACGAACTCAGCCCGGAATCTGCGCAACGGCGCCTGATACTCTTACCGTCTAAGGATTAATAAGCGCGGGCGTCTCCCCGCGCTTTTGATCTCAGGTTCAGCTGCCGTAGGCGATGGCCAGCAGGACAACACCCAGAATCACCCGGTAGATCACATAAGGCGTAAAGCTGACCGAGCGCAGCAGCCGCATCATCAGGTTGAGCGCCGCCAGCGCTGCCGCCATCGCCAGCACGGCGGCAATGCCCGCGTCGCGTATCAGTGCGGTGTTGGCCTCCAGCGCCACCTCGGTTCCCAGCAGCACACCTGAGGCGATGATGGTCGGAATCGACATCAGCATGGCAATGCGGGCACCGTCCTCGCGGGTATAGCCCAGCTGCCGCGCACCAGTGATCGTGATGCCCGAACGTGACGTGCCTGGGATCAGCGCCAGCATCTGCCACAGCCCCATGATCAGCGCATCGCGGACGCCCCAGTCGCCAGTCTGTTTCACTTCGGCGCCTTTCTGGTCGGCCCAGTACAGCACCAACCCGAAGCCCAGCATGGTCCAGCCGATTACCGTCATTGATCGCAGCGCATCGCTGAGGCCGGTGAAATGCAGCACAGCACCGAACAGGACGGTGGGAATAGTTGCGATGATCAGCCCCAAAGCGAGTTTGGATCCCGGCGTATCCGTACGGCCGGTCAGGGCACGAGGCAGGCCGGCAAGCCCCTCACGCACGTCGCTCCAAAAGTAGATCATCACTGCCGCCAGGGTGCCTATATGCACAGCGACGTCGATCACCTGGCCTTGATCCTCCAGCCCGGTCAATCCGGGAAGTAGAATCAGGTGGCCGGAGGAGGAAACTGGCAGGAATTCGGTGATGCCTTGGATCAACGCAATCAGGATCAGCTGAAAAAGCGGCATGCTGAAATCATCCTTCACTGGCCGCCGATGGGCCGTAAACTGTCGCGACTCTGTATAAATCCCGGCTCTGGATTGGAAAGCGGATATTCAGGTCCGGTTCGGACTTAATAATCCTGTACATTTCCGTAAAACACGGTATCAGAATTCAAGAGCTGTCTAAATAGGTCAGCAATATTGACATAAAGCGTATCCGCACCCGAAGAGGTGCCAGCGCAGCCAGACAAACGATGGAGTCCAGCCCGTGGCCAAGCAACCGATGCTGAAATTCGTGCAGATCGAACGCGACATGCCTCAAAAGCGTGACGCGAGTGTGCGCAAGGAAGACTTCAATGAGATTTACGCAGAGTACGCTGCTGCCAAGGCCGAGGAACAGGCCAGCCGCTGCAGCCAGTGCGGTGTGCCCTATTGCCAAAGCCACTGCCCGTTGCACAACAACATCCCCGACTGGCTGCACCTGACCGCAACCGGCCGTTTGGAGGAAGCCTACGAGACTTCGCAGGCCACCAACACCTTCCCGGAAATCTGCGGCCGCATCTGTCCGCAGGACCGTCTGTGCGAAGGCAACTGTGTGATTGAGCAGTCGGGCCATGGCACCGTGACCATCGGCTCGGTGGAAAAATACATCACCGACACCGCCTGGGAAAACGGCTGGGTCAAGCCCGCAGCACCGCTGGCAGAGCGCAGCGAGAGCGTCGGCATCATCGGCGCCGGTCCCGGCGGTTTGGCAGCGGCGGACATGCTGCGCAAGGCCGGCGTGCAGGTTACCGTTTATGACCGCTATGACCGCGCCGGCGGGCTGCTGATGTATGGCATCCCCAGCTTCAAGCTGGAAAAGGACGTGGTGGAACGCCGCAACAAGCTGCTGGCGGACGGCGGCGTGACTTACGTGCTGAACTGCAACGTGGGTGAAGACATCTCGTTTGAAGAGATCCGCAACAAGCATGATGCAGTGATCATCGCCACCGGTGTTTATAAATCGCGTGATCTGGCGATGCCGGGCAGCGGCTCCGAAGGCATCGTCAAGGCAATCGACTTCCTGTGCGCGTCGAACAAGAAGAGCTTTGGCGACGAAGTTGCGGAATTCGACAACGGCGACCTGAATGCCGAAGGCAAGAAAGTTGTGGTAATTGGCGGCGGCGATACCGCAATGGACTGCGTGCGCACGTCGATCCGCCAGGGCGCGACCTCGGTCAAATGCCTCTACCGCCGTGACCGTGCCAATATGCCGGGCTCGCAGCGTGAGACCCAGAACGCCGAGGAAGAAGGCGTGGTGTTTGAATGGCTGTCTGCGCCCAAGGGTTTCACCGACGAGGGCGGCAAAGTCGCCGGCGTGATGGTTCAGAAGATGCGCCTGGGCCAGCCGGATGCCTCGGGCCGTCAGGCGCCGGAGGTGATTGAGGGCGCGGACTACGTGGAGGAGGCCGATCTGGTGATTAAGGCTTTGGGCTTTGAGCCGGAAGAGCTGCCCACCCTGTGGAACCAGCCGGAGTTGCCGGTGACCCGCTGGGGCACCGTCAAGGCGGCGTTCAGGACCGGCGCTACCGAGCTGGGCGGCGTCTATGCAGTGGGTGACATCGTTCGTGGCGCGTCGCTGGTGGTCTGGGCAATCAAGGACGGCCGCGATTGCGCGGAAGCGATCCTGGAGAACTTTAACAGCAAGGCCGCAGTGGCGGCGGAGTAATCCGGCACCCTGTGCACCGTCTGTGCACCGGCGGAACAGCGAGCGAACAGCAGCAAGGTCAGCATTGCTGACCCAGCCAGCAGAAGGAAGATGGACATGAGCGAATTGCAGGGACAATGCATGTGCGGCGCGGTGACTGTCACCGCCACGCCCGCGCGCGCCTCCATTTCCGCCTGCCACTGCGAAATGTGCCAGCGCTGGGCCAGCGGCCCGTTCCTGAGCTTTCAGGCGGCCAGCGGTTACGCCGCGCTGGGTCCGGTGCAGACCTATGAGTCTTCGGGCTGGGCTGAGCGGGCGTTCTGCGGAAAATGCGGATCGGCGCTGTGGTACCGGATGACCGCAGGAGAACATAAGGGCCAGACGCAGATGTCGGCTGGCCTGTTTGAAAACGCAGGCGGCAATGAATTGCGCCTGGAACTTTACATCGACAAGAAGCCAGCGGGTTACGTATTCGACAGCAGCAGCCGGAAGCTGACCGGCCCTGACGTGATCGACATGTTTGCCCCCTCCGTAGAAGGAAACAGCCAATGACCAAATTTGATGCCGATTGGGTGCGCGCCGAAGAAACCAAGCGCAAGTGGATGGCTGAGAACGGCTTGTATGCCGAAGAAGAAGAGCATTCCTCTTGCGGTGTGGGACTGGTGGTCTCTGTTGACGGCAAGAAAAGCCGCAGGGTGGTTGAGGCCGGCATCGATGCGCTGAAGGCGATCTGGCACCGCGGCGCAGTGGATGCCGATGGCAAGACAGGCGATGGTGCGGGCATCCATGTGCAGATCCCGGTTCCGTTCTTTTACGACCAGATCCGCCGCACCGGCCACGAACCGCGCCAGGATGAGCTGATGGCGGTCGGTCAGGTGTTCCTGCCGCGCACCGATTTCGGCGCCCAGGAACGCTGCCGGACCATCATGGAAACCGAAGTGCTGCGCATGGGCTATTCCATCTACGGCTGGCGTCATGTGCCTGTGGACGTGACCTGCCTGGGTGAAAAGGCCAACGCGACCCGCCCCGAGATCGAGCAGATTCTGATCTCCAACGCCAAGGGCGTGGACGAGGAAACCTTTGAGCGCGAGCTGTATGTGATCCGCCGCCGGGTCGAGAAGGCGGCCAATGCCGCGGCGATTTCGGGTCTGTATATTGCCTCGCTGTCCTGCAGGTCGATCATCTACAAGGGCATGATGCTGGCTGAGCAGGTGGCAGTGTTCTACCCTGACCTGATGGATACGCGGTTCGAGAGCGCCTTTGCGATCTACCACCAGCGGTATTCCACCAACACCTTCCCGCAGTGGTGGCTGGCGCAGCCGTTCCGGATGCTGGCCCATAACGGCGAAATCAACACGCTGAAGGGCAACCTGAACTGGATGAAGAGCCATGAAATCCGTATGGCGTCGGCGACCTTTGGCGATCATGCCGAAGACATCAAGCCGATCGTGCCGGGCGGCGCGTCGGACTCGGCGGCTTTGGATGGTGTGTTCGAGGTGCTGGTGCGTGCGGGCCGTTCGGCGCCGATGGCAAAAACCATGCTGGTGCCGGAAAGCTGGTCCAAGCAGGCGGTTGAGCTGCCGCAGGCCTGGCGCGACATGTATTCCTACTGCAACTCGGTGATGGAGCCCTGGGACGGCCCCGCGGCGCTGGCGATGACCGATGGCCGCTGGGTCTGTGCCGGCCTGGACCGGAACGGTCTGCGCCCGATGCGTTATGTGGTGACCGGCGACGGGCTGGTGATTGCCGGTTCCGAAGCGGGCATGGTGCCGATTGACGAGGCAAATGTGGTCGAAAAGGGCGCACTGGGCCCGGGCCAGATGCTGGCTGTCGACATGCAGAAAGGCAAGCTGTTCAACGACCAGCAGATCAAGGACAAACTGTCCCGAGCGCTGCCGTTCGGCGATTGGGTCAAGCGGATCAACGATCTGGATACCACCCTGGCCAGCGCCACCGAGCAGCCGCTGTTCACCGGCGAAGAGCTGCGCCGCCGTCAGGTTGCGGCCGGCTATACCATCGAGGAGCTGGAGCAGATCCTGGCGCCGATGGCCGAGGACGGCAAGGAATCGCTGGCTTCGATGGGCGATGACACGCCGTCTGCGGTGCTGTCGAAAATGTACCGCCCGCTGAGCCATTTCTTCCGCCAGAACTTCAGCCAGGTGACCAACCCGCCGATCGACAGTTTGCGGGAATTCCGGGTGATGTCGCTGAAGACGCGGTTCGGCAACCTAAAGAACGTGCTGGACGAAGACAGCAGCCAGACCGAGATCATCGTGCTGGAGAGCCCCTTTGTCGGCAATGCCCAGTGGGACAAGCTGGTGGATCAGCTGAACGCGCCGCTGGCAGAGATTGACTGTTCCTTTGCGCCGGGCCGCGGGTCGCTGAGCGCGGCATTGGAGCGGATTCGGGCCGAGGCTGAGGAGGCGGTGCGCTCGGGCGCGGGGCATATCGTGCTGACCGACCAGTTTTCAGGCGCGGGCAAGGTGGCGATGCCGATGATTCTGGCAACCTCTGCCGTGCATTCGCACCTGACGCGCAAGGGGCTGCGCACCTTCTGTTCGCTGAACGTGCGGTCTGCGGAGTGCATCGACCCGCATTATTTTGCGGTACTGATCGGCTGCGGTGCAACCGTGGTGAACGCCTATCTGGCCGAGGATTCGCTGGCTGACCGGATTGACCGCGGGCTGCTGGACGGCTCGCTGACCGAAAACGTTGCGCGGTACCGTGAAGCCATTGACCAGGGTCTGTTGAAGATCATGGCCAAGATGGGGATTTCGGTGGTGTCATCTTACCGCGGCGGTCTGAATTTTGAAGCCGTGGGCCTGTCGCGCGCCATGTGCGCCGAGTATTTCCCGGGCATGACCTCGCGCATTTCCGGCATCGGTGTGACCGGCATTCAGACCAAGGCGGAGGAGATCCACGCCAAGGCCTGGACCTCAGCCGAAGGCGTGCTGCCGATTGGTGGTTTCTACAAGGCGCGTAAGTCGGGCGAGACCCACGCCTGGGAAGCGACCTCGATGCATATGATGCAAATGGCCTGCAACAGAGCCTCATTCGAGCTGTGGAAACAGTATTCGGCGAAGATGCAGTCAAACCCGCCGATCCACCTGCGCGACCTGCTGCAGGTGAAGCCGCTGGGCAAGCCGGTGCCGATTGAGGAGGTGGAATCGATCACCTCGATCCGCAAGCGGTTTGTGACACCTGGCATGTCGCTGGGGGCGCTGTCGCCCGAAGCGCATAAGACGCTGAACGTGGCGATGAACCGGATTGGCGCCAAGTCGGATTCGGGCGAGGGCGGCGAAGATCCGGCGCATTTCGTGCCGGAGCCGAACGGCGACAACCCGTCTGCCAAGATCAAGCAGGTGGCATCGGGCCGTTTTGGCGTCACAGCAGAATATCTGAACCAGTGCGAAGAGCTGGAAATCAAGGTGGCCCAGGGTGCCAAGCCCGGCGAGGGCGGCCAGCTGCCGGGGATGAAGGTCACCGACCTGATCGCCCGCCTGCGCCACTCGACCAAGGGTGTGACCCTGATCTCGCCGCCGCCGCACCACGATATCTACTCGATCGAGGACCTGGCGCAGCTGATCTACGACCTGAAGCAGATCAACCCGCGCTGCAAGGTGACGGTAAAGCTGGTGGCATCCTCCGGCGTTGGCACAATTGCTGCCGGCGTGGCCAAGGCAAAGGCGGATGTGATCCTGATTTCGGGCCATAACGGCGGCACCGGGGCGTCGCCTGCGACCTCGATCAAATATGCGGGTCTGCCGTGGGAGATGGGCCTGACCGAGGCGCACCAGGTGCTGGCGATGAACAACCTGCGCGAGCGGGTTACGCTGCGCACCGACGGCGGGTTGCGTACCGGCCGGGACATTGTGATGGCGGCGATGCTGGGGGCCGAGGAATACGGCATCGGCACCGCCGCGCTGATCGCGATGGGCTGCATTATGGTACGCCAGTGCCAGTCCAACACCTGCCCTGTGGGGGTCTGCACCCAAGACGAAGCGCTGCGCGGTAAGTTCACTGGCAATGCCGACAAGGTGGTGAACCTGATCACCTTCTATGCGCAGGAAGTGCGGGAAATTCTTGCCTCTATCGGTGCGCGCAGCCTGGATGAGGTGATCGGACGGGCGGATCTGCTGGCGCAGGTGTCGCGCGGTTCCGCCCATCTGGACGATCTGGACCTGAACCCGTTGTTGATCACCGTCGATGGCTCGGCCAACATCGTTTACAACCGCGACAAGGAGCGCAATGCGGTGCCGGACACGCTGGATGCGGAGATTGTGCGCGACGCCGCCCGCTTCCTGCAGGACGGCGAGAAGATGCAGCTGTCTTATGCGGTGCAGAACACCCACCGTACCGTGGGCACCCGCACTTCCAGCCATATCGTGCGTAACTTCGGCATGCGGAACTCCTTCCAGCCGGATCATCTGACGGTGAAGCTGCAAGGTTCGGCCGGGCAGTCGCTGGGTGCCTTTGCTGCACCGGGACTGAAGCTGGAAGTGTCAGGCGATGCCAACGATTATGTCGGCAAGGGCCTGTCGGGCGGCACCATCGTGGTACGCCCGCCGCAGGTCAGCCCGCTGAATGCGTCTGAAAACACCATCATCGGCAATACCGTTCTGTACGGCGCCACCGACGGCTATCTGTTTGCCGCCGGCCGCGCAGGCGAGCGGTTCGGGGTGCGCAACTCGGGTGCCTCGGTGGTGATCGAGGGCTGCGGTGCCTGCGGCTGTGAATACATGACCGGCGGTGTCGCGGTGATTCTTGGCAGTATAGGCGCCAACTTTGGTGCGGGCATGACCGGCGGCATGGCCTATCTTTATGATCCCGACCGCAAGGCAGAAACCATGATGAACATGGAATCGCTTGTCACCTGCCCGGTCACCGTGGCGCATTGGGAGGGAGAGCTGAAGACCCTGATCGCCCGCCATCTGGAGGAAACCGGCAGCCGCAAGGCTGCAGAGATCCTGCAGCACTGGGACATCGAAAAGGCCAATTTCCTGCAGGTCTGCCCGAAAGAGATGCTTGGCAAGCTGGCTCATCCGGTGATGCAGGAACAGGCGGCCGTTCCGGCGGAATAAGCCAAGTTAGAGGCTGGTAATCAGACCCCGCAGGCAAATGCTTGCGGGGTTTTCTTTTTGGCGGTTGGTCACCGGGGGCATGCTGGCCTATAGAGGGGCATGGCAAAGGCAGTTGCGAAAAAGAAGAAAGCCAAGAGCAGTAAGAAGGCGGTAAAGCTGAAGGTCCAGCCCTTTCGCTGGCTGCGGCGCTGGCTGTTGCGGGCGGCGCTGGCTGCGGCGGCGGGTTTCGTCTTCCTCATCCTGTTGTTTTCGGTGGTGAACCCGCCGATCACCCACACCATCTGGGCAGAACAGCGCCGCCTGGGTGAGGTGGACCGGATTTGGGTGCCGCTGGAAGAGATCGCTCCGGTTCTGGCGCGCTCGGTGGTGGCGGCCGAGGATGCGCAGTTCTGCCGTCACTGGGGGTTCGATGCCCGCGCCATCCAGGCGGCGATTGAGGCAGGCGGTGCCCGCGGCGGTTCTACCATTTCGCAGCAGGTGGTCAAAAACGTGTTCCTGTGGCAGGGCCGCAGCTGGCCGCGCAAGGTGCTGGAGACGCTGCTGACTCCGGCGGTGGAGATTGTCTGGAGCAAGCGGCGGATTCTTGAGGTTTACCTGAACGTCTCGGAAATGGACGAGGGGGTGTTTGGCGCCGAAGCTGCGGCGCGCAAATATTTCGGTGTTGGCCCGGATCAGCTGAGTGCGCGTCAGGCAGCGCTGATTGCCGCTGTGCTGCCCAATCCCAAGGACCGCTCTGCCCGCCGGCCCAGCGGTTTTCTGCAGCGCCGCGCCGCACAGATCGCTGATGGGGCGGCCACCATTCGCGCAGACGGGCGGGCGGCCTGTTTCGAGGATTGAATCTTTCCTGCTGGCGGGGCATTGCTGGGCCATCCGCTGTAAGTTTTTTGGAGACCCTCTGTAGCCATGGCGCGCCTTTATCATGTTCCCCTGTCCCCGTTTTGCCGCAAGGTGCGGTTGTCACTGGCGGAAAAGAAAATTGAGGTGGAATTGGTCGAGGAGCGCTATTGGGAGCAGGATGCTGATTTCCTGCGCCGGAACCCGGCGGCAAAGATTCCGGTGATCCGCCTGGATGGCAAGATGATGGCCGAAAGCGCGGCGATCTGCGAGTATCTGGAAGAAACCCGACCTGAGCCATGCTTGATGCCCCGCGATGCCGAAGGCCGCTATGAGATGCGCCGGCTGGTCAGCTGGTTCGATGACAAGTTCCACAGCGAGGTGACGTCGAAGCTGCTGTATGAGCGGGTGAACAAGAAAATCACCGGTGAGGGCTATCCCGACAGCCGCAATGTGAAAGCCGGCGCCAAGGCGATTAAATACCATCTGGATTACATGGCCTGGCTGCTGGACCACCGGCGCTGGCTGGCGGGCGATATGATGACGCTGGCGGATTTTGCCGCGGCTGCGCATCTGTCGTCGCTGGATTATATCTCGGACGTGGACTGGAACCGCTCGGCGGTGGTCAAGGACTGGTACGCCAAGATCAAGTCACGGCCTGCTTTCCGGTCGATCCTGGCGGATCAGGTGCCGGGGTTCCGGCCGCCGCCGCATTACACTGATCTGGATTTCTGATATCAACGGGGCAAGGGGCGCTGCCCCTCTTGGGCCTTTGGCCCAATTCACCCCGGGGTATTTGGGACCAGAAAGAAGATGAGTGCAGCGCTGAAAGAACGGCTGGTGGCGCAGGCATTGGCCGAGGGATTTGTCTCCTGCCGGATCTGCCGTCCGTGGGACGTGCCGCAGGTGCCCGGGCGCCTGCAGGCGTTTCTGGACGCCGGGTATCACGGGCAGATGGGCTGGATGGCGGAGCGCACCCATTGGCGGGGCGACCCGGCGCTGCTGTGGCCGGATGCGCGGTCGGTGATCATGCTGGCGGAGAGCTATACGCCGGACGAGGACCCGATGGCAGTGGTTGGCCAGGCGGACCGCGGAGCAGTCTCAGTCTATGCCCGCAACAAGGATTATCACGACCTGGTCAAGAAACGGCTGAAACGGCTGGCGCGCTGGCTGATTGCCGAGGCGGGTGAGGACTGTGAGGTCAAGGTCTTTGTTGATACCGCGCCAGTGCCAGAGAAAGCGCTGGGGATGGCGGCTGGATTGGGCTGGCAGGGAAAGCACAGCAATCTGGTGAGCCGCGATTGGGGAAATTGGGCCTTTTTAGGCTCTGTTTTCACCACAATTGAGCTGCCTGCCGATCACGCTGAGCGGGATCGCTGCGGGTCCTGCCGGGCCTGTTTGGACAGCTGCCCGACTGATGCTTTTCCGGCGCCCTATCAGGTTGATGCGCGGCGTTGCATTTCCTACCTCACCATTGAGCACAAGGGGCCGGTGGATGAAGAGCTGCGCGGGAAACTGGGCAACCGGATATACGGCTGCGATGACTGTCTGGCGGCCTGCCCCTGGAACAAGTTTGCGGTGGCGGCGAGTGATATGCGCTATGCTGCGCGCGATGATCTGAAGGCGCCAAAACTGGCGGAACTGGCGGTTCTGGACGACGCGGCATTCCGGGCATTGTTTTCCGGCTCTCCGATAAAGCGGATTGGGCGGGACCGGTTTGTGCGCAATGTGCTCTATGCCATCGGCAATTCCTGCCAGCCGGACCTTCGGGACGTGGCACGCAGGCTGACGGAGGACCCTGATCCGGCAGTTGCGGACGCGGCGCGATGGGCAGTTCAGCAGCTTTCGTGACGCAAACAGGATGGACGCGGCGCAAATAGGCGTTAGACCCTGTCCGGCGAACAGAAGCGGAGAGGACCGGGCATGACGCTGCTCTTGGGTGTGGATACGGGCGGAACCTATACCGATGCGGTGCTGATCCGCGACGAGAAGGAAATCATTGCCTCGGCCAAGTCGCTGACTACGCGGCAGGATCTGGCGATTGGCGTTGGCGGTGCGATCCGGGCGGTGCTGGACCAGTCGGGGGTTCAGCCGGAGGAGGTGTCGCTGGCGGCTCTGTCCACGACCTTGGCCACCAATGCGCTGGTCGAGGGCCAGGGCGGCCGTGTGGCGCTGATCTATATTGGTTTTGCCGAGAGCGATCTGGACCGGCACGGATTGAAGGATGCCTTGAAAGGCGATCCGGCGCTTGTGCTTGCCGGCGGGCATACCCATGCGGGCAGCGAGGCGGCGCCCTTGGACGTGGAGGCATTGGAGATGTTCCTGCGCACCGAGGGTCAGGGGGTGACCGGCTTTGCGGTTGCCGGGGTTTTTGCCACCCGCAATCCGGCGCATGAGATTGAGGCGGCGCGGATCATTCACGAGATGACCGGGGCGCCTGCCACCTGTTCGCACCAGTTGTCGGCCAAGTTGAACGGGCCTAAGCGGGCGGTGACCGCGGTGCTGAACGCGCGGCTTATCGGGATGATCGACCGGTTGATCGGGCGGGCGCAGGACACGTTGCGCGATCTGGGTATCAAGGCGCCGATGATGGTCGTGCGCGGCGACGGCGCGCTGATGAGCGGCGGGCAGGCGCGGGAGCGGCCAATTGAGACCATCCTGTCCGGCCCGGCGGCCTCAATAGTCGGCGCGCGCTGGATGACCGGGGCGGATCATGCGCTGGTGAGCGACATTGGCGGCACCACAACGGATGTGGCGCTGATCAAGGATGGCAAGCCGGCGATTGATCCGGCGGGGGCCCGGGTTGGCGAATTCCGCACCATGGTCGAGGCGGTGGCGATGCGCACCACCGGCCTGGGCGGCGACAGCCAGGTGCATTTGAACACCAGCGGCCTGGCGGGCGGGCTGACATTGGGGCCGCGCCGGGTGGTGCCGGTGTCGTTGATTGCCACGGATGCGCCTGAGGTTGTTCACGCTGCGCTGGATGAGCAGCTGCGCAATTCCACCGTGGGTGAGTATGACGGCCGGTTTGTGCGGGCGGTGCCGGGGGTGCCGGTTGCGGGTCTGAGCGAGCGCGAGGCCGGGCTGCTTGGACGCATCGGGATGCAGGTGCATCCTCTGGGCCAGATCCTGCGTACCCGGATGGAGCACGGCTCCTTGAACCGGTTGGTGGACCGCGGGCTGGTGCAGGTCTCTGGCGTGTCTCCCTCGGATGCGAGCCACGTTCTAGGCCGGGTGGACGCCTGGGACCGCGAGGCAGCGGAGAAAGCGCTGACGCTGTTTGCCCGCCGCCGGGTTGGCAGCGGTGATATGGCGGCACAGGATGCCGGGGCGTTGGCGCAGATGATCATCGCTCAGCTGACCGAGCAAACCGCTTTGACCTTGTTAGAGTCTGCTTTTGCCGAAGAAGCAGAGAGCTTTGGCCTGCCGGAGAAAGAGCTGGCCCGGCATGTGCTGCTGCAAAAGGGGCTGGCCCGGCACCGTGGCCTGCTGGCGCTGGATGCTGTGCTGAATGTGGATGTTGTCGGGCTTGGCGCCTCTGCCCCGAGCTATTACCCGGCGGTGGCGGAGCGGCTGCATTGCAATATGATCCTGCCGGAACATGCAGGTGTGGCGAATGCCATCGGTGCGGTTGTGGGCCGCGTCACCATGCGGCGCAGCGGCACCGTGACCTCGCCCGCTGAGGGCAAGTACCGGGTTCACCTGGAGAGCGGGCCGGTGGATTATACACAGTCCGGAGAAGCGCTGGAGGCGCTGGAGGCGGCCCTGGCGCAAGAGGCCCGCGGCGAGGCGGAAGAGGCCGGTGCCGAGGATATTCACGTGCATGTGGAGCGGGATATCCGCACGGCACAGGTGGAATCGCGGGAGGTCTTTGTTGAGGGTACGCTGACGGTGGAAGCCAGCGGGCGGCCGCGGGTGGCGCACGCCTAGGCGCCTGGGGTTTTGAACCGGGTTTTCAGGGAAAACCCGCTGCCTCCGGCGGGGATATTTTCGGCAAGAGGAAGCAAGGGTGCGAGCCGCAGATTCGGCATTGAAAAGCCCCGCCGGGGTGCGGCGGGGCTAAAAGTAAGTTGTTAGAGCCTATTCTGCGGCTGCATTTCGTTTCGGCAGTACCCAGTCGGGCCGCGCGAAATGGCAGGTGTAGCCGGTTGGCAGCCGCTGCAGGTAGTCCTGGTGCTCTGGCTCGGCTTCCCAGAAGTTACCCACAGGTTTGAGTTCTGTCACCACGTTGCCGGGCCAGAGGCCGGAGGCGTTGACGTCGGCGATGGTGTCCTCGGCCACGGCCTTTTGCGTCTCGTCGACGTAGTAGATCGCCGAGCGGTAGCTGGCGCCGAGGTCGTTGCCCTGGCGGTTCAGCGTGGTCGGGTCGTGGATCTGGAAGAAGAACTCCAGCTGCTCGCGGTAGGAGGTGACTGCGGGATCAAAGATGATCTCGATCCCTTCGGCATGGGTGCCGTGGTTCCTGTACGTGGCATTGGGCACATCGCCGCCGGTATAGCCGACGCGGGTGCTGATGACGCCGGGGCGTTTGCGGATCAGTTCCTGCATGCCCCAGAAACAGCCGCCTGCCAGGACGGCGCGTTCGGTGGTGCTCAATTCACGACCTCCACTTGGTTGATGTAGGCGCCATAGCCCTCGGCTTCCATATCGTCCAGATGGACAAAGCGCAGGGAGGCGGAGTTGATGCAATAGCGCAGACCGCCCCGGTCCATTGGACCGTCAGGGAAGACATGGCCAAGGTGGCTGTCGCCATAGGTGGAGCGAACCTCGGTGCGGATCATGCCGAGGGTGCGGTCTTCCAGTTCCTGCACATGTGCGGTTTCAATGGGTTTGGTGAAGCTGGGCCAGCCGCAGCCGCTCTCGTATTTGTCCGAGGAGGCAAACAGCGGCTCGCCCGAGACAATGTCGACGTAGATGCCAGGCTCCTTGTTGCTCAACAGCTTGCCAGTGCCGGGGCGTTCTGTACCCGCGTTCTGGGTTACATAGAACTCTTCCTCGGAGAGGGCGGCAATGGCGTCCGGATTTTTGGTGTATTTGGTCATGGTGTCCTCCCGCCTGTTTACTTGTCGCAAAACATGGGGTGTGAGGGCGCAAATGCAATGCCCTGTTACAGGCGGCTCGCAAAGCCGTGTGCGGGGGCGGGTTTGGTCAGGCTGTGAAGGCGCCGGCCAGATCTTCGGGCAGGTCGAACTCTGTCAACACCCGGGCGCGGGCCTCAGGCGACATCTTGCGGGCGGTTTTTTCGACGATGCGCTGGACCTTGTCCGCCGGATGTTTCGCGGCAAAGGGGGTAAAGTACCACTTCAGGAAGACAAAACAGATGATGTCTTCCAGAGCCTGCACCTGATCGTCGCGCTTGATGCCCTCCTTGCGCAGCATCCTTGCGGCGGTGTTTGCATCGTCTGCGCCATAGCCTGCCTCCTGCATCAGGGCAGAGACCACCTGGGCGTGGTGTTCGGCTTCGGCTTTGCGCCAGGCGAGATAGCCGGCGCGGCCTTCAGGGTAGCTGCTGCGCTGCAGCTTCCAGCGTTCCACATGCTGGCCGCGGGCGGCGATTTGCAGCGCCTCAGAGGCATCGGGGAACAGGCGCATCTGCTGTTCGCTCATACGCTGGCCATAAAGCAGTGCGGCAGGCTGGCCGTCCTCATGGTTGGGGTCTTGGGCGTTGGCGGCGTCGATGGCGGCAAGCACCTGGGTCAATTGCGCGCTCATGCCGCGTCCTCCTGTTGGGTCTTTGAGGATCAGAATAAAGCGGAAGCGCGCAAGGTTGCAACGGTCCGCACGCCGTCAAGCGTGCCGGACCCAACGGGCGGGAACGGGCATCAGCCCGGTTTTGCCGTGCGGGAGAGCGCCGCTGGCGGCTGCGCAGGCTTGCGGGCAAGCTGGACGGCGAGAATTCCGCCGGTGACAATGGCCACCCCCAGCACATCGAGCGGCCCCAGTTTTTCACCCAGCAGCACGCCGGCGACGGCCACGCCGAACACCGGGTTGAGGAAGTGGAAGGTGGCAGCCCGCACTGCGCCGATGCGGTTCAGCAGCATAACCCAGATGAGGGTGGCCATCAGCCCCGGCACCACCGTGGTATAGGTAAAGGCCAGCGCCAGCCGCAGGGTGGGGCGGACGAAGATTTCCTCGGTCAGCGGAGCTGCTATAAACAGGATGGCAGAGCCGATCAGCATCTGCAGCCCCACCACCATCATGAAATTGCCGCCTGAGGTGGCGCCGCGCAATGCCAGCGTTGCAGTGGTCAGCGCCAGCACGCCGATCACGCACAGGAACACTCCGAACAGGTCGACGCCAGCGCCAAGCCGCGTGCCCATGATCAATGCCACGCCGAGGACGCCTGCCGCCAGTCCGGCATAGCCCAGGGGGCGCAGCCGTTCGCCGAACAGCGCCCAGCCCGCCAGCGCGACCAGCAAGGGCATGGTGGAGGCGATGATCGCGGCCAGCGAGGCCTCGATCCATTGCATGGCGACGAAATTCAAGCCGAGGTACAGCGCATTCTGGCAGATGCCGAAGATCACCGTGGCGCGCCACTGGCCCGGCGTCAGCCGCCATGTCTGGCCCATGGCGCGGGCGATGGCGACACCGATCAGGCCGGAGATCAGGAACCGCACCGCAAGGGAAAACAGCGGCGAGGCGTCTTGGACGATGATCCGGGCGGAGGTGAAAGCAGAGGACCACATCAAGGCAAAGGCCAGCCCCATGGCTATAGCGCGCGCATCCATTGTGAGTACCTTTCTCCCGGAGCGGACCTTCGGGCAATTGATAGTGGAGATCAAGCTGGGCTGAACCGGGATCAGCTGAGCTTGGCCATTAGGATCTGCCAGCTGGCGGCGCCAAAGGCGGCGGCAAAAAGGGCCTCAAACCCGCGGCGCAGGCGGATGTAGACCCGGCTGGCAGTGGTGCTGGAGAACAGAATGGCGTAGCCGTGGAAGATCAGCGTACTTTGCACGGCGATGGCGGCGATCACCGTCAGCAGCGCTGATGGCTCGGTGCCGGGCGGGATGCCGATGGCGTAAAGCGACCCAAAGAACAGCACCGCCTTGGGATTGGTCAGATGCAGGGCCAGCCCCTTTGCATAAGCTGCACGCAAGGACCCCGCTGCAGAAACCTTGAGTTCCGGGTTTCCGGGGCGCAGCGCGGAACGGGCCGAGCGCAGCGCGAGATACATCAGGTAGCCTGCACCGAAATAGCGAACGCCCTCAAAAATCCAGGCATTGGCCAGCATCACTGCGCCGAGGCCAAAAGCTGCGGAAACGGACCAGATCAGCGAACCGCTGCTGACGCCGGCGGCAACGGCCAGCCCGGCGGTGCGGCCGCGCTGCATGGCGGTGCCGGCGATGGTCAGCGTCGCGGGGCCGGGGCTGGCACCGGCCAAGAGCGCGGCCCCAAGGATCAGGATAAGATTCACGTCAGTCATGCAGCAGTCCTCCCTCGGCGTGACAGCAGGGTGCGCTTGACGGGGGCTATAGGCAAGCAACATCGCTGCGGCCGGGGGCGAAGCTTTTCCGCAGCCGGACAACATCCGGGCAAAAGAAAAGGGCCGCCCGTGCGGGCAGCCCTGAAACCGTCCGGTTTGTCGCCGGTATCAGCCGTTCACGCTGTCTTTCAACGCCTTTGCGATGGTCATTTTCACAACCTTGTCGGCTTCTTTTGTGAACTTCTCGCCGGTGGCCGGGTTGCGCACTTCGCGCTCGGGGCGCTCGCGGCAATAGATCTTGCCGACGCCCGGCAGGGTCACGGCACCGCCGCCCGACACTTCGCGGGTGATCAGCGAGCAGACCGCTTCCAGAGCGGAACCTGCGACTTTTTTGTCGCTGCCCATTTCGTCGGCCAGAGCGGCAACAAGCTGGGTTTTGGTCATCGGTTTGGACATTCTTCGTCTCCTTAAACTGCCCGAACTCTAGGGCCTCATCGCCGGATATTATCGTTATGTTGTATGATAACACAACTTCTTGTGCGCACCGAGCAGGTGAAAATAGGTACTTTTTCTAGGAAAACTGCAAAATTCAACCTTAGAGGAAGGCCGTTTCATCGAACGAGCGCAACTTCCGGCTGTGCAGCCGCTCCAGAGGCATTCCGCGCAGCCGCTCCATTGCTCTTATGCCGATTTGCAGATGCCGTGCAACCTGTGTCCGGTAAAAGTCCGAGGCCATGCCCGGCAGCTTCAGCTCCCCATGCAGCGGTTTGTCGGAGACGCACAGAAGCGTGCCATAAGGCACCCGGAAGCGGTAGCCATTGGCGGCGATGGTGGCGCTTTCCATGTCCAGCGCGACGGCGCGGGATTGTGACAGCCGCTGCACCGGACCGGACTGGTCGCGCAATTCCCAGTTGCGGTTGTCGATAGTGGCGACGGTGCCGGTGCGCATGATCCGTTTGAGGTCAAAACCCTCGTATTCAGTGATCTCGGCCACGGCCTCTTCGAGTGCGACCTGGATTTCCGCCAGCGCCGGGATCGGTGTCCAAACCGGCAGATCATCATCCAGCACGTGGTCTTCGCGCAAGTATCCATGCGCCAGTACAAAGTCTCCCATTGCCTGAGTGTTCCGCAGGCCTGCGCAATGGCCGACCATCAGCCAGGCATGCGGGCGCAGCACCGCGATATGATCGGTGGCGGTTTTGGCATTGGACGGGCCGACACCGATGTTGACCAAGGTGATGCCGCCTCCGTCTGCGCGCTTCAGGTGATAGGTGGGCATCTGCGGCAGCTTGCCTATCGCCGGTATCACAGCTGAGGGATCGGTGATCTCGTGGTCGCCGGTGCTGACAAAGCTGGTATATCCGGAGTCCGGATCCGCCAGCTGGGAGCGGGCGTAGGCTTCAAATTCGGCGACATAGAATTGGTAATTGGTGAACAGCACGTGGTTCTGGAAATGCTCGGCGCTGGTGGCAGTGTAATGGCTGAGCCGGGCCAGCGAGTAGTCGATGCGCTGTGCGGTGAACAGCGCCAGCGGTCCGGTGCCATTAGGCGGCTGATAGGTGCCGTTGACGATATCGTCATTGGTGGTCGACAGATCCGGCACGTCAAATACGTCGCGCAGGGTGAACCCGGCTGCACCGTCCTGCGGCACCGTCAAATCGGGGCGTGAGGCGACTGCAAAATGCACCGGGATCGGAGTGTCAGAGACATCGATGGTCACTGGCTGACCGTGGTTGCGAATGAGCAGGGTAATCTGCTGGATCAGGTAATTGCGGAACAGGTCCGGCCGCGTCACCGTGGTAGCATAGGTGCCGGGGGCAGAAACGTGGCCAAAGCTGAGGCGGCTGTCTACCTGGGCAAAACTCGTGGTGGAGAACCGGATTTCCGGGTAAAAGGCGCGGATGCGCTGGTTGTCCGGCGCCCCGTCAGCCATTGCACGGCTGAATTCCTCGCAGATGAAGCCGGTGGCCTGCCGGTAAAGCAACTCAAGCCGGTCAACCGCTTCGGTTGCGTCGTTGAAAGTTTCTGTTGGCGGGTGGCCGGGGTGTTTTGTTGTTATCATTGAGCAGGCTCGATTACCGGAATTTTCTGAAAAGTGCGCACGTCGACCAGGCCAAGGTCGGAAATTCTCAGCTCAGGGATCACCACCAGCGCCAGCAACGAGTGCTGCATATAGGCGTTGTTCAGGCTGCAGCCGCAGGCTTCCATCGCTTCCATCATGACTTGCGCCTTGGCAGCCACCTCGGTTGCGGGGCTGTCGGACATCAGGCCGGCAATCGGCAGTTCAACCAGGGCCAGTTCCTTGCCGTTCTTGTAAAGGGTGATGCCGCCGCCCACTTGGGACAGGCGGTTGGCTGCCAGCGCCATCTCATTGCGGTCGGTGCCGACCACGATCATGTGGTGGCTGTCATGCGCCACGGTTGAGGCCATCGCCATTTTGCCGGTGTAGCCGAAGCCGGAGACAAAGGCGTTGGTGACGCCGCCTGTGGCGCGGTGGCGTTCGACCAGGGCGATCTGGCAGACATCGCCCGCGCCCTCGACCAGTCCGTCCACAACCGGCAGTTCTGCCTGCAGCGCCTTGGTCGGGGCCTGGTTTTCCACAACACCGATCACATTGGCGGTGACCGCATTGGCGCCCTCGGGCGCGGTAAGCTCAAAGTCTTTCGCCGTCAGTTCGTGACCCAGATGCACTGTGCCGCGGGCGCTGGCGGGCCAGGTGTAGTGCGGGCATTCGACCTTGATAGTGCCTGATTCCGCGACGATCTGCCCGCGTGCGACAACCAGTTCGATAGGCAATTCACGCAAGTCGGAGGTCAGGATCACGTCAGCCCGGCGGCCAGGGGTGATCGAGCCGATCTCGCGTTCCAGCCCGAAATGGGTGGCGGTGTTGATGGTGGCCATCTGCAGGGCAACCACCGGATCGCAGCCGCAGGCAATCGCGTGGCGCACAACCCGGTTCATATGTCCGTCATTGACCAGCGTGCCGGAATGGCAGTCGTCGGTGCAAAGGATGAAATTGCGCGGGTCCAGCCCTTTTTCCGTCACCGCAGTGATCTGGCTTTCGACGTCGTACCAGGCCGAGCCCAGCCGCATCATCGACCGCATCCCCTGGCGGACCCGTGCAATGGCGTCGGCCTCGCAGGTGCCCTCGTGGTCATCCGCCGGACCGCCTGCCACATAGGCTGCGAAGTCAGGGCCAAGATCGGGAGAGGCATAATGGCCGCCCACGGTCTTGCCCGCGCGCTGGGTGGCGGCGATTTCAGCCAGCATCTTGGGGTCGGCATTGGCAACGCCGGGGAAATTCATCATCTCCCCCAGGCCGATGATGCCAGGCCAGTTCATTGCCTCTGCCACGTCCTCGGCAGAGATTTCATAGCCTGTGGTCTCCAGCCCGGGCGCCGACGGCGCGCAGCTCGGCATCTGGGTGAATATGCTGACGGGCTGCATCAGCGCCTCGTCATGCATATAGCGCACCCCGTCCAGACCCAGAACATTGGCAATCTCATGCGGGTCTGTGAACATCGAGGTGGTGCCATGCGGGATCACCGCGCGGGCGAATTCCGCCGGGGTCAGCATGCCGGATTCAATATGCATATGGGCGTCGCAGAGGCCCGGGATCATGTAGCGGCCATGCGCCTCTATGATCTGCGTCTCAGGCCCGGTGCAATAAGAGGCATCCGGTCCGACATAAGCAATGCGGCCGGCCTTGATCGCAATATCATGGCCGGGCAGCTGCTCGCGGGTGTGGACATTGACCCAGATACCCTGCCGGATCACTGTATCCGCCGGCGCGCGGCCGGCTGCGACGTCGATCAATTGAGGGGCGGAGTCGGGCCAGCTAGGAAAAATGTTTTCTGACATATTCCAATTGTTCCGATTGCGCGCGGGAAGGCAAGCGGATTGCTGGCTTTGCCATCAAAGCTTCATACGGGCGGTGGAAAGGCGCCGAGGGCTGACGCATTTGGCGTTGCCGCAGGGCGGTTTGCGGGGAAAGCTGGGCTCATGGATTATGAAACAATAGATGCGGATAGTTTCGGCCGCTCCCTGCGCGGGATCGGGATCAATCTGCTGGTGCGGGATGTTCCGGCAGAAATAACCTTTTTAGAGACTGTTTTTCATATGAGGGGCCATCAGGTAAGCAAGGATTTTGCTATCGTCACCTATGGCGGTCAGGTCTTTCAGCTGCACAGTGATCGCACCTATGCAGAAAACCCGCTGCTGGGGCTGCTGCCGGAAAACCCGCCGCGCGGGGCCGGGATTGAGATCCGCCTGTATGATACCGATCCGGATGAGGCCGTCGACCGGGCAGAGGCGGCGGGATTCACCATTCTGCAGGCGCCCGCGGACAAGCCGCATGGCCTGAGGGAGGCCTATCTCCTGTGTGAAAACGGCTACGCCTGGGTTCCAAGCCGGACGAAAGGGTAAGCGGCGGGAATTCCTCCCCTTTCCACAGAAAGAACGCCGGTCCATGCTGGCGGTATCTTTTGGATGCCATGAGGGACCGCTGATGCACGCCATTACCGACACAACCGCGCTGGTCGAGGAGGGAGTGCTGACTGCGATTCAGGCCCGCACCATCGAGGCGCGTTCACGCGAAGTGATGGTGTCACTGGCGGTGAATGCGATCCTGTGTTTCGGGATCATTGCGGCCACCGCCGGTTTCATCTTCTGGCTGGCCGATCCGCTGGCGGTGGCAGTGACCGGTATACTGATGCTGGGCGGCGGGCTGGCGGTGTTGGCGCGCGGCCGCGAAATGCTGCGGATGTTCGGCAATTCCGCCACCTTGATCGGGGCAGGCATGCTGATGGGGGGCGCCGGGATTGAGCTGGTGGACAAATACCAGGATATCGCCGGCTGGGTGATGCTGCCTGCCGGAGCGCTGGTGGCAGCGATTTGTGTCTGGCGCTGGCGGCACGGGGCCTGGTCCACGGGGTTTGTGCTGGGGGCGGTCCTGCTGATGGGGCTGGCGATGCATTTGGCCGGGATCGAGCTGCTGCTGCAGCAATACGGCATCGGCTCACCGCTGCGGAACCTGGCGCTGCTTTACTACACGGCGGCGCTGGCCCTGGCTGGCTGGCAGGTGGACGTGCGCTTTGTCACCGCGCTGGCGATTGCGCCCTTTGCCCAGATGCTGGATACCGGCACCAGTTATTTCCACGCGGCTTATGTGTTCTATTCGCCGGAATCGACACTGACGATCCTGCAGATGGTACTTCTGATCGTGCTCTGTGTCTGGGGTGCCTCCCGGCTGGCAGAGCGTGACGCCCGGCACCTGCGCATCCTGGCGATCCTGGGGTTTGTGGTTGCAAACCTCTGCGCCCTGGTCGGGTCGCTGTGGGGGGACGTGGTGGGCGAAACCGTCTGGGGGCCGGGCCGTTACAGCGACGGCTACGAGGATTGGGAATCCTTTTCCGCTGCCCGCGATGCCTTCCGCGACAGCGCGCTGTTCATCTCCGAAAACGTCTATTCGGTGCTCTGGGCAGCAGTGCTGGCGGCGGTGATTTTCTGGGCGGCGCAGCGGCACCAGCGCGGGCTGTTCAACGCGGCGCTGACCTTTGCCGCGATCCATGCCTATACGCAGATGTTCGAGTCCTTCGCGGATGAGCCGCTGGCCTATGTGATCGGCGGCCTGGCGGCGATCCCGCTGGCCTGGGGGCTTTGGCGGCTGAACCAGTGGATGGCAGCCAAGCAAGCCTAGCCGCTGCTGCGCAAGCTGCGCGGGGTATTTCCAAACTCCGCCTTGAAAGCCCGGGTTAGCGCACTCGGGTCGTCGTAGCCACAGCGCAGGGCAATCTCCGAGACACTCAAAACAGTCTCTAACACAAGCTTTCTGGCCTGAATCAGCCGCAGCCGCCGGTAAACCGCTTGCGGAGTGGCTCCAAGTTCCGCTTTCATCCGCGCCTCCAGATCCTTCTGGCTGCGGCCCGCTTTGCGCGCCACGGCAGCGATCGGCAGGGGCGTTTCCAGATTGGCCTGCATCACCGCCACCGCACGGGCAACCGATTTACCGCGCACCAGGATCGGGTCCTGGGTTTCGGTTGCTTCGGGCGCCATGAACAGCGCCGCTACCTCCAGCCGCAACGCGGCGCCGTGCTGGTCTCCGATCAGCTCCATCATGGTGTCAAAGGCTGCCAGCGCACCGGTGCAGGTGACGCGGTCGCCATCCCGGACCTGGCGGGCACGTTCCGTCTGTACTTCGGGAAAAGCCTCGGTAAAGCGGTTCAACTCTTCCCAATGAATGGTGGCGCGCTTGCCGTACAGGAGTCCGGCCTGTGCCAGCAGCCAGGCGCCGGTGTCAAATCCCGCCAGCACCGTGTAGCGGCGGGCTGCGGACTTCAGCGCCCGCGCGGTGGCCACGGTGGCATGACGCAGGAAATCGTAGGACGGCATCGCAATCAGCACATCGCCGGTGCAGTCGCCCAGTTTTCCATGCGCCCGCACCTCCATGCCTGAGGACGACACAGCCGGCCCGCCGTCCAGCGTCAGGAACCGCCAGGCATAGACCTGCCGCCCGGCGAACGTATTGGCCGCCCGCAAGGGCTCCACCGTGTTGGCCAGGCAATGAGCCGAGAAAGCATCAAACAGCAGCACATCCAATTGCTGCGCTGCAGCGGCATCTTTTGTCCAATTTTGCATGATTATCTCTAATCCTGCATGATAAGTGCCCGCAAGCGGCGTAATCTGATGTGCAACAGATTTGCCGAAGGAAGACCGCCATGCAGTTCGGGATGACCGAAGAACAGTCCATGATCGTTGAGACCACCCGCGCCTTTGTGGAAAAGGAGCTCTATCCGCATGAGGCGGAGATCGAGCGCACCGGTCACCTGGACATGGATGTGATTCGTGATGTGCAGAAAAAGGCGATGGAAGCGGGGCTTTATGCCGCCAACATGCCTGAGGAAGCAGGTGGCGCCGGCCTCGATACGCTGTCGTGGCTGATGTATGAAAAGGAACTGGGCCGCGCCAACTATGCGCTGCACTGGACCGGCGTCGCGCGCCCTTCGAACATCCTGCTGGCGGGCACCGAGGAGCAGAAAGAGAAGTACCTGTTCCCCTGCATGAAAGGTGAGAAATGGGATTGCCTGGCAATGACCGAGCCGGACGCGGGCTCCGACCTGCGCGGCATGAAGGCGACCGCGCGCAAAGACGGTGATGACTGGATCCTGAACGGAACCAAGCACTTCATCAGCCACGCGGATATCGCCGATTTTGCCATCTGCTTCATGGCAACCGGGGTTGAGGACACCCCGCGCGGGCCGAAGAAGAAGATCACCGCCTTCTTTGTTGACAAGGGCACGCCGGGATTTGAAGTGCGGGATGGTTACGGCAACGTCAGCCACCGCGGCTACACCAACGCGGTTCTGGAATTCGATGACTGCCGCCTGCCGTCCTCGGCCATTCTGGGGGAGGTCGACAAAGGGTTCGAGGTTGCAAACACCTGGCTGGGCGCAACCCGCCTGCAGGTGGCTGCCACTTGTCTGGGCCGGGCTGAGCGCGCGTTGCAGCATTCGGTCGAATACGCGGCGGAGCGCAAGCAGTTCGGCCAGCAGATCGGTAAGTTCCAGGGTATTTCCTTCAAACTGGCGGATATGGCGCTGGAGATGAAAGCGGCGAACCTCTTGACCTGGGAAGCGGGTTGGAAATTCGATCAGGGCACCGTCACCGAGAGCGACATGTCGATGGCCAAGCTGAAAGCGACCGAGATGCTGGCCATGGTCGCGGATGAAGCGATCCAGATCCACGGCGGCATGGGGCTGATGGATGAGCTGCCGCTGGAACGCATCTGGCGCGATGCGCGGGTCGAACGTATCTGGGAAGGCACCAGTGAAATCCAACGGCACATCATCAGCCGCGAGATGCTGCGCGCTGTCGGAGGCTGATCCATGACCCGGTCCGGGAAACCTGTTTTGACCATTACCTACTGTACCGGCTGCAACTGGCTGCTGCGGGCAGGCTGGATGGCGCAGGAGCTGCTGCAGACCTTCCAAGGCGCCTTGGGCGGTGTGACACTGGTTCCCGGAGATTCGGGCGGGATCTTTGAGATCCATGTTGATAAGGAGCTGATCTGGGAGCGCAAACGTGACGGCGGCTTTCCTGATGTGAAAGAGCTGAAGACCCGCGTGCGCGACCGGATTGACCCCGGCAGGGATCTGGGCCATCTCGACCGAAGCGCGGACGGGTAAGCCGGATGCCTCCGGCGGGGATATTGGGGGCAAGAGGAAAAGGGCGGCCCGCAAGAGCCGCCCCGGTAAAGAGAGAGGCTCTCTTCCCCTTGCACGGCCATTGGCGTCCCCGCCTGTACCGCACAGTTATTGGGTGTGATTCTGGTTAACGAAAACTTACTTCCTCATGCGGAAAATATCCCCGCCGGAGGCTCCCGAACTCTCTACCAGCGGAACCGCTAGAAAATGACACGCGACCTATCCCGCCTCTTTCGTCCCAAGACCATTGCTGTGATCGGCGGCGGCGCATGGTGCCGCTTGGTGATTGAGCAATGCCAGAAGATGGGGTTTGAGGGCACCATCTGGCCCGTCCACCCCAAGGCAGACGAGGTCGCGGGCCTGCCTGCCTTCAAGGATGCGGACAGTCTGCCGGAGGCGCCGGATGCGGTGTTCATCGGGGTCAACCGCTTTGCCACCATCGAAGTGGTGCGGGCACTGTCGGCGCGCGGCGCGGGCGGTGCGGTCTGTTTTGCATCCGGCTTCTTGGAAGCCGCCGCTGAGGACGCCGAAGGGGCAGACTTGCAGGCGCAGTTACTGGAAGCGGCTGGAGATATGCCTTTCCTTGGCCCCAACTGCTATGGTTTCATCAATTATCTGGACGGTGCGCTCTTGTGGCCGGACCAGCATGGCGGGGCACGGGCAGAACGGGGCGTGGCGCTGGTCACTCAAAGCTCCAACATCGCCATCAACCTGACCATGCAGAAACGCGGCCTGCCGGTGGCCTATGTGGTGACGGCCGGCAACCAGGCACAGTCGGGCATCGCTGCCATCGGCGAAGCACTGCTGGAAGACGACCGTGTCACAGCACTTGGCCTGCATATCGAAGGTTTTGGCGATTTGCGTGCGTTTGAGGCATTGGCGGCCAGAGCACGCGAATTGGGAAAGCCGATCGTTGCCCTTAAGGTCGGCAGATCCGCCGAGGCCCAGGCCGCGACTGTTTCTCATACTGCCTCGCTTGCGGGCGGTGACGCGGGTGCGGGGGCTTTGCTCTCACGTCTTGGCATTCCGCGTCTCAATGACTTGCCCTCCTTCCTGGAGACACTGAAATTGCTGCATGTGACGGGGCGGCTGCCTTCGAACCGCATTGCAACGATCAGCTGCTCCGGAGGGGAGGCAAGCCTGGCCGCGGACACCTGCCATGCGCGCAATGTCGTGTTCCCGCCCCTGAATGATCGCCAAAGGGAAGAATTGCGGGAGGCGCTGGGACCGATGGTCGCGCTGGCAAACCCGCTCGACTACCACACTTATATCTGGCGGGATGCCGAGGCGATGACACAGGCATTCTCGGCAATGATGGATCCGCAGCTGGCGATGACTATGCTGATCGTCGACTTCCCGCGCAATGACCGCTGCGATGCCTCGGATTGGGAATGCGCGATACAGGCCGCCATCGGTGCGCACGAGCGGACCGGGGCCAATGTCGGCCTTGTTGCCACTCTGCCGGAACTGCTGCCAGAGGATGTGGCGGCCCGGCTGATGGATGCGGGCGTGGTGCCCTTCTGCGGTCTCAGCGAAGCGATTGCTGCCTGCGAAGCAGCCAGCCTGCCGCTTCCGGAAGCGTCTGTGCCGCTGTTGCTGCCGACCCCGGTTGTGGAGCCTGATCTGGTGCCCGAGGCCGAGGCCAAGTGGCAGCTTGCCAGCTATGGGCTGCGCACTCCACGCTCCAAACGGGCGGCTTCGGCCACCAACGCCCGCGCGGTGGCAGTGGATGTCGGTTTCCCGGTGGTGCTGAAGGGCGAAGGCGTGGCCCACAAGACGGAAGCTGGCGCGGTAGTGCTGAACCTGAATTCGGGACAGGAGGTGAGCGACGCCGCTTTCAACATGCCTGCAGAGCGTTTCCTGGTGGAGGAGATGGTCACCGGTGCTGTAGCGGAGCTGCTGATCGGAGTGGTGAAGGACCCGGCACACGGCTTTGTCATGACACTGGCAGCGGGCGGGACTTTGACTGAGCTGATGGCGGACAGCGCTTCTTTCCTGCTGCCTGCTTCGGATGCGGACATAGAAGCCGCGCTCCAGGCTCTGCGCATCGCCAAACTGCTGGACGGCTACCGGGGTGCCCCGGCAGCAGACAGGGGGGCGATCCTGCGCGCCATCCGCGCAGTCGAGGCCTATGTGATGGAAAACGCGCTGGGATTGGAAGAGATCGAGATCAACCCGCTTCTCTGCACGCCAGCTGACGCCGTTGCAGCAGATGCGCTGATGCGGCGGAAATACTGAGGCTTCGGCCTGAAACATAAGCGGTACTACCGTGCCAGGAGGAATTGATATGACCGACAGCCCTGTGAAAACCCGCCGCGACGGCGCCATACTGGAAGTGACGCTGGACCGGCCCAAGGCCAATGCCATTGACCTGCAGACCAGCCGGGTGATGGGGGAGGTATTCCGCGGCTTCCGCGATGATCCAGAGCTGCGGGTGGCGATCCTGACCGGCGGTGGAGAAAAGTTCTTCTGCCCAGGCTGGGACCTGAAAGCCGCGGCTGACGGCGATGCAGTGGATGGCGATTATGGCGTCGGCGGCTTTGGTGGCCTGCAGGAGCTGCGCGACATGAACAAACCGGTGATTGCCGCCGTGAATGGCATCGCCTGTGGCGGCGGGCTGGAGCTGGCGCTGTCAGCGGATGTGATCATCGCTGCCGATCATGCCACCTTTGCGTTGCCGGAGATCCGCTCCGGCACTGTGGCCGATGCCGCCAGCGTGAAGCTGCCCAAGCGCATCCCTTATCACATCGCTATGGAGCTGTTGCTGACCGGGCGCTGGTTTGACGCAGAAGAGGCCAACCGCTGGGGCCTGGTGAACGAGATCGTGGCGGCGGACCAGCTGATGGACCGGGCCTGGGAGCTGGCGCGGCTGCTCGCCTCCGGCCCGCCGCTGGTCTATGCGGCAATCAAGGAGATCGTGCGCGACGCTGAAGATTCCAAATTCCAGGACGCGATGAACCGGATCACGCAGCGGCAGCTGCAGTCGGTGGATGTTCTCTATGGTTCCGAGGACAACCTGGAAGGCGCCCGCGCCTTTGCCGAAAAGCGCGATCCGGTCTGGAAGGGGCGCTGACGCGGCGCGCCGCCAGGTGCGGCGCCGGGCCCAAAGGCGCGGGTGGCATCGCAGATGCCGTCCTAAGACGCGGGAGCTCCCCTTGTTTCAGGAACCTCTGAAGATGTCCCTGGGCAGTTGGGTCCGGCGCCGCGCTTTGCGCGGCGTTTGGATCCCCGCCTGTCCAACAGCTAAGTGGCAAAGGGGCGCTATACTTTTTGAAATCGCGCGATCAGGGCGGTGTCGTCCTTGTGCGCCCCCGTCGCGCCAGGTCCGTAGATGGGCAGTTCAGGCAGTGTAAGATTTTTGATCCATTGCCCGCGCAGCAGCCGGCCGAAGGCTTCGGAAAACCCCGCCTTACCGTAGAACTTGGCATTCACCGACAGAGCAAACCAGGCATCGGGTGCGGCCACCCGCAACAGGGCGGGCAGGACTTCCGGGCCGAGGTGCCCATGGGTGAAGGTGCCGGAGGAGACCACACCTCGGTAGGACCCGCGCGGCACCGGGATGCCTTCCAGCAGATCGGCTTCGATCACGTCACGGTAGGCATCCTTGCGCAAGGCTTCGGCCAGCATCGCGGCGCTTATATCGGTGGCGTCGATTGGTTCTATTCCAATCGCCCGCAACGCTTGGCCGCACAGACCGGTTCCGGCACCGACGTCCAGCACCGGGCCGGCTCCCCCGGCGGCGGCAAAAACCTTGGCAGTCAATCCGGGCAGGAGGTAGCCCTGCCCGGCGGCGAAATCCTGGTCGTATGTGCTGGCCCAGTCCCTGTAAAGCCGCTTGGAATCGGCAGGTGTCTGCAGGGCGTAGGCGTTTGAAAGTCCCGGTTTCTGTTTGTCCATGCGCGCCATGAAAAGGCTGATCGGGATTCGAATCAACCCTTGCGCAGCAGGCGCGGCCAACGCATCTAGGAAGCATGAGGAAAACGCTGCTTTGTCTTGGATTTGGCTATACCGCCCGGGCGCTTGCGCCGCGCCTGCTGGCGCAGGGATGGCGGGTTATCGGCACTTCGCGCGAGGCTGTGGAGGCCGAAGGCGTGGAGATGATCACCTGGCCCGGGCAGGACGTGCCGCTGGACGGGGTCACCCATGTTCTGAGCTCGATAGGGCCGAACATGGCGGGTGACCCGGTGCTGGCCGCGATGGCTGGTCAAATCACTGCTGCCCCCGATCTGGAATGGGTGGGGTATCTGTCGACTACGGCAGTTTATGGCCATCACGACGGCGCCTGGGTGGATGAGAACACGCCGGTGACGCCCTCCAGCGAGCGCGGCGATTGGCGCGCCCGGGCCGAGGCGCAATGGCAGGCCATCCCCGGTCTGCCGCTGCACATCTTCCGGCTAGCGGGCATCTACGGTCCCGGCCGCGGCCCCTTTGCAAAGCTGATGGCGGGCAAGGCGCGGCGGATCATCAAGCCGGGTCAGGTGTTTTCCCGCATTCATGTGGAGGACATTGCCCAGGTGCTGGCGGCCTCCATTGCGCAGCCCCGCCCCGGTGCCATTTTCAACGTCTGCGACGATGATCCGGCGCCGCCGCAGGATGTGCTGGGCCATGCAGCAGAACTGCTGGGCCTGCCGGTGCCCGCCGAAGTGCCCTTTGACGAGGCTGGCATGACCCCTATGGCGCGCAGTTTCTATGGAGAGAACAAGCGCGTCCGCAACCTCCGCATCAAGGAAGAGCTGGGTGTGAAGCTGCTTTATCCTACCTATCGCGAGGGGCTGCGGGCAGTGCTGGAGGCCGAGGACATGGAGAGCTTTGTGCCGCCTGCGGAGCCGCCGGGGGTTTAGGATTGGGCATTCTGCATCTGATCTTTGTGCTGTTTAACTTCAGGACACTGGGCCGGCTTTATGCACGGATCAACCAGCAGTTTCCGGGTGTGATGGATCAGCTGTGGGAACAGCAATCCTTTGCACGAAAGATAGATGTTGTGTTTGGTTTCGCAGTTTTCGCCAAGCGGGCGATGCTGATGAATTTCGCCGTGATGAACCTGGATAAACTGCCTGTCTATCTGCTGGGGGATGATCAGATTGCAGCATTGGTACGCAAGCTGAACACGGGCATGTCAGCGGGTATTTACCGGTTTTTTTGCACAGTAACCGGATACAGATAGCACAACGCAAATCCAGAATGGGTTCGATTGCCCTTAGTCTGAATGCTGCAAGAAACAGGTATGAAAAGGGTGTGAGTTATGCCCGCTTCTCGCCAATTGTTGCCACGCCCAGCACCTCCAGCACCTTGGCTTCGATCTGCGGCGCGTTCATGGCCGCGACCTCGTACATATCCGCAGGGCTGGCCTGGTCGATAAAGGTATCGGGCAGCACCATGGAGCGGTACTTGAGGCCGCTGTCGAACACGGCTTCCTCGGCTAGCAGCTGTGCGACATGGGAGCCGAAACCGCCCACTGCGCCTTCCTCGATGGTGATCAGTGCCTCGTGATCCGCAGCCAGCTGGAGGATCAGATCGCGGTCCAGCGGTTTGGCAAAGCGGGCGTCGGCGATGGTTGGGGTGATGCCCTTGGCCGCCAATGCTTCGGCGGCCTTTCGCACCTCGCCCAGGCGGGTGCCGAAGGACAAGAGCGCCACGCGTTTGCCCGCTTGGATCATCCGGCCCTTGCCGATCTCCAGCACTTCCGGGGTTTCGGGCATCTCGACGCCTTCGCCCTCGCCGCGGGGATAGCGGAAGGCGATGGGGCCGTCGTCATGGGCAGCGGCGGTGGCGACCATATGGGCCAGCTCGGCCTCGTCGGCGGCAGCCATCACCACCATGCCAGGCAGGTTTGCCATATAGCCAATGTCGAAGCTGCCTGCGTGGGTGGCACCATCGGCGCCCACCAGACCGGCGCGGTCGATGGCAAAGCGAACCGGCAGACGCTGGATCGCCACGTCATGCACCACCTGGTCATAGCCGCGCTGCAGAAAAGTGGAATACATCGCGCAAAACGGCTTCATGCCGCCGGCCGCTAATGCAGCGGCAAAGGTCACGCCGTGCTGTTCGGCAATGCCGACGTCAAAGGTGCGCGAGGGGTAGCGTTCGGCCATCAGGTTCAACCCGGTGCCGTCGGGCATCGCCGCGGTCACGGCGCAGATCTTGTCGTCCGCGGCTGCGAGCTTCACCAGCTCGTTGCCGAACACCGAGGTATAGGAGGGCGCGTTGGAGGGCGCCGTCTTCTGCTCCCCCGTCACCATGTCGAATTTGGCGGTGGCGTGGCCCTTGTCGCGGGCAGCTTCTGCCGGGGCGTAGCCCTTGCCCTTTTTGGTCAGCACATGGATCAGGATCGGACCGGTGGCCCGGGCCTTGACCGTGCGCAGCACTGGCAGCAGCTGATCCATGTCATGCCCGTCGATGGGGCCGAGGTAGGAAAACCCCAAGGCTTCGAACAGAGTGCCGCCGACGGCCATGCCTTTCAGCATGTCCTTGGCGCGTTTGGCGCCCTCGCGGAAGGGTTCGGGCAGCAGCGAGACGGCCCCCTTGGCGGCGGCCTTCAGCTCCTGGAAGGGTTCGCCTGCGTAGAGGCGTGAGAGATAAGACGACAGCGCGCCAACGGGCGGAGCGATCGACATTTCATTGTCGTTCAGGATGACGATCAGCCGCTTGCCCAGATGGCCTGCGTTGTTCATCGCTTCAAACGCCATGCCGGCCGACATCGAGCCGTCGCCGATCACCGCGATAGCGTCGCCGTTGCCCTCGGGGATCACACCACCGAGGTCGCGCGCCACCGCAAAGCCAAGCGCGGCGCTGATCGAGGTGGAACTATGGGCGGCGCCAAACGGATCGTAGGGCGACTCGGAACGTTTGGTGAAACCGCTGAGGCCGTCCTTCATCCGCAGGGTACGGATACGGTCGCGGCGCCCGGTCAGGATCTTATGCGGATAACACTGGTGGGAGACGTCCCAGATCACCTTGTCCCGCGGGGTGTCAAAGACTGCGTGCAGGGCGGTGGTCAGCTCCACCACACCCAGGCCTGCACCCAGATGGCCGCCGGTGACGGAAACCGCAGCAATGGTTTCCTGCCGCAGTTCCTGCGCCACTTGCACCAGTTGCGCATCCGTCAGCCCCTTCAGATCCGCGGGGCGGGTAATCTGGTCCAGAAGCGGGGTCTTGGGCCGGTCGGACATGGTGTCTCCTTGGGCTGCGCCGGGCAGGGTGCCGGGGCGTGGCGCGCGGTGTTAGCTGTCGCGCGCAATAACGAAACGCGCGGCTGCCTTCAAGGTTGCTGCATCCTCACCATAAGGTGACAGCGCGGTGCAGGCCTCGTCGCACAAGGACTGTGCGCGGGCTTTTGCCTCCGCCAGACCGAGCAGCGAGACAAAGGTTGCCTTGCCGGCATCGGCATCCTTGCGCACGGCCTTGCCGACCTTGGCGGCATCGCCTTCCACATCCAAGATGTCGTCGGCGATCTGGAAGGCAAGGCCAAGGGCGCGTGCGTATTGCCGCAGCGGCGCAGGGTCTTCGCCCGCCAGCACCGCGCCGGCAGTGGCGGACCATTCGATAAGGCATCCAGTCTTGCGGCCCTGCAGCCTGGTGATCTGCTCCAGCGTCAGCGGCGCATCGGCGGTCTCTGCCGCTATGTCCAGCATCTGGCCCGACACCATGCCGTCTTTGCCGGAGGACTGCGCCAGGCCGCGGATCAGGGTCAGGGCGTGGGGGCCAGCCTTGGGGTCTGCCAGCAGCTCAAAGGCAAAGGCCTGCAGGCTGTCGCCGGCAAGAACTGCCATCGCCTCATCCCATTTTTTGTGCACAGTAGGCTGGCCGCGGCGCAGGTCGTCATCGTCCATGCAGGGCAGGTCGTCATGTACCAGCGAATAAGCGTGGATGCATTCAATAGCGAGCGCTGCCTCAAGGGCAGCTTCAGCCGGGACACCGTGCAGACGGCTGCTTTCCAGCACCAGAAAGCCGCGCAGCATCTTGCCGCCGGTGATGGCGTAGCGCATCGCAGTATGCAGCTTGTCGCTGCCTGCCAGCCGCATTTCCATATGTGCGGTGATGCTGGCCTGTGCGTTTTTCAACGCATCTGCAAAGGGGCGCGTTCGGGCGTCTGCTGCGGCGGTCATGGCTCAGCCGGCATCCAGCGGCTGGGTGCCCTTGGGGGTGCCGTTTGCATCCAGCGTAATGGCGGCAACCTTTTCCTCGGCGCGTTTCAGCTCATCCTCGCAGCGTTTCTTCAGCGCAGCACCGCGTTCGTAAAGCGCGATTGAGGCATCCAGCGCCACGTCGCCGCGCTCCAGCTGGTCCACCACGCCTTCCAGCTCACGCATCGCCTGTTCAAAGCTCATCTGGTCCACGGGGGGCTCGTTGCGGGTCTCAGTCATGCCGGTGCCTTTATCAATTCTTCCACATGCGCGCGCGTTGCGGCGGCCAGCGCGTTCAGATCATATCCGCCTTCCAAAGTCGAGACGATACGGCCCTGGCACAGTTCACTTGCAAGTCTGCACAGTTCGGCAGTGATCCAGGCGAAATCTTCTGTTGCCCAGTTGAGGCTGGCAAGCGGATCGTCCTGATGGGCGTCAAAGCCTGCCGAAATGATAATCAACTCTGGCTTGAAGGCACGCAGGCGCGGGAATGCCTGGCCTTCATAGGCCGCCTGCATTTCAGTGCGGCCCGATCCCGGTGCCAGCGGCATGTTCAGGATATTGCCATGGGCGCCGTCCTCCTCAGGGCGGCCGGAGCCGGGCCAGAGTGGCATCTGCTGGCTGGTGATCACCAGAGCGCGCGCCTCGTCCCACAGCAGATCCTGGGTACCATTGCCGTGATGCACGTCGAAATCCACCACCGCGACGCGGTTAAGTCCATGGTGGTCCAGCGCGTGTTTCGCCGCTAGTGCCGCATTGCCGAACAGGCAAAACCCCATTGCAGTGTCTGTTTCCGCGTGATGCCCAGGCGGGCGCACAGCAGCAAACGCGTTCTGCACCTCGCCGCCTAGCACCATATCGACACCGCGCACCACTGCACCGGCTGCGCGGAAGGCGGCATCCAGCGAGCCGGGAGACATGAAGGTGTCGCCATCAATTTGTGCCCAGCCTTCGCTAGGGGAGGCTTTGCGCAAGTCCGACAAATAACCCGCAGGGTGGATGCGCAGGATGTCATCCTCGGCAGCCATCGGCGCGGTTACGCGTTTCAGGTCCAATGGTTCCAGCGCGTGCAGGATATGCGCAAGCCGTGCCACCTGTTCCGGATGCCCGTCCGGCGTGACGTGATTTAGGCAATCCGCGTGGGTGATCAGTGCGGTTGTCATGGCTCGTATCCTCCTGCTGCGGGGTTTGGCGCGACCCTAGGGGGCCGCGGCGCTGCGCGGCAAGGGGAATCCCGGGGCGCTGCCCCGGACCCCGGGATATTTGCGGCCAGAAGAAGAGGCTGGGGCTTTACTCGGGGGCCAGCATGTAGCCTGCGCCGCGGACGGTTTGCAGGTATTGCGGCTGTTTCGGGTTCGGCTCGATCTTGCGGCGCAGACGGGTGATCTGCACGTCTACCGCGCGTTCCTGCGCCTGACCGCGGTCGCGGCCCAGATCCTCGACCAGCTTGGTGCGGGAGACCGGCTCGCCGGGCTGGGCCGAGAAGATCTTCATCAACTGGCTTTCGGTGCCGGTGAGGCGGATCAGCTCATCCCCCTGCCACATTTCACCGCGTTCGATGTCATAGCGGATGGCACCCAGATGCAGCACTTTGGGCGCACTTTCCTGTGCAACCGTGTCCGGCATCCGCCGCAGGATTGCGTTGACACGCAGCAGCAGCTCTTTGGGCTCAAAGGGTTTTGGCAGGTAGTCATCCGCGCCAGCTTCCAGTCCGGCAATCCTGTCCTCAGTCTCGCCCTTGGCGGTCAGCAGCAGGATCGGTGTGGCCATCGTTTCGCGCAAGGAAGTTGTCAGCGAGATACCGTCCTCGCCGGGCATCATCACATCCATGACGATCAGGTCGAAATCCAAGCCCGCCAGCACCCGGCGGGCATGGGCCGCGTCGCGCGCTGCAGTGACCAGAAAGCCGGAGCGCATCAGGAATTTCTTCAAAAGCCCGCGGATGCGTTCGTCGTCGTCAATGATCAGCAGATGGGCGTCATGCATGCTCATACGCCTTAATCCCGCAACTTGGCATAGGCACGGCGCATATCCGCATCCATCATTGCTTCCAGCACCTTTTTGAAACCTTGCACCGCCTCGGGGCCGGCATCTTTGTAGGCGGCGCGCATCCGGGCGCGCTGGGCGTCTGACAGCGTGGCCTCCAGCGCCGCGCCCTGTTCGGTCAGATACAGATGCCGCTCGCGTTTATCCAGCTCACCCACCTTGCTGATCACCAAACCGTCGCCGATCAATGTGCGCAGCACCCGGTTCAGCGACTGTTTGGTCACGCCCAGAATGCTGAGAAGGTTGTTCACCGTCGTTCCGGGTGAGCGGTTGATAAAGTGGACCGCCCGGTGATGCGCCCGGCCATAGGACAATTCCGCCAGAATCCGGTCCGGATCGGCGGTAAAGCCGCGGTAGGCAAAAAACATTGCCTCGATCCCCTGGCGCAGCTGCTCATCCGTCAGAAACAGCAGGCTTTCGCCGCCGTATCCCTGCCCTGTCCGGCCTTCAGGCATTCGGTGCCCCCTCGTCTGTATTGCCATGCAGTTTATGTCAGTGTTGTTGACATTCCAAGGGTGAAGATGTATCGAATCCCAACTTTGACGCAATATTATGTTCCTCTCGGACATAATGTGCGCAATAAATGGAAATCCCGCAGAGTTTTAGGAGAGTGCGGCATGGCAGGTTATGACGACCGCGACGGTGTGATCTGGATGGATGGGGGGCTGGTCGACTGGCGGGATGCAAAGGTGCATATCCTGACCCATGCGATGCATTATGCCTCCTCGGTGTTTGAGGGTGAGCGCGCCTACAACGGCAAGATCTTCAAAAGCCGTGAACATTCCGAGCGCCTGATAGCTTCCGCCGAGGCGCTGGACATGCCGATGCCCTATACCGTCGACCAGATCGAGGCGGCCAAGGAAGAAACCCTGAAAGCCTCCGGCCTGCAGGACGCCTATGTCCGCGCGCTTGTCTGGCGCGGTTCCGGCGATGACATGGGCGTGGCCTCCGCAGCCAACCCGGTGCGGATGGCGATCGCAGTCTGGGGCTGGGGCGCCTACTATGGCGACGCCAAGATGCAGGGTGCCAAGCTGGCGATTGCCGAATGGAAACGTCCGTCGCCTGAAACCATCCCGGTCCATGCCAAGGCGGCAGGTCTTTACATGATCTGCACCATTTCCAAACACAAAGCGACCGCGCAGGGCTGCTCGGACGCGCTGTTCATGGACTGGCGCGGCTATGTGGCCGAAGCAACCGGCGCCAACATCTTTTTCGTGAAGGACGGCGAGGTGCACACCCCCAAGGCCGACTGCTTTCTGAACGGCATTACCCGCCAGACCGTGATCGGCATGCTCAAGGACAAGGGCATCACTGTGCATGAGCGCCGCATCAAGCCGGAAGAGATGGAAGAGTTCGAACAGTGCTGGCTGACCGGCACCGCCGCCGAGGTGACTCCGGTCGGCGAGATCGGCCCGTATAAATTCGAGGTCGGCGCGCTGACCCGCGAGATTGCTGAGGATTACGAGAAACTGGTACGGTCCTAAGCGCCTTTGCCAGCAGCAGTTCCGTGAAACCCCCGCCTGCAAGCGGGGGTTTTTCTTTGCCCGGGCGCCGCAACATCAGTCCAGTGGTTTATTTGCAGCGAATGCGGTGACATAACGCCCGAGGGGCGCGGAGCAGGCCAGCGGATAAGGGCCTGAAAAGGCAGGTGAGGATAATGGCAGTCACGGTATTTGCGCTGACAACGGTGAACCCGGATGATCTGGAAGCGCTGAGCATGTATTTGGGAACCACCAAGCCGCTGCTGGAGGAAGTCGGGGCGGAGATTGTTCAGGGTTTTGAGATTTCTGAGACCATCATCGGAGACGCGCTGCCGGAAATGGTGACGATTGTGCGCTATCCCGACCGGGCTGCGGTGGACCGGGTGTTTCAGAGCGCCGAGTACCAGGCGCTGAAAGAGATCCGGCAGCGGGCGTTTCTGGATTACCAGATCGGAATCGTCGAGGCGTGATCTGCCCGCCCGTTCACATTCCCTTGCAGATCGTCTCAAACCATGGACGCCGGGTGCCAGACCCCTAACATGGGCATCATGTTGGACTTGCTTAGCGATATTCTCACCCGGCTTTCCCTCAAAGGGACGTTTTACTTCCGCACCTCCTTTACCCCGCCGTTCGGGATTCAGGTGCCGCCATATGAAAACGTCGCCCGCTTCCACTTTGTGCAGCGCGGCGAGCTGAAGGTGCATGTGCCCGCAACCGGCGAAACTCTGCGGTTGAAACAGGGCGATTTGGTGCTGATCCCGCATGGGGCGGCGCATATGCTGTTGTGCAACGAGGTGCAGCCGCTGGAGGCCCTGCCGCTGGAGCAAGTGCTGGAGGAGGCCGGATACGATGGCGGCGGAGTGCTGGTGTACGGCGGCGAGGGCGCGGGGCGCGATACTCAGCTGATCTGCGGCCATTTCTCCTTTGCCGCCATGCCGGGCCGGCGCGGCACTGGGCATATGCTGATCGACCGGTTGCCGCCCTTTATTGTTATCGAGAACTACGGCGAGGAGGCAGGCGCCTGGATCGAGGCGACCTTGCGGATGATCGGCTCGGAGGTGCATGGCACCCGCATAGGCGGCGACCTGATTGCGCTGAAACTGTCAGAGGTGTTGTTCGCCCAGGCGATCCGCGCCTATCTGGAGCATCAAAGCCCCAGCGGCTCGGCACTGGCGGGCTTTGCCGATCCGCGGATTTCGCGGGCGCTGACCGCGTTTCACCAATCCCCGGCACAGGAGTGGAGCGTTGAAGGCCTGGCCCGCGAGGCCGGCATGTCGCGCACCGCTTTTGCCCAGGAGTTCACCGCCAAGATGGAGGTGACACCGATGCAGTACCTGACCGGCTGGCGGATGCAGATCGCCTGCCAGGGGCTGACGGAGCAAGGGTTGAGTGTTGCCGATGCTGCGGAGGTTGCCGGCTATGCCTCCGAGGCAGCGTTTTCCCGTGTGTTCCGCAAGCAGGTGGGGATTTCGCCGGCGGCCTACCGGCAGCAGCATGCAGCCGCTTGAACGGCAACCAAGGCCGGATCTCTGAACGATCTGCAATATATGTGAGATGATCTGAAATTCACCGTTCGATCTGGGTAAGGCAATCTGGGGTCAGAGCCGCCAAGGACGCGGCCAGGATGTTCTCAGTAACAAGGATCTGACCCATGCCTTTGCGTTTCGTGACCCGTACCATCCATGCCTATCTCGATTACCCTGTGGCCATCGCCCTGATGGGGCTGCCGTTCCTGGTGGGCCTTGGTGACAGCAACCCGCTGGCGTTGTGGCTGTCGGTGGCAACCGGCATCGCTGCATTTGTCCTGACGGTACTGACCGACCACCACCTGGGTCTGATCCGGGTGCTGCCCTACAAGTTGCATCTGACGGTTGACCTGATTGTCGGTCTAACCTTTCTGGCGGCACCGTTTCTCTTTGGTTTTGCCGGGCTGGACGCAGCCTTCTATCTGTTGAACGGGGCTGCGGTTCTGGCGGTGATCTCTCTCAGCGCGCCGGAAGGGGCGGAGACGGCCTCGGCCTGAGATTTACTGGCGCAGCAGCCAGTCGACAACTGCTTTGGCCCGGCCTTTCTGGCTGGGCCAAAGCACATAAAACCCCTGGTCCCCTTGGCGTGGGGCTTGCCACAGGATCCGGAGAGGCTGGGTGCCCAGGAATATCCGTGGCACCAGCGCAATGCCCTGGCCATTCATCGCGGCATCCATCGCCAGCGCGGTTTGATTAAACAGCAGGATCCGCCCTGTTGCCGCCAGGCCTTCTTGCCGCAGCAGCAGGTCCCAGTGCCGGTGCCCGTCCTGGATCAGAGTTTGCGTCGCAAGACCGGCCAGTTCGGGCTGTTTTTCCTTATTTAGAGACGTATCATCCTTGGCCACCGCCACCAGATCCACCAGCGAAAGCAGGGCGTAATTCAGCCCGCTTTCCTGCGGTTTGCCGCCCTGGCGGATGGCGATGTCGATGCCGTCCCGCTTGAAATCGGTCAGGCTTTCCTCCGCCACCACCCGCAGGTCGATATCCGGATGCGCGGCCTCGAACTCCGGCAGCCGCGGCACCAGCCATTTGGAGGCAAAGGACGGCGGCACCGACAGGGTGACACGCTGCACCGCCGGGGCCAGCTTGTCAGTCGCGTCCTGGACTAGCGCCAGCGCCTGCCGCACCGGTGCGTGGTAAATGCGGCCTGTGTCGGTCAGGCTCAGCCCGCGTGCATGGCGGTGGAACAGCTTGTGGCCCAGGTCCGCCTCCAGCCGCCGCACCTGCTGGGCCACAGCGCCTTGGGTCAAGTGCAGCTCTTCAGCCGCCCGGCCGAAATTCAGGTATCGGGCGGCGGCGTCAAACATTCGCAGGGCATTGAGGTTAGGCAGGCGCATCCGGGTAAGCCAGTAGTTTTTCTACAGTCTGGCGCGATGAGACATGATTGGTCAAGCGGTGATTGAACCGACATCCTTGGGGCCAAGAAAAGGAGTTCCAGAATGACCAAAGTTGCACTTTTCACCGCTGCAGGCAGCGGCATGGGCGCAGACGCTGCCCGCCATCTTCATGAGCAGGGATATGAAATCGCGATCCTGTCTTCATCTGGCAGGGGCGAGGCCCTGGCGCAGGAGTTGGGTGGAGTGGGGCATACAGGCTCTAATCAGGAGCAAAGCGAACTTCAGGCGCTGGTGGACAAGGCGATGGAACGCTGGGGCCGCATCGATGTGCTGGTAAATTCCGCAGGCCACGGCCCTAAGGGTGATATCATGGAAATCAGCGATGACGACTGGCATCTGGGGATGGAATTCTACCTGATGAACGTGATCCGCCCGGCGCGCCTGGTGGCACCCATCATGGTGGCACAGGGCAAGGGATCGATCATCAACATATCGACCTTCGCGGTGTTTGAACCGGATCCGCTGTTTCCGACCTCCGGTGTGTTCCGGGCCGGTCTGGCGAGCTTTACCAAACTGTTTGCCGACAAATTCGCCGCCCAAGGCGTGCGGATGAACAATGTGCTGCCGGGTTTTATCGACAGCCTGCCCGAAACCGAGGACCGCAAGGCCCGTATTCCGATGGGCCGTTACGGCACCTCGCGTGAAATTTCTGCGCTGATTGCCTATCTGGCTTCGGAAGATGCCGCTTACACCACTGGCCAGAACATTCGTGTCGACGGGGGGCTGACACGTGCAGTCTGACGCTCAGGTCCTGCCCGGAAATACCGAGGTCAACCCGGCCTTTTTATTGAAATGGGCCGCGTCCATCGTACAGATCCTTGGCTATTCTGCCACCGCTTGGGGGCTTCATCCCTGGAACATCTATCTGTTCCTGGCCGGGCTAACAGGATGGTTCCTGGTTGGCGTTTTGTGGAATGACCGTGCAATTATGCTGATCCATGCTGTAGCGCTTGGCGCGATGATTGCAGGTATTTGGTCAAGTTAGAGCCAATTATCCGCCCTTGGGATCAATCATCGGCTTAGCCTTGCCGCGCTGCAGGCCAAGCCGGTGCTCGCGCCAGATCACCAGAACATTGCCGGCAATGACCAGCGTTGCGCCCGCCAGCATCACCAGCGTCGGCCATTCTTCGAACCAGACATAGCCAATGACGATTGCAAAAATCATTGAGGCATAGTCATAGGGCGCCAGCATCGACGCAGGCGCAAAGCGGTAAGAAGAGGTGACCAGGATTTGCGCCACCCCGCCAACTATCCCGGCGCCGACCAGCAGCGCGGCGGTTTGCGCATCCGGCATGGTCCAGCCGAACGGCGCGGTCAGCAGCGCCAGGGCAGAGGCGGTCAGCGAGAAATAGAACACGATCGCCGCAGTGTGTTCCGATTGCACCATGCGGCGGATGTGGATCTGCACAAAGCCGCGGGCCACCGTCGCCCCGACCACCAGCAGCACGCCCAGCATGGCGCCGTCGCTCATATCCCCGCCAAGCCGCGGCCAGATCATGATCATCACACCCAGTAAACCGATCGCCACTGCGGAAATCCGCACCAACCGGATCGTCTCTCCCAATAACAGCGCCGCCAGGATCAGGGTGAAGATCGGCGTGGCATAGCCGATGGCGGTGACCTCGGGCAGCGGCAGCAGTGCCAGCCCCATGAAGGTCATCCCCATTGCCGACGTTCCAACAAGGCCGCGCCACACGTGAAACATCGGCTTTTGGGTGATCAGCCCGTGCCGCAATTCTCCGCGCATGGACAGCCAGACCACAATCACTGGAATTGCAAAAAACGACCGGAAAAACACCGCTTCCCCTGCTGGCACATGCTCGGATGTCGCCTTGATGATGCCGGACAGAGCAGTGAACAGGGCAATTGCTGTCACCTTCAGGAGAATCGCCAGCATAGGTCGATGCGATGTTAAGGGTTTTACCATGGCGTGAACCTGCGCCCATGCGCCGCAAAGATCAATGGCTTGATTCCAGGCGGGTAGAAGGCGCAAACGGCGCCGGTTTAGACAAGAGCCGCCGATGTACGATGCCAACCACCTGATCCATCAGGTCACTACCTGTACCGCTCCAATTGCCTTCCCATAAGACACGAGAACGTGAGGCAGACCGCCCTAGTGAGTAAATGGGCGGGTGGTCGGCCCGCGTAACGGCTAAGTGTGAAGCGGTGCATGCATTTTCCCGGCCCAAGAAGCCGCCAGTCGTATTCAGCGTTGAAGAGGTGTCCGATCTGCTAAAAGGCCGCACCGGGGCCGGAGCTCTCGTTCCGCGCGGTACTCAATTCAGGCAACCTTAAAGAGTTAGCGCCGATCCTTCGCGCAGAACGTTCAGCGCCGATGGAATGCCTGAAATTGCGTGCGCTTCTATCATCTTGGACACGGGTTCCTGATAGAGCGCGTATGTCGAGTGGTGAACAGGCAAAATCAGGCCCGCTTTGAGGCGTTCCGCGAATTCTACAGCCTGATGACCAGTCATCGACAACTGGCCCAATGTCCCATTTGTACCAACAGCCCCAATATGAGGTATCAGCATATCAGGCGCCGGAAACTGTTGAACTGCCGCCTGCACCGGGTCTGCCATGAAAGTGTCTCCGGCCCAGTAGATATGGCTCGTCTTGCCGCGAATTGTCGCTTGCAGCCAGTAACCATTCCCAAGCCCGAGAATGTCGGAAATGCCTGTGTTGAGCGAGTGGACTGCAGGAATAGATGTAATCGAATCCTTTGTATCGCCCCGCCTGAAGGCGCGGTTTTCTCCGTGGATCAGTGCCTGAGCTGCAAAACCCTTCTTGGTGAGCGCGTTTACATCTTGAACGGAACAGAGAACGGGGCCATTGGCGCCAAGCCATGCCTGTGCTTTCTGGTCGAAATGGTCCTCGTGCGCATGGCTGAGCAGCACAACATCGTACTCCCGCATCGCCATGCCTGGGAATGGTGTAAGCCTTTCGTGCATCTTGATGTTCGGACCTGTGGACAGATCGAACATTTCATTTGGGTCCCCCATCTCAAATGCCTCGGTCCCGTCACCCAGACATGGGTCAGTGAGAACACGAATATCGCCGATGCGGAGTTCCAGCATGGCACCTCCAAGCCAGCGGACGGTAACATTAGATGCAGAAATGCCAGCTGCGGAGGAAAGTGGCGTGAGAGCGGCACTTGCTGCGGCGACCGTGCCAAGTTTGAGTAGATCTCTTCTGTGCATTGTCATCTCCTTGCGTTTCTTCGTTGACCTATTCCAGTTTCTCACCACACATAACCAACGGAATATTGAATTCATTAAACGGATAATCTGAATGGTGTCAGATCTGCGAACTCTGGAAACTTTTGTAGAAGTAGCTGACTGCCTCAGTTTCGCGGATGCTGGACGCCGCCTCGGGCTGCCTGCCGCGACGGTGACTACAAGAATCAAATCACTTGAAGCTCAACTCGGTGTGCGCCTGTTCGACCGCTCGACACGAACAGTTGCCGTGACTGCGGAAGGTCAGATATTTTTGGCGCATAGCCAGATAGCTTTGCACGAACTTATGCTGGCACACGAAGCCGTTGGCGCGGCACAAGAGGCCACCGGGCAGGTACGTGTGTCAATCCCGGCAGCTTTCCCGATGGCACAGTTTGCTGGGATCACCGGCAGGTTCCGCTCCACCTATCCAGACATCTCAGTCAAAGTCCACGTGGATGACCGGCCGGCGTCCTTCATTGAAGACGGGGTCGATTTGGCGTTGCGGGGTGGGGCGCCTGGAGGCGACGGCCTAATAGCGCGGCATTTGAACGACACGGAAGTCATCTTTGTCGGCCCGCCAGGGCGGCTCGGGGACGACAGCCTTCCCGTGTTGCGGCCCTTGGCAAAACGTTTTGGAGCTAAGGACAAGCTGAACGGCCTTTCCACGCGCTCCTTGCAACTTTCTCTCGCATTTGTAGCAAGCGGCCAAGCTCGAGCGTACCTTCCCCGATCGGTTTGCGAAGTGGCATTGGCTGCAGCACAAATGGAAGAAGGCATCGGACCAGATGGGCCGCATGCTCCGCTGCCGCTGTTTCTTGTGTATCGCCACAAGCAACACCAGCCCAAAAGGGTTCAGCTCTTCAAAGATATTCTCATTCAGGAACTAGCTATATAGACGCACGAAACCTGAGTTATTGAGTGCGCCTCAAACTGGCGCAAGCCCTGTCATTCAGGCAATTGAGAACCGTCCCACGCTTTCCAAAAGATGCAGTACGATTTCGAAGGAACTGCTGGACGATTCGAAATCGTCAAAGCAAATTGTTTGATTAGGTCATATTTTCTGACCTGCGCCCCAAAAATATCCGCGTTTCGACGTTAGCCTGTTCTCCACGCGAGGAGACAGACAACGCGGAAAAGCCGATTCAGCGAACCAAAGATGGTCGCTGGACTTCGTGTCTGACAGCCTGTCAGACGGGCGCCGTTTCCGGGCTCTGAGCGTCATCGATGACTTCGGCCGGGAGTGCCTGGCTTGCGTGATCGACACATCGCTATCCGGTCAGCGGGTCGCGCGGGAGCTCGACAATAACGCCCAGGCGTGCGGCTACCATTTTCCTGTCACGGCCGGGCTGACATTCCAGCTTGCGTTGAACGCGGTTGATTGCCGTGGGCAGTTCACAACCCATACCTTTTCCAGACCATTGGCAGGGTTCAGGGGTAGTAGCTGCGTACCAGAGCGGTGGCGATCAGGCTCCAGCCATCTGCGACTACAAAAAATGCCAGTTTGAAGGGCAGGGACACGATAGCAGGCGGCACCATCATCATCCCCATGGACATCAGGACTGCAGCAACAACAAGATCAATGACCAGAAATGGCAGGAAGACGAGAAACCCGATTTGAAAAGCGCGCGAAATTTCCGACAGCAGGAAGCTAGGGACCAGCGCCGATAACGGAGCTTCGGCCACGGGATCCATGCCCTGGGTTTCCGGCCTGAGATCCGCAATTGCATAAAATGTGTCCGGATCCAACCGGTTCGCCATGAAGGCACGGAAGGGCTCCAAGCTGCGGGTGATGGCCACGCCCGGTTCCAGCCTTTCTTCCAGCAGCGGATTGATGCCAGTGGTCCAGGCCTCGGTAAAGACGGGTTCCATCACAAAATAGGTCAGAAACAGCGCCAGACTGATGATCAGCATGTTGGGCGGTGCTTGCTGCAGCCCGATGCCTTGACGCAGAATCGATAGGACTGTCACCAGGAATGGAAAACAGGTGATCATGATCAGCAGGCCTGGAGCCAGGCTGAGCACAGTAATCAGCAGGATCAGCTGGATCGAGCGGGCGGAGATCGATTCGCCGTCTGCCAGCGAAAGGCTCAGTTCTTGAGCCAGGGCGGTGTGCGGCATGGCCAGCAGGATTGCTGCAGCCAGGGCCGCCCGCACAATAGTCTTGTGTGTCATCCCAAACCGCTTTGAAGATCAGCAATTTCTGTCAAGCGCACGGCCAGCTGGCCAGCCTGATCTCCCTCCAGCTCTTCGAGCTGGCCACGGGCGACCAGCCGGTCGCCGACGTAAAGATCCACGGGGTCTTCAACCCGTTTATCCAAAGTGAGAATCGCGTTTTCGCCAAGGCTGACCAGGTCACGGATCAGCGGCCGGGCTTTGCCGACCGAGACAACCACTTCGACGGGAACCGAAACAAAGGGATTGTTTGCATCAGCGGATTTCATATTCAGGTCGGCAGCATCATCCATACTGGCTGTCCTCTTTCGCGTGATAGGTGAAGGCCTCTATCGAGTCCTGGATCGATTCTAGAAGGGCGTCGCAATTGATTTCGCATTCGGTGCTGCCAATGCGCAGATAGGCTTGGCCGGGAGACAGCAAACTGTCTTCCTGCACTGTGACCGGAACGGAGAAATTGTCCGGCAACAGGCTGCGCACTGGTGCCGCCTCCCCGGGAGCGACCACGATCTGCATCGGCTGGTCGGTCTGGCCTTTGGCCATATCAGCAAGCTGATCGACGATATGATGCCCGAAAGAGGCAGCCATGGCATCTGGCAGCACTGCACTGGTCAGCACCTTGAACATCGGGTCCAGCGAATCGAGCAGCTGACTTTGGGCTTCGTGATAAGTGAAACTGAGATCTTCCAGAGAATTGGCCAGCTCTGCCGAAATCCGGCTGCTTTCCTGGTCTTTGGCCGTTACGGCATCATCCCACCCGGCGCTGTAGCCGTTCTCAAAGGAAGCCAGCCGCTGCTCTTCTATGAGTTCCTCGGAAACCGCGGGCAGGGCAGGCTCTGCCGAGGTGTTCATTGCGAAGTCTTCGAGCAAATGTGCAATCGTCATCAGGCTTGCTCCTTGTTTTCTTCCAGCCAGCCGCGCAGGATCTGGACGGTTTCTTCCTGCCGCTCGCCAATCAAGTTGCGCAGACGGTCGACCGGGTCATCCATGCTGCCGCCCAGTGCCGGAAAACCGGCCGCCCCCATCATGTCGCCGCCAGTACCCATTGCCGGCAGGTCGCCCAAGGGTTCGAACTGTCCGGTTTCGTTGTTTTCAATTTCACCCTCTAGTGCGAGTCCCGAACCAAGTTCAGGCGCAGTCATGAAGCCGTCGCCGCCAACACCTGGCAGCCCGGGCAGCCCGCCACCATCCGGACCAGTCAGCGCCGCCACCGGAGCTGCCTGATTCGACAGGATCGGGCGTACGACGAACAGGCCCAGGATCAGGCTGACCAGGGCCAGAGCCGCAAGCTGGATCAGCGACATAGCATCAAAGTAGAGGTTGTCCATGAACCCCGCAGTGGCCACGGACCCCTGCGGTTCCACTGTCGGCAACTCCATGGACTTGAGCGTAATCACATCCCCGCGGTCTGCGTCAAAACCGACAGCGGCGGAAATCAACTCCCGCAAGGCGGCCAATTCGTCTTCCGGCCGGGGCTGGAAGACAGTTTCACCTGCGTCATTTGTCACCGCAGAGCCATTGACCAGCACTGCAACAGTCAGGCGCTTGATAGCCCCGGGACCGCGGAGGATCTCTTTCTCGGTTTCCGAAATTTCATAATTGATTCGCTCCCGGGTGGCGCTGGTATTGGCTTTTGACCCCTGGCCAGAGGCCGCGTCACCGTCGGGGATATTGGAGGCAACCGTGACCTCTCCGGATTGGTTGGTAGAGGAGTCGGCGCGTTCCTCGACGTCAGTGCTGACGGCGACACGGCTTTTCGGGTCCACCCGCTTTTCCCGGATTGATTCGGTGTCGGTGACGGTCGCGACACTCACTTCCACCACTGCATTGCCCTGGCCGACGCGTGCCTCAACCAATCGGATGACACGTTCGCGCAGCGTTTGGGACCGGTCATCGGTTCCGGCACCGGCGGCTGCAGTGGCATCCGAAGACCCGATCAACGCGCCGTTGGCATCAATCACTGCAACGTTTTCAACGGCAAGGCCGGTCACCGCAGACGAAATGAGGAAGCGGATCGCATTTGCTTGCGCAGGTGTTACCGGGGATCCCATCGGTACGACTGAAACCGACGCGGTGGGTTCTACGGTGCGCTGAAAGGGATTCGAGCCGGCATTGGCGATATGCACCCGTGCCTGGCTTACATGCGGGCTGCCAACAATAGTGCGGGCCAGCTCGCCTTCCTTTGCGCGCCAATAAGCGGCGTCAAACATCTGCGAGGTGGTGCCAAAGCCACTGAGCGAATCGAGCAGCTCGTATCCTTTGCCGCCATTGGCGGGCAGGCCTTCGCTGGCCAGTGTCATCCGAAATTCGTCACGCTGCGTTGACGGCACGTAGATTGAGCTGCCACGCACTTCATATTGGGCACCGCGCTGTTCCAGCGCCCGCACCACATCTCCGGCCGAGCCGCTTTCCAGCCCGGCATAGAGCAGTGTCATTGTTGGCTTGCTTGCCACATGGGACATCGCGATCACGCTGAGAATCATGATTACCGTGGCACCCACGGCTATCAGACGCTTTCGCATGTCCATTTCAGCCCAGACATTCTTGATCTGCTGCACATTAACCTCCGTCGCACCGGCGTTCTCTCCGGCGTGCAACCCTTTTGACGGATCGGCCTTAACATTCGGTTAGTTCCTCGCAGGTTATGAAGATGCTGCACGACGTTTTAGGGATAGCCATGACAGACGCTGCAGTAGACACACAAGCAGAAGCCCCGGCCAAGAAAAGCAAACTGCCCCTGATTATCGGGGTGGTGCTGGCATTGGCTGGCGGCGGCGGCGGTTTCTTCGCCGTACAGTCAGGCCTTCTTCCCTTTGGTCAGAAAGCAGCGCCAGAACCGGCGCATGCGGCCGAAGAGACGCCAGAAGGCGTGGACAGTGGTGAGACGGCGGAGGATATCGCCAATCTTGCCTTTATCGAAATGGACCCGATTGTGATTACCCTGCGGAAAGCCAGCGGTATCAAGCATTTGCGGTTCCGCGCGCAACTTGAGGTCGATCTGGCTCACCAAGCCGAGGTCGAGAAAATCCTCCCGCGGGTTATCGATGTCCTTAACAGCTACCTGAGAGCACTGGAGCTAGAGGATCTGACTGATCCGATGGCGCTGCCGAAACTGAGGGCGCAGATGCTGCGGCGGATCAACATTGCAACCGGCCAGGGCCGGGTGCGTGATCTGCTGATTATGGATTTCGTACTGAATTAGGAGGACAGGATGGAAATTATTGCTGATATCCTGCTTGCGGCCGGTGCGCTGGGTGCCGGATTCTATTGTCTGGTACTGTCGCGCAGGCTGAAGCGGTTCAATGATTTGGAAAAAGGTGTGGGCGGTGCAGTTGCCGTCCTGTCTGCCCAGGTCGATGATCTGAACAAGTCACTGCAATCGGCGCAACAGGTGTCCGACGGCTCCAGCAAGGCGCTGCAGCAACTGACGGGCCGGGCCGAAACAGTGGCTCAGCGGCTGGAACTGATGATGGCATCCATGCATGACATCCCCGAGGCCGGAACTGCGGCTCCGGCAGCTAAACCTTCGGCCGAGGACGACGCGATGGCGGCCGCATACGAGGCCGATTCGCAGCCGTCTGCTGAAGAACAGGACGAGGCAAAGCCTTCCGGCTTGATGTTCGTCCGGCATAACCGCAGCCAGAATCGGGTGGCGTAATGGCAAAGGCAGCAAAGAAAACCAGGCGGTTCCGGCGCAGCGGCACCTTGATGATGCTGGCGGTGCTGCTGATGGGATCCGCTGCGGTCCGGCTGGCTCTTGAAGCGGGGCCCGCAATTGCCCGTGAAGTGGCCAGCCTGCAGGAACCCGGCGGCGACGCGCAGCCTCACAAGGGGGAGCCGCAGCGCGAATCGATGCCCACATCTGCAGAGCTGCAAACAATGCTGGCAGCCTTTAAGGAGCGGGAACAGGCTCTGGCCGCCCGTGAAGCGGAAATTCAGGACCGGATGAAAGCCCTGGAAATTGCTGATCAGGCAATCGACAAGAAACTGGCTTCGCTGGAACAGGCCGAAGAGAATTTACGGGCAACGCTCGCGTTGGCGGATGGTGCGACCGAAGCGGATGTGACGCGTCTTACGTCGGTCTATGAACAGATGAAACCCAAAGAGGCCGCTGCTTTGTTTGAGGAAATGGATCCTGCCTTTGCGGCTGGTTTCCTCGCCCGGATGCAGCCCGAGGCTGCGGCGGGAATCATGGCAGGGCTGAGCCCGGAAGCCGCCTATACTATCAGCGTTGTTTTGGCTGGCCGCAACGGAGCAGTGCCGAAGGAGTAATTCGGCCGCCGCCGCTTAGTCTTTCCTTAGGAAGACTCGCCTAAGCTAATAAAAACCAATGGAATTCGGAGTGGACCCATGATCGGGATTGTAGGCATAGTTGTGATCTTTGTCATGGTGTTCGGCGGCTATCTCCTGGCCGGCGGCAAGATGGCGATCATTATTAAGGCCATGCCCTTTGAGTTGATGATGATCGGTGGTGCCGGAGCCGGTGCTTTTCTGATCGGCAACGATATGGGCGGCATCAAACATACGTTGAAGGACGTCGGTAAGGTCTTCAAGGGCCCTAAGTGGAAGCCGGACGACTACCGCGACCTGCTGTGCCTTCTGTTCGCTCTGATCCGGATCGCGCGGGCGAATCCGGTTGAAGTGGAGCAACACATTGAAGACCCCGAAAACTCCTCTGTCTTCAATAAATACCCCAAGATTCTGGCAGACAAGGAAACAGTGAACCTGATTTGCGACACCATGCGGTCGGCCTCGATGAACTATGACGATCCGCATCAGGTGGAAGAAGTGCTGGAAAAGCGCATGGAGGCCAACCTGCACCATGCAATGCACTCCAGCCATGCTTTGCAAACCCTGGCAGACGGGCTGCCGGCGCTGGGAATTGTTGCGGCGGTGCTTGGTATCATCAAAACTATGGGCTCTATTGATCAACCCCCGGAAGTTCTGGGTAAACTGATTGGCGGCGCTCTGGTCGGTACCTTTCTTGGCGTGTTCCTGGCTTATGGCCTCGTGGGTCCCTTTGCGACCAAGGTAAAAGCGGTAACCGAGGAAGACGCGCATTTTTATCAGCTTATCCGTGAGGTTCTGGTGGCCAATCTGCACAACCATGCAGCAGCAATATGCATCGAAGTCGGGCGCCAGAACACACCTTCGCATTTCCGTCCCGGCTTCGCTGAACTTGAAGAAGCCCTCAAATCGGTGAAACAGGACGCAGCATGATTTGGCGAGCACTTGCCACTGCAGTCGCGCTTCTGACGGCAGGAGCTGTCCAGGCGCAGACAATTGTGACCCGGTCAGGAGAGCACAACGGTTTCACCCGCCTGGTGATGCGCCTGCCGGATGGCGCGGACTGGTCGCTGGCTCAAAGCGGCACGACGGCGACAGTGAACATTGACGCGCCACAGGCAGTTTTCGATACTTCACGTGTCTTCAACCTGATCCCTCGCACCCGGTTGCAATCACTCGTGCAGAACGGGCCAGGTCAGCCGCTTCGATTGCAGCTAGGCTGTGACTGCACGGTCACGTCTTATGTTCAGAAGAATGGCTACTTGGTGCTTGATATACGTGATGGCGGTAAACCGGAAACACAGCGGCAGTATTCTGCTACCAGCAGTATTCTGCCACTCACTCCGCAGGCCACACAGAGCGGTTACAGGTTCAGTTTCTCTCAATCGGCCGCAGCTGACGCGCGGATGGCTCTGGAATTGGCAGCGGCTGTTGCGGGGCGAGCGGATCCGGCGCAAACAATCCGGCCGCAGGACGCTGAAGAAGCACCGGAACTGAGTGCAACCAAACAGCAAGAAGAAGCTGTAGAAGTCGTCTTGCCGTTGGATGGCAACAGCTTTCCGGATCAGACAGAAACCGCTGAAGCCAATGCGGCTTCCGGGCTCCCTGAGACCAGAGTGCTGCTCAACCTGGAAGAAACTGAGCGCGCGGCCGCGGTCCAAGATTCCGAGCAACGGTTGCTGCAACAGATCGGACGGGCTGCAAATCAAGGACTTTTGAGTGTTGCAGCAAATGGGCTTCCTGATGCCGATAGCACTGCTGTATTGGATCCTCTGGGCCGTGCAGACAGGCCGTTGAACCCTTTGGACCACATCTCCGTGACCTCTGCAATCGATCGTGAAACCGGGCTGAAGGCTGCTCTGATTGATGGCAACGGAGAAGCAGAGCATTGTTTGCAAAACCGTGATGTTGCCATTCATTCCTGGGGCAATGAAAGCCCGTTTGCGGATCAGCTGGCACCGGTGCGCAGCGCATTGGTCCGGGAATTTGATGATGTGAATCCAGCGAGTGTATTTGCACTCGCACGGATGTATCTCTATTTCGGCTTTGGCGCCGAAGCTCGCTCCATTTTGACTATTCTCCCTCCAGAAAATCAGGATGCGCCGGATATAGCCTATCTTGATGCAATGGCGATGCTGATGGATGGAGCAGTTCTGCCGGTTAATCACCCGTTCTCAGGACAGCAAGGCTGCGAAGGCGACAGTGCCCTGTGGGGCGCTTTGGCGGATGGTCTGGTCAAGAAGAGCGCCAACACCGACGCCATTCAGCAAGCGTTTTCCAAAATGCCGACTCACCTGCGGGTGCACTTGGGGCCTCGGATCAGCAAGATGTTTGCCGAAGCCGGAGATAACCATATCGCCGAGGCAGTGCTGAGAGCGGTTGACCGGACCGGGGTTGAGGACGTTCCGGAAATCAACCTTGCTGAGGCGGCGATTGCCGAATTGGCAGGCGATACCGAAAAGGTGGCCGAAGAGCTGACCAGCGAGGTTGCAGAACGGAACGGCAATGCACCGGCCGCACTGATCGATCTGGTTGCTCTTAGCGTCAAGGAGCGCAAGGCGCTGTCTCCTGACGTGCCGGATTTGATTGCCTCTTACGAACTTGAAAACCGCGAAACCGAGCTGGGAGCAGAGTTGCGTCAGGCGCAGGTCGCTTCTCTGGCCCTGATGGGGCAGTTTCAGGATGCTTTTCAAGAACTGAACAGCCTGTCTGAGCAGGACGGCCCGAATGCCCGGTCGGCAGCGCTGGAGCCGTTGATGCTGCTGTTGGCAGAACGTGCAGATGACGTGACATTTTTGCAGTACTCACTGGTTTTCTCTGGTCAGGCCAGCGCGGCTGAAGCCGCATCGGTAGCTCCGGCCGTTGCCCGCAGGCTGCTGGACCTTGGATTTGCCGAACAAGCACAGGGCCTGCTCACCAAGCTTGCGCTGGAGCCGGAAAACGAAGCCCGCCGCCTGATGATGGCCGAGGCCGCATTGGAGCTGGACAAGCCGCATCAGGCCCTTGTCGAGCTGATGGGGCTGGAAAGTTCCGAAGCCAACAAAATGCGTGCGGCAGCCTTGTGGCGCAATGGTGAATATGACCGGGCCGGTGAGTATCTTCTTGCCGAAGATGAGGCCAACGCAGCAGCCCGCGGGTTCTGGCATTCCGAAAACCTGGGCGCCATAGAAGCGATGGAGACTGGAGATGACGCGCAATTCGGTGCTGTTGCTTCTGTCACCACGCAAATTGGCGAAACTGCGCAAGATCCAGAGGGTTTGTCTCCTTTGGCTCACGCACGGGCCTTGGTTGAAAGCAGTGCGGGCACACGTGGCGGCATTGCTGATCTGTTGAACAAAGTTGGCACAGACTTGGAAAGCCCTTAGTATTTTCAGTTATCTGACAGAATGTTAACACAAACAAAGGCCGCCCGGATCAAGGGCGGCCTTTGTTTGTGCTGATAACACTTTGTCAACGGGCTGCCGGTAACGTGATGATCGGGTGAATCCTGATTTGGACGGGCAGAATGCCGGAAAACTATTTAGTACTTTGCCTGAAAGGGCTGTTTCTGCGCGCAATAGGCGCAGAAATCTGGGCGCGCTCTGTAACGAGTTCCGTTCTGAAATCTCACTTGATTGAGACTGACAGGCACCGATTGCCGGCAACCGGTATCGCAAAGCCTGATCGTCGGCACCGGTTGGCTGGCAGGCGGCTATTGGCGCGGCAACCGCAGGTGCTGACAAAGCTCCGGAAAACGGACATGCGTTTCAGATTGGATCCTTGGGCACCAATCCAGGCATTCCATAAGTTTGAATCTAGTAATTTGCGGGGCCTGAACTGTGCCTAAGCTTACCACTGAACAACTTTTCAGCCCGACCGTCCTGCTGGCGCTGGCGCTTATGGCGATTATTGTGATGATGATCCTGCCGATGCCGGCCTGGGTGCTGGATGTTGGCCTGGCGGCCTCCTTTGGGCTTGCCATCCTGATCTTCACCATCACCCTGTTCATTGAACGGCCGTTGGATTTCTCCTCTTTCCCGACGATCCTTCTGGCCTCGCTGATGCTTCGGCTGTCACTGAACATATCCTCCACCAAACTGATCATCGGCCAGGGGCATTCCGGCACCGACGCGGCCGGCAATGTGATCGAAGGTTTCGCCCAATTTGTGATGGGGGGCAGCGTATTCCTGGGTCTAGTGGTGTTCGGAGTTTTGTTGATCGTCAACTTCATGGTGATCACCAAGGGGGCCGCCAGGATGGCCGAAGTGGGTGCCCGTTTTGCACTGGATGGAATGCCAGGCAAACAGCTGGCGATCGACGCCGACATGTCAGCCGGCGCCATTGACCACCAGACCGCCAAGGAACGCCGTGAGCGGGATCAGCAGGAAACCACTTTCTTTGGTTCGCTCGACGGCGCGTCGAAATTTGTCAAAGGCGACGCCATTGCCGGACTTTTGATCACCTTGCTGAACTTGGTCATGGGGCTGATCATGGGCGTTCTGGTCCATGGCATGCCTGTTGGCAGCGCGTTTGAAACCTATGCCATTCTGACTGTGGGCGACGGTCTGGTGTCGCAGATCCCATCTGTGATCATTTCCATTGCAGCGGCTCTGCTGCTGGCTCGCGGTGGCACCACCGGTGCCACCGATACCGCCCTGTTCGAGCAATTCGGCCGCCATCCCGCTGCGCTGACAACTGTCGCAGTGCTGATGGTCCTGTTTGCACTGGTTCCCGGTCTGCCATTTCTGCCATTTGTGACCGGTGGCAGTGTGCTGGGCTACGCGGCTTTCCGGATGGCAAAGAAGAAGCAGGATGATGCAGAGGCGGAGATCGAGGAAAAGATCGAAGAGGCCGCAGATCCTACTGCAAGCCGGCCGCTCGGAGATATTCTGGATCTGGATGATCTGCATCTGGAGTTTTCACCGGATCTGGTCAGCATGGTACTTGATGCCGGCACCGGGCTTGATGCCCGCATTGCCAACATGCGGTCCCATATTGCCACCACCTTTGGTCTGATCCTGCCGGAAATCCGGCTGACAGATCAGCATGAGCTGGAAAGAGGCACCTATGTGGTCAAAGTGCAGGGGGTTGAGCAGGTGCGCGGCACTTTGCATCCCGACATGGTTCTGGCCTTGATGCCGGACAATCATGACGCGCTGCCACCCGGCACTGATGTGACTGAGCCGGTCTACGGCGCGCCGGCCCGTTGGATCTCAGCCAAGTCGCAGGAACAGGCCGCCCTGGCCGGGGCTACTGTGGTCACACCGCCGGAAATCCTGGCAACCCATCTGCTGGAGATCATCAAACAGAATTTCTCCCGCTTGCTGACGCTCAAATCGCTGCGTCGCCTGTTGGATGAGATGACGCAGCTTTCCGATAACTTCCGGTCCGAAGCGAACCGCAAGCTGCTGGATGCGCTGGTGCCGGACAAGGTTCCGATGGATACACTTCACTCGGTGCTGCGTCTGCTGCTGGAGGAGCGGGTTTCCATCCGCAATATGCCGCTGATCTTGGAATCGATTGCCGAAGCCCGGCAACACACCACCCAGCCCGAGCTGATCTGTGAACATGTGCGCCAGCGGCTGGGGTTCCAGCTGGTGGCCGAGATGAAACGCGAGGACGGGACCATTCCTTTGATCCAGCTGGCACCGGAATGGGAAGACAAATTCTCAACGTATCAAGTGGATGCGCAAGGTGCCGGGTTGGACATTGCCTTGCCGCCCGACTTGTTCAATATGCTTGCCGATGGGCTGACCGAGAAGCTGTCGGCAATCACCGACCAAGGTGTGTTTGCGGCGGTTGTGACCTCGACCCGCCGCCGCCGTTACCTGAAGACCATTTTGAAATCACGGGGTATCAGCAACCCGGTTCTATCGTTCGAAGAAATCGGCCTTGAGGCGCGGCCTGCCCTGGTTGGAATGGTGCAAGCATGAACCTGAACTTTCTGCCGCCAGAGCTTATAGCGCTGCTGGGGGCAGGGTTCTGGCATGCTGCAATCGTATTTCTGCGGGTGTCGGCCATGGTATCGGTGCTGCCCGCGGTGGGTGAGCTGTATGTCCCCACCCGGGTCAAACTTGCAGTTGCTGCGGCCTTTACTTTTGTGGTGGCGCCTGCACTTCCGGCCCTTCCTGAGCCGGATGGTGCGATAGAATTTGCCCGGATTGCTGTTGCCGAAGCGATCATTGGCCTGGCACTGGGGATTGGTGTCCGGATCTTTGTACTGGCATTGCAGACGGCCGGTACAATGGCGGCGCAAAGCACGTCGTTGTCACAGGTTCTGGGCGGCATCGGCGCAGAGCCAATGCCGGCTCTGGGGGCCGTTCTGATGATTTCCGGTGTGACTCTTGCTGTAATGATGGGTCTGCATATCCGGGCGGCGGAATTGCTCATTGGCTCCTACCGGCTGTTTCCTGCTGGTCAGTTTCCCGCGGCTTCCGGCTTGGCGGAATGGGGTGTGTACCGGGTTTCGCAAAGCTTTTCGCTGGCGTTCACACTGGCGGCGCCTTTTGTCATTACAGCGGTGATCTACAACTTGGCGCTGGGCGTGATTAACCGGGCTATGCCGCAGCTGATGGTGGCCATGGTCGGCGCGCCGGCGATTACCTTCGGCGGCCTGTTTATCCTGATGGTCGGCAGTCCGATGATCCTGGATGTTTGGTCCAGGGCTCTGATGACGTTTATGTCGAATCCTGGAGGCGGAATGCCATGAGCGGCCAGGACGACGATTCAGACAAATCATTCGAGCCGACGGAACAGAAACTCCGCAAGGCCCGGGAGAAAGGCGAAGTTGCCAAATCCACGGATCTGTCCGTCGCCGCAGCCTATCTGGGTCTGATCATCGCAGTCTACACTGCCGGCAGCAGCAGCGTTGAGGGAATAGGCACCGCTCTGATGGCCTTTCTGGACCAGCCGGACAAGCTGGCCCCGCTGTTTTTTGAAGGGCCGGCTGCGGCCCCCGTGGGGGGCTTCATCGAAAGTGCCGTGCGCCCTGCTCTGCCATGGTTTCTGGTTCCTTTTGCATTGGTTCTGTTGTCGATTGTCGGACAGCGTGCGCTGGTTTTTGCGCCCAGTAAGCTGGAGCCGAAGCTGTCTCGTATTTCTCTCATCTCGGGGGCCAAGAACAAATTTGGCAGATCCGGGCTGTTCGAGTTTTTCAAAAGTTTTGTGAAGCTGGTGCTCTATTCGATCTGCCTGGGCGTCTACCTGTCTTACCGGCTTCCGGACATGATCGCTTCGTCCGGCACTGGCCCGCAGTCTGTTGTCTTGATGCTGTCGCAGCTGGCGATGGAGTTTTTGTTTTTGGCGCTGCTCATCGCGATAACGATCGGTATTGTGGATGCGGCCTTTCAACATGCGGAACACCACCGCAAAAACATGATGTCCCGGAAGGAGATCCAGGACGAAATGAAGGAGTCCGAAGGCGATCCCCATATGAAAGGTCAGCGCCGTCAGCGCGGCCAGCAGATCGCGATGGGGCAAATGATGGCCGATGTGCCCAAAGCCGACGTGGTGGTTGTCAACCCGACTCACTATGCGGTGGCGCTGCAATGGAGCCGCGAGAAGGGTTCCGCGCCTGTCTGCGTTGCCAAAGGGGTTGATGAAGTGGCCGCGGCGATCCGGCGTGTTGCCAATGAAAACGGCGTTCCGATTCACAGTGATCCGCCAACAGCGCGGGCATTGCATGCCACGATTGAGATCGGCGGCGAAATTCTGGAAGAGCATTACGCACCGGTAGCGGCGGCCATCCGGTTTGCCGAAGAGATGCGCAAGCGTGCTAAAGGGAAGATCACATGAAGCAGAAGATGCTGGATCAGATGGCGGCAGTGACTGCAGCGCAGTATATGCAGGAGCATGCGAAAATACAGCCGGCTCTGGCCCGGGAGGCGCAGCTTCGCGGAAAGTTGGCCAAACTGAACAGCCAAGTGCAGGCCGCCCGGGAACCGGCAGACAGCGATCACACGATGAAGGCTTTGGGGGCAGATCTGTTGTGGCAAGGCTGGCATACCCGCACCCGGCGCCAATTGAACCTGGAGCTGGCGCAGGCAACGGCACAAAAGCTGCGGATGATGGATCAGCTGCGCAAAGCCTTTGGGCGCAAACACGCGGTGGAAACCATGGCGGCCTCTGAACGCAAGCGGCACAAAGCTGAGCAGGCAAAAGCCTTCATGGACCGGCTGCTGGACGGCTGAAATACCTTGAGTATGGCGTAAACAAAAAATGGCCGGTCCTTAGCGGGACCGGCCTTTTCTATATTGGATCGGCTGCTCGCCGGTCAGACGTCCTGCCGTGATATTTCCATGATCAAAACGTCATAGACGCCTTTGCCGATATGTTTCTGTGCCGCCTCGCGCAGCGCCGTGCGCAGGGGTTCCAAGACATCTGAGCGGGTAAACGCCCCGCGGAAACCGCCCATATTGGCGTGGTCGAAGAGAACTTGCAGAAAAACATCCCGCAACTTGGGCGCGTAGGAATGCACTTTTTCCGCAATACCTTTCTTTACCTCAAGGCTGAGCGAGATCACCACCAGGGATGTCATCTGGTCGCGCTCCACAATCGGCACCACAAACTGGTCGCCGACTTTGATGTATTCGCGCTGGTTTTCTTCGCTTTCTTCAGCGGTTTCCTCTGCGGCCTCTTCCGGGGCTGGGGCGGTCTCGCCGCCGGCAGCGGCTTGATTTTCCTCAGGCGGAGGCGCCAGCATGATGCCGGCGCCAATGCCGCCTCCGGTCCCGATGATCAGCAGGATGACTGGAAGGAGTTTAGACAGCATGGCAACCCTCAGAACGGCAGAATGGCGTCGAGCAGCTGCTGGCCGTAGCGCGGCTGCTGAACGTCAGTGATTTGGCCACGGCCGCCATAGGACACACGGGCCGAAGCGATCTTGTCATAAGTGATCTCGTTCTGGCGGCTGATGTCTTGCGGCCGGACATAGCCGGTCACCAAGAGCTCGCGCAGTTCGAAATTCACCCTCAGTTCCTGGGTGCCGCTGATCGCCAGCACGCCGTTGGGCAGAACATCGACAACAGTCGCAGCAACTCGCAATTCCAGCTTTTCGCTGCGCTTGACGGATCCTTTGCCGCCGGCAGAACTGGAACTGCCCAGTTCCACGGCGTCGGCGGAGGTGGCACCTTCCGGCAGTTTTCTGTCCAGACGCTGGGGCAGGCCAAGGAGATGCGGCATGTTCAGGCTTTCAGCCCCCGAGCGTGAGCGCTGGGTGTCGTTGGAAATTTCGGCCTCTTCATCGATCTCGATCACCACCGTCAGGATATCGCCGCGCTTGATCGCGCGGCGGTCGCCCAGCAGTGATTGCTGCGAGCCGCTCCACAGGGATGCGCCATCAACGGTGCGCCGGTTCTGTGTCTGTGCAGGCAATCCCTGGTACAGCATTGCAACATGTTCAGAGCTTTCATTGGACGGGGTGAAAGAGGGCGGTTTGCCCATATGATCCATCCGGCCGCAGGCACCCAGCAGGGCGAGCCCGAACAGCAGCGGTTTGACGGGGGAAAGTTTCTTTTTCATCAGTTTACCTCAACGGAACCGTCTGCCGCGATCCGCCCGGTTACGGTGGTGCGGGAATTAAGATTCATGACCCGGACGGCCTCGCCAGCAGCGCCGCGTCCCAAGGCGCGGCCTTCGGCCGCTATGGTCAGGACACCCTGGCGGAAGGTCAAAGTGACCAGGTCATTGCGTTCAATGATGGCCGGCGGGCCGATATCGCCAGCCCGCAACGGCCGACCTGCGTATAGTGCGACGCGCGCCTCCTGACCGACAACCGCTGCCGGGTCCGACAGCGCACCAAGGATCTCGCCTTTTTTCAGAGCCAGGTCCTCGGCATTGACGATCGCCTTTGCGCGTATCGTACGCAGCGGGATCAGATATTCCGCCCAGGCGGGCGGTGCGCAAAGCGCCGCTGCGGTCAGACAGGCAAGAGCAAGTTTCATCAGCGCACCTGTGTTGTTGCGCCCATCATCTGGTCGACAGCCGAGATGACCTTGGCATTCATTTCATAGCCCCGCTGGGCTTCGATCAGCTCGGTGACCTCGCGCACCGCATCCACGGAACTGGCCTCCAGATATCCCTGGCGCAGGGTGCCAAGCCCGTCTTCGCCGGCCGTAGATACAGTGGCAGCACCAGAGGCCTCTGTTTCGGTGAACAGGTTGCTGCCGATCGCCTCAAGGCCTTTGGGGTTGGTAAAGCCCGCCAGAGTGAACTGGCCCAACAACTGGCCTGCCGAGGTTTCATCAAAGTACCCGTAGACTTCGCCCTCAGCGTTGATCGAGATACTGACAGCATCATCAGGAATGGTGACTTCGGGAGAAACTGCAAAACCGTCCGACGTCACGATCAGCCCTTCGGCTGAGCGTTTCAATGCGCCGTCGCGGGTATAGGCGGTCTGGCCGGACGGCAATGTGACCTCAAGATAGCCCTTGCCGTCGATGGCGAGATCCAGATCATTGTTGGTCTGCTGCAGCGCGCCTTGCGACAAATGCACCGAGACGGCGGCGGGGCGCACACCCAGGCCAACCTGCACGCCGGTCGGCAGCACCGTGCCATCCGATGCGTTGACACTGCCGGCCCGCGAGATCTGCTGGTAGTGCAGATCGGCAAACTCGGCGCGCCGGGCGTTGTAGGCTGTGGTGTTCATATTGGCGAGGTTGTTGGAGATAGTCTCCACCCGCAATTGCTGAGCGCTCATGCCGGTCGCTGCGATTTTCAAGGCACGCATCTGGATTCTCCTAGGTCTTGATCAGGTTTTTGATGGCATTGCGGATGCGTTCGTCTTCCGCCTGCAGAAAGCTTTGGCCCATTTCATAGGCGCGCTGGACTTCGATCATGCGGGTCACTTCGGAAATCGCATTCACGTTGGAGCCTTCGAGAAAGCCTTGCAGCACTTTCGCATCAAAACTGTCCTCAATCTCGCCGTCGACGCGGAACATCACTCCGTCCTCGCGCACCAGCGTGTGCTGCTCCATCGGCTTGAACAGGCCAAGCTGTCCCAGAAGCCGCCCGTTTGCACTGAGCGAACCATCCGCCCCGACTTCGATCTTGCCGGCATCCGGCGGAACAAAGACCGGCGCGCGGCCGGCATCCAGCACCCGGTATCCATCCATGGTCACCAGATCGCCATCAGCATTGGGGGAGAAGGCACCTGAACGGGTCAACCTTTCGCCTTGCGGCGTTTCCACCATAAAGAAGGCGTCGCCCTCGATTGCAAAGTCAAACGAGCCGCCGGTTTTGGTCAGCTGACCCTGCTCCATCGAGGTATTGAAGATATTTGCGCGCGACATTGACAGCGACTGCTGGCCGGGCGAGGACTGCACAAATTCCGAAAAGATCAGGCCCTCCTGGCGGTAGCCGGTAGTGGCCGAGTTCGCGATATTGTTGGCAATGACGCGCATCTCCCGCATCAGGCCCGTTTGGCGTGAAAGGGTTGCGTAGCCTGCATTTTCCATTACGAACCTCCGGCAATCATCGGAACAACGTGGCCGTGGAAGAAGGCCACCAGCGTTTGTGTCATGAAGCCCATTGTCATCCAGAACACGACCAGGATCGCTGTCAGTTTGGGCACGAAGGTCAGGGTCATTTCCTGCACCGACGTCAGAGCCTGAAACAGGCCGATGGCCAGACCGACAACCAGTGCAACAACCAGGATCGGCGTCGACATGGTGACGGCGGCCCACAGCGCTTGGCGCAGCGTGTCATAGAAGAGGCTTTCGCTCATCATGGCTTAGACCGGCATCCTCAGGATTTCCTGGTAAGCTTCGACGACCTTGTTGCGCACGGTAACCGCAGTTTCGACTGCCAGTTCGGTCTGCGCCAGGGCCTGCACCAAAGCGTGCGGGTCGGCGTTTGAGGTCATCGCCTGCATTGAGACCTGTTCACTTTGCTGCAAAGTCGCCGCGAAATTCTCAAAGCTCTCTTTCAGGCGGGGGCCTGCGCCAGTGCCCGCATATTCGGGATCGGCTTTGGTGGCGGGACGGGCAGCGGCATAGCCGGTTGCCGCGGAAAGACTGCGAATATCCATTCTGGATCTCCAAATGTTTTGGTTAACGTCTCAATAGGTCCATGAGTGATGCGGACATTGTGCGGGTCTGCTCGAACATCTTCAGGTTGGCTTCATAGCTTCGCTGGGCTTCACGGGCGTCGGCGATCTCGATCATCAGATCGACATTGGAGCCGTCGTAATGCCCGCTTTCATCGGCCATCGGATGCGAAGGGTCGTAGACTTCTTCCAGATCGCTGCGGTCCAGCGTGACCCGGCCGGTGCGCACATGCTCCACATCGGTTTGCAGTTCGCGCACCGCTTCAAACGGCACCGTTTTGCGCCGGTAGCCCGGAGTGTCAGCGTTGGAGATGTTTTCCGACACGTGGCGCAGACGCGAGGCTTGCGCCTTGAGACCGCTGGCAGTGACGGAAAGGGCTCTTGAAAATTCACTCATCTCTCATCCTCCCTTAGGTTTTGCCAAGGCTTGCGCGCAGGACATTCATCGAGGATTTGTAGATGGCCAAGGCCCGCTTGTGCTGCCGGGAAACTTCAACGCCTTTTAGAAGTTCGGTTTCGACAGACACTGAGTTGTCATTGGGATCGCTGCCGTCCTCGCTTGAAGTGACGGCCCAGTCCATACCGTTGCCAGCGGTGCCGTTCAGATGGCTGCCGCGGGTTGCGATCATGCTGCTCGGGCGGGCCCCGGCTGCAAAGACTTCCTTGAATGGCTTGATGTCCTTGGCGTGGTAACCAGGCGTATCGGCGTTGGCGATGTTCTGGGACACCAATGCCTGGCGCGTCCCGGCATGAACTGCCATGGCGTGAGAAATTTTGAATACGTTCAGTTCTGTGAACACCAGGGCTTCTCCCTTGATCGATTTCAATCAAGGCTTAACCCCGATTCCTTTAGAAATTGTTTTCAGGACATCAATGGAGGCCGCTGCAATGAAAGCAGAGCTGCAAGCACTGACCCGTCAAATAGCCGGAAAACGCCTGGCAACACAGATGGGCAGGGTTACCGCGATCTCTGGCGGGGAAATCGAAGTCAGCGGGTTGGCTTCTGCCGCGCGGATCGGTGACCGGCTGGTGCTGCGGCGCGGCCCGCAGGACGAGTTGCATGGCGAAGTTCTGAAGATTAATGGAAGTAATATCAGCATGTTGCCTGATAGGGCGCCTGATGGCGCTGCTGTCGGTGACCCGGTGGTGCTGCACCCCTCGCCTGAGTTTTTGCCCAGCGATCACTGGATTGGCAGGGTGATTGATCCCTTTGGGGAGCCGCTGGATGGCCGCCCCTTGCTGCCGGGATCCGCGCCGCGGGATCTGATGGCGTCCCCGCCCAAAGCCGCCGGCAGGCGGCCGATGGGAGAGCGTTTGGCGACCGGGCAGGCGGTATTGAACACGATTCTCCCGATTGTGCGCGGCCAAAGGGTGGGTCTTTTTGCGGGCTCCGGCGTCGGAAAATCGTCTCTGTTGGCAAAACTGGCCCAAAGCATGGAAGCGGATGTGGTGGTCATGGCGTTGATCGGGGAACGCGGCCGGGAGGTGAATCACTTTGTCGAACAGGTTCTGGGACCCGATGGCATGCGCCGGGCGGTTGTGGTGGCTGCTACGTCCGATCAGTCCGCGCTGGTTCGGCGCCGTTGCGCCTGGGCCGCCATGACAGTTGCCGAGCATTTTCGCGATCAGGGTAAGAATGTGCTGTTCCTAGCCGACTCGGTTACCCGTTTCGCCGAGGCGCACCGGGAGATTTCAGCCGCTTCGGGCGAAGCACCTGCCTTGCGCGGATACCCTCCATCGGTAACACCGCTGATCACCGGCCTGTGCGAGCGGGCTGGCCCTGGCGCAGACGGGCAGGGTGATATCACTGCTGTGTTCAGCGTCCTGGTGGCCGGTTCCGACATGGATGAGCCGATTGCAGATATTCTGCGAGGTGTTCTGGACGGTCATATTGTATTGAACCGGGAAATCGCCGAACGCGGCAGGTTCCCGGCGATTGACGTCTCACGCTCAGTCTCCCGCAGTCTGCCTGCTGCGGCCACTGCCGATGAAAACACGGCAATCCAGGATGTGCGCAAATTCTTGGGCGCTTATGAACAGTCGGAAGTGATGATCAGGGCCGGTCTCTATGCTGAGGGTAATGACGCGGTGCTGGACAAGGCTGTTAAACTGTGGCCGGAACTGGACGGTTTTTTCGGCCGCGAAGATCCGGAAGGAATCACCAGCAGTTTCAATCGGCTGCTTCTGTTGCTGCGCCGGGCCAAGGCGGGACGGTAAGCGGCGCGTTGGCTCCACCTACCGTCTGATCATTTGATCGGCGAGTAACTGCGGCGATGGAATTTCTCACAGGGATGCTTCAAGGATACCCCTACTGAGGTATTTACATACTTCTGATTTGTAACGGGTCGGCGCGAACATCTGCTTGGCCTGATGATCTGAAGGCACTGATTGTCTCTGTGACTTTGGAACCTGAAGCGACCGCAAGTAGCGTGCCATGGTATTGAAACATGCGCCCAATCATTTGCCGGCGTAGCGTCGGATGGCGCGCTGGGGGCCTTTGTGGAGTTCTGCATGGCTGTCCTGAAGGGCATGAAGTGGGCCGAGCTGAAGTCGGCACTGCTGGAAACGGCGAAATTGACGTGATGATCTTCACCATCATCTGGGGCGTGCAGGATATTTTCAAAGGCGTGCCCTGTTTTTAATCACCGACGCCGTGAGAATTACGTTGCTGGTCGCTTCCCGGGAGTTGTGCTCAACCTGCCGCATCATCGGCAGGTGCGAATTTATGCACGACTGGGCGTCGAATTGGGCTGCACCATGTTGGCGGCGTGGGTGGGCAAAGCCGCCTATGAGACGACCGCGGTTTATGCCGCGCAGCAGGCGATTCTCAAAACAGCCCACCAAGCTCTTCAGGGACGAGACCACGGCTCCTGGCCCTGATCCTGTCAGAAGCAAAGTAAAGAAGGGGTATCTCTGGGCTCTCGCCCGCGATATCTGACCTTGGGGCAGCAACTGTCCACCCAGTTGCCCTAGTGATGGTCGCAGGATTTCGGACCAGTGGCTAAGCTGTATCAGGGTGCGTAATCCGGTGTGATCCGGCCACCCGTTCCAACCACATCCGGCAACTTCTCTGACGTGTTGCTGCAAGGCCATCTGCTTGCGGTTCTTTTGGGACCGGAGGGAGCGCGATGAAGAGATTGCCCCCTCTAGGCAGCATGCGCGTATGCGCCTGCCGGGCAGTGGATACGGAAGATACGGGACGTACTGCGGCTTTCAGCCGAGGGCCTGTCGGCCCGCCGGATGGCGGCGAGCCTGGCGATTGGCCACACCACGCTGCTGGGTTATCTGGAGCGTGAACAAGAGGCAGGCTTAAACTGGCCGCTGCCGCCGGAGATGGCGGATGCCGAGCTTGAGCGGCTCGTCTCTCCAGGAACTGCCCGGGAGGCGGCGCGGCGCGCATTTCAGCCAGATTGGGCATACGTCCACCGGACACTGCGGCGAAGCCGTATCGTCATACTGACGTGTCAGCTCGATCATGTCCGCAACCGGATGGTCTTCGTCAGCCCGACCAACCGGCTCTCGTCTCTGTGTGGACCGGTGCTGGCCCAGGACGCGGCAAACGCGACGCTCGGAAACCTTCATTTGGCTGCTCACAAAATCAATGCAAGCATGGCAGCGCGAGGGGCTCAGGGGCTCCGCCCGTTCAGGGCTGAAACGGTCTGATGAATGTTTCCGGGACGCTCTTCGCTTCCTTTGCGGCCTCGGACAGGATCAATTTGTCCAACGTCAGGTCCGATACCGCCCTACTCAAGCGCTCGATCTCCTTCTGAAGCCGCTTCAGTTCCTTAAGCTGCTCTGTGCCCATACCGCCGTACTATTTCTTCCAACCGTAGTACGTTTGTTCAGTCACACAGACCTGACGGATTGCATCAATCCGGGGCATGCCTTGCCCCATAAGGACTTCAATTTGCCGCAACTTCACGTCAATCTCTTCGGGCTTCGGGCTTCGGGCTTCGGGCTTCGGGCTTCGGGCTTCGGGCTTCGGGCTTCGGGCTTCGGGCTTCGGGCTTCGGGCTTCGGTCTCCTTTAGCCATCTATGGTCCTCCGCATTCCTAAACATAGGCGCGGACCACTTCATTGGGGGAGGTTTTGCATCAAACGCGCGACGCGCAAGCAGTATTCATCGGAAGTGAAGATCAGGAATGTGCTGGAGAGCCATGTGCAGGGCATTCAAGCCGAAAGCGGGGTTTACAGGCTGTTGGATTGCGGTTCTGACTTGGTGAGGCAGCCTGAATCTGCCGAGGTTTGAAGGATTCTTTGATGGGTGAGATTCTGTTCACATTGCAGGAAGCACCGGTGATTCCGGTCGCCGGAGAACCGGCTGGATACCAGATCGGGCGGATTTTCTGCGTTGGGCGCAATTACGCGGCTCATGCTGCCGAAATGGGCAATGAAGTGGACCGCGAGGCGCCATTTTACTTCACCAAGACGGCGGTCAATGCGGTGCTGACGGGCGCGGTTGTGCCCTATCCGCCGGGGACTGAAAACTTCCACTATGAGATGGAGCTGTCTGTGGCGATTGGTGCGCCGGTGTTCCAAGCATCCGCCGAAGAGGCGAAGGCTGCTGTCTTTGGCTATGGATGTGCGCTGGATATGACCCGCCGCGACCTGCAGATCCGTGAGCGGCAGAAACAACGCCCCTGGGATCTGGGCAAGGATCTGGAGAACGGGGCGGTGTTTGCGCCGCTGGCCCGGGCAGCAGATTGGGGCAGTCCGCCTGGCCGGCGCATTTGGCTGGAGGTGAACGGGGAGATCCGGCAGGACGCCGCGCTGGAGGAAATGATCTGGTCCGTTGAGGAGATTATCTGTCATCTGTCCGGCTTTTATCACTTGCGGCCCGGAGATGTGATTCTGACTGGAACGCCGGCCGGTGTTGGAGCCGTTCGGGCAGGCGACCGGATGCGCGGCGGGGTTGATGGGCTGCCGCAGGTCGACTTGACGCTGGCTGCTGCGGAATGACGTAAGGCGGCGCAAAGCCATGATTTTTGTTGCCATGCGGCCATCTTAATATGTATCAATTTGAATGTGAGTGCGGGGGGCTTTGTAACATATAAGCTGTGAAACTTGTCTGAGTTCAGGAAGCGCAGGCAGATTTCATGAGTGGAAAATGCATGATCCGCTGTTGATAGTTACAAATGCACCTAATAGCAGGGGGGCAACTGGTTCGTAAAACGAACCCTGCGAGGGGCCTTGGTGGCGGATACGGAAAGAATTCTGCCATCTGCCGCAGTAATGTTGCGAGAGCGGCGGGCCCTGCAAATAATTTGGTCTAAGGGAGGACAGACATGACTACTCGGAGAAAGCTATTGGGGGCAGCGGGGGCAGCGGCCTTGGCAATGTTCGGCGCAATGCCGGCATTTGCTCAGGAGGTGACCCTGAAACTGCACCAGTTCCTGCCGGCACAGGCAAACGTGCCGAAACTGATCCTGGATGTTTGGGCGGACAACGTCGAGGAATCCTCGGGCGGGCGCATCAAGGTTGATCGCTTCCCGTCGATGCAACTGGGGGGCAAGCCGCCTGAGCTGATGGATCAGGCCATTGATGGCGTGGCGGATATCGTCTGGACCGTAGTAGGCTATACCCCGGGCCGCTACCCTTCAACCGAAGTGTTCGAGCTGCCATTCATGATGACCAATGCGCGCGCCGTGTCGCACGCCTATTGGGAAATGTTCGACAAGCACATGAAGGACACCGAGTTCAAGGATGTCCACATTCTGGGCACCTGGGTGCATGGACCCGGCTTAATCCACACCGCCGACCCGGTGGAAACGCCTGAAGATCTGGAAGGCATGAAGATCCGCGGCGGTGGCCGGTCGGTCAACGCATTGCTGACTGAGCTGGGTGCAACCCCGGTGGGGATGCCGGTTCCGGCTATTCCGGAAGGCCTGTCCAAGGGCGTGATCGACGGCACCACCATTCCGTGGGAAGTGACGGCGGCGCTGAAGGTCCCGGAGCTGGTGGAGAACCACACTGAGTTCACTGGCAAGGCGCTGTATACGCTGACCTTTGTTCTGGCGATGAACAAAGAGAAGTATGAGAGCCTGCCGGATGACCTGAAGAAGGCGATCGACGAAAACTCCGGCTTGGAATTCTCGGTCTTTGCCGGCGGCACCCAGGCGGATTCGGATGGTCCCTCACGCGAGATGGCGCTGGATCTGGGCAACACTGTGATCACCCTGGACGAAGAACAGACTGCCGTCTGGCGTGAACGCTCGCAGCCGATCTACGACAAGTGGATCGCCGACATGGCCGAAAAGGGTATCGACGGCAATGCGCTGATCGAAGAAGCCAGCGGGCTGATCGAGAAATACACGCCGCAGTATCAGTAAGGCGTTTTGATTGATAAAAGTGAAGGGCCGCACGGCATTGGCACTGCGGCCCTTTGCATACCGGAATAAGGCAACTGAATAATGCACAAGCTCATGATGCGGCTGGCCAAATCCATGGCCTACCTGGGCGGTGCGGTCCTCACTCTTCTGATCATTTTGACATGTGTTTCGATCGCTGGGCGTTTGCTCAACGGTGTCTTCCATGGCGATTTGATGGAGCGGATTGCGCCGGGGTTCTCAAAGTGGATGACCGGCTGGGTCGGGCCGGTCAATGGCGACTTTGAACTGGTCGAGGCCGGTGTGGCCTTTGCGATCTTCGCCTTTCTGCCGCTGTGCCAGATCACCGCGGGGCATGCCTCGGTTGATGTGGTGGCCAATACGTTTCCGCGCGGAGTGAACCGGTTTTTGCGGATGGTGACCGAAATTGTCTTTGCCGCGGCGCTGATTCTTATCGCCTGGCGGCTGGGGGCTGGGCTTGCGAGCAAGTTCTCCAATGGCGAGACCTCCTTCCTGCTCGAGTTTCCGGTTTGGTGGGCCTACGGCGTCAGCATGGTGGCGGCTGTCGTCGCCGCGATTGTGGGTCTCTACATGGGTGCAATCCGCACCATCGAATTTTTTACCGGCCGGATCCTGATCTGGGACGGCGTGGAGGGCGAACAGTGACGGCTCTTGAAATTGGCATCGCCTCCTTCCCGGTTCTGATGCTGCTGATCTTTCTGCGGGTGCCTATCGGGCTTTCGATGTTTCTGGTTGGCCTTGGCGGGCTGATCTGGGTCACGGACGGCACCCAGGTTGCGTTCGGGCGGCTGAAAAGCGAAACCTATTCGACCTTCTCCTCCTATTCGCTGACCATTGTGCCGATGTTCCTGCTGATGGGGCATTTCGCGACGCTGGGCGGCATGTCCACCGCGTTGTTCAAAGCGGCTGAAGGATTCCTCGGCCACCGCAAGGGCGGGGTTGCGATGGCGGCCATCGGCGCCTGCGCAGGCTTTGGTGCGATCTGCGGCTCGTCCTTGGCCACCGCGGCCACGATGGGCCGGGTCGCGCTGCCGGAGCTGAAGCAATACGGCTATGCCGGCGGATTTTCGACCGCGACACTGGCGGCGGGCGGCACGCTGGGCATCTTGATCCCGCCTTCTGTTGTGCTGGTCATCTATGCAATCCTGACCGAGCAGAACATCGCCAAGCTGTTCCTGTCAGCCTTCATTCCGGGCCTGCTGGCAGCTTTGGGTTATGTAATTGCAATCTCGGTCTATGTGCGCCTGTTCCCGGAAAGTGCCGGCACCCGCCCGCCAGTTCCGATGCGCGAGCGTTTTGCCGCGCTGGTACATGTCTGGCCGGTGCTTCTGGTGTTCGGCCTGGTGGTGGGCGGCATCTATCTGGGATGGTTCACCCCGACCGAGGGTGCAGCCGTGGGCGCATTTGGCACCGGCTTCATCGCCTGGACCAATGGCGGGCTGAACCGCGAAACACTGGCTGACAGCTTTTTGGTAACAGCGCGGTCCACTGCGATGATTTTCTTCATCGTGCTGGGTGCTGGTTTCTACAATGGTTTCCTGGCGCTCACAAAAGTACCGCAGGAATTGGCTGATTACGTTGTGAGCCAGGGTCTTAGTCCTTGGATGGTGCTGGCACTGATCCTGGGATTCTACTTGGTCTTCGGCTGCCTGATGGATTCGCTGTCGATGATCCTGCTGACGATCCCGATCTTCTTTCCGGTGATCTCGGCGATGGACTTCGGTCTGCTGTCGCTGCCAGCAATGCAGGCGGATGCAGCGATGGATGTGCTGAAGGCTGGCGTGCCTGAAGGGATGGGGGCAGAGATGCTCGCCTCGATCAAGGACGCCATTGCGGCCGGAGCGGAACTCACCCGCGAGCAGATGAAAGAGCTAGGCATCCGGGTGACCGAAGGCCGGGTGAACCGGATCGAGGCGGAATATGTCGCTATCTGGTTCGGGATCCTGGTGCTGATCGTGGTCGAGGTCGGCCTGATCACCCCGCCAGTGGGCATGAACCTGTTCATCATCAGCGCAATGGACCGTAAGACCAAGATGATCGACACTTACAAGGCGGTGATGTTCTTTGTTGCCTCTGATCTTATCCGGGTGGTCATTCTGGTTGCCTTCCCGATTATCACGCTGCTGCCGCTGATGCTGATGCAATGACGGGGCTAGTGTGATGGCGCAGAACAGTACAGGGCGGCAGCCGGGTTTCGAGCATGAAATCCGCGTGGGCTGGGGCGATTGCGACCCGGCCCGGATTGCCTATACCGGGCGGCTGCCAGTTTTCGCGCTGGAGGCGATTGACGCCTGGTGGGAGCATCACCTGGGCGGCGATGGCTGGTATCAGATGGAGCTGGACCGCGGAACCGGTACGCCATTCGTGCATATGAGCATCGATTTCCGGTCGCCGGTTACCCCGCGGCACCGGTTGAAATGCGAGGTCTGGCCTTCGGCACTGGGTGGTAAGTCGGTGACTTTCCGGGTGAAAGCGCGGCAAGATGGGGTGCTGTGCTTTGAAGGCAAGTTCGTTTGCGTTTTCATAGCTCCGGAGAGCTTTACTGCAAAACCCGCGCCGGAAGATTACCGGCAGGTGATCGAGGCGCAGCTACGGCCCGAATAATACCTCAGCGCAACCAGCCGTCAGCGAAACTCACTTTGCTGAGGCCGGTAAAGCGCGCAACCCGGTCCAGTTCTGCCTCCAGCCGCTTGGTGCGGGGCAGGGACCATTTCACATCCCGTTCAGGCCATACGGCGGTGACGCGCAGGACGCCCGCGTCCCGGTCCGCCTTCATATCGATCCGGCCAACCAGGCGTGTGCCCTCCAGCAATGGAAAGACGTAATAGCCGTACTGGCGCTTGGGTGCGGGGGTGAAGACCTCGATCCGGTAATGGAAACCGAACAGCCGTTCCGCCCGCTTGCGGTCGCGCAGGGCAGGGTCAAAGGGGCTGAGCACCCGCATCCGGCCCGGTGCCGGACCCAATTCCGCACCGGCCTCCACGGTGCCCGGACGGGCGAACACTTTGCGCAGCTTGCCGTCAGCCTGCAGGATCTCGATCTCTTCCAGCTCTCCTTGGCGCAGCTGTTCGGCGCACCATACCTTGGCTTCCGCCGGAGAAGCGGTGTCCCAGAACGACGCGAGTTCGCCTGAGGTGGCAAAGCCCAGCCGGTCCATCGCAGCGGAGCAGAGCCAATTAATGGTCGCAGTCGCGTCGCAGGAGGTGCTAGGGCGCAGATGCTCCTCAATCACTCTCTCGGTCAGGTCATAGCGTTTCTGAAATCCTTCACGCCCCACCACTGTCAGCGCGCCGGAACGCCAGAGATATTCCAACGCGGTTTTGGACGGATGCCAGTCCCACCAGCCGCCGGAACCCTTTTTTTCATCCTTGCCAAGGTCAGAAGAACTGACTGGGCCGTGATCCCGCACATGGTTCAGGACGGTTTCGAACTGCGCCTCAAACCCGTCGCGCCGCCAGTTGCGCCAGCGTTTGCGCAGCAGCTCGGTGTCACGCTGAAACCGCAGATGCCAATGAGGGTAAAACACCATCGGGATCATCGCGGCGTCATGGGTCCAATGCTCAAACAGCCCGCGGTCCCGCTCGTAGAGCTGCTTCAGATGTTTGGCGCGATAACCCGGGCGGCGTGAATAGAGGATCACGTCATGGGCGCGCGCCACCGTATTGATGCTGTCGAGCTGCACAAACCCCAAACGCTGGATCAGCGCCAGCAAGTCCGCACCCTTGGCAGGGCCAGAAGGCTGCTCCAGCAGGGCGTGGCGGTCCAGGAACAGCCGCCGCGCGCTTTGATTGTCCAGCCGTTGCGGCGCCATCAGCGCCGTTTCAGCGTGTCGCCATAGGAAATGGTCGGGGTCAGCGTGACATGCTTATCGACCTCTGTGTCCGGATCGTCCAGCTGTGCCGCAATGATCTCAGCCGCTTTGCGTCCGATGTCCAGGCGGCAGGCGTCCATGGTGGCCAGCTTGCGGGGCAGCCCCTGCAGCAGCTCCACCCCGTTGAACCCGGCCAGGCCAATCTGGCCCGGCACATCAATGCCCTGATCGAGCAGATACAGCAACCCGCCCGCGCCGATCATGTCATTGGAGAAATAAAGAAAATCCAATTCCGGTGAGCGCTCCAGCATGGCTTCAGTCATCTCGCGCCCCTTGGCCAGCGCCGAACCGCCTGAGTAAAACTCGCGGTCTTCGATCTCCACGCCTTCCTTGGCCAGCGCCTCGGTGAAACCTTCGAACCGCTTTCGCGCCCGGTGATCAAGCGGCATCTTGGTGCCCATGAAGCCAATATGCCGGTATCCGGCCTTAAGGATCGCCTTGGCCATTTCGCGGCCCGCACGACGGTGGGAAATGCCGACCATCGCATCCACCGGCTTACCGTCGGTATCCATGATCTCCACCACCGGGATACCGGCGCTGTTCAGCATGGCGCGGGCGGCCTCGGTATGTTCCAGTCCTGCAATTATCACACCGGAGGGGCGCCAAGAGAGCATCTCGTACAGCACCTTTTCCTCTTTCTCGGGCTGATAGTCGGTGACGCCGACCACCGGTTGCAGCTCGGTATTCTCCAGCACCTTGTTGACGCCGGTCAGCACCTCGGGGAACACCATATTCGACAACGAGGGGATGATCACCGCCACCAGGTTCACCCGGTTCGAAGCCAGCGCGCCAGCGATCTTGTTGGGCACGTAGCCCAGTTCCTTGGCGGCACTCAGCACCTTGGTGCGGGTCTTTTCCGACACATCGCCGCGATTGCGCAGTACGCGGCTTACGGTCATTTCGGATACACCGGTCGCTTCGGATACATCGCGGAGGGTGAGAGGGCGCTTGCTGTCCGTGGTCACGTTCCTGAGCCTCTTGTTATTGCTGTGTGCAACGTTAGCGCAGACATCGGTTGCTGCACAATGGAAACTGCGCGCGGCAAACCGGCATTCGGCCCCGCCCATCCTAATGTGAGCAAGCGTTGCAACTGACCCCGGCAGAGGCTTCTAGCTGACGCGCCCTATGGTCTCCATTTTGGTGCGCAGCGCCAATACGAAACAGTAAGTACTAGACAGCCTCGGCCCGTCGCGGATGAGGTGGGTGGCTCCTGCTCCGCCGGCATCGAATGTGCCAAAGTGCATTTATCAACGACTGCTAGGAAAGGAGCCACCCAATAACAGTAAAGACCGTAGGCCTGGATTGGGCCAAGGATGTTTTTCAAGTACACGGCATTTCGGAGAACGGCCGCGTTATCTTCAACAAGGCGATCAAACGCGTGAAGCTGCTAGCGTTTTTTGAGACGCTGCCACCGTGCACGGTTGGCATGGGAGCCTGCGGTTCATCCCATCATTGGGGCCGCCAGCTCGGGCATGATGTGAAGCTCACGCCTACTGGATATGTCAAACCGTATGTGAAGCGCGGAAAGAACGATGCTGTCGACGCAGAAGCGATTTGCGAGGCGGTCCGCCGTCCGACCATGCGCTTCGTAGATATCAAGACTGAAGATCAGCAGGCCATTTTATCCATCCACAGAACGCGTGACCTGGCCGTCCGGCAGCACACCCAACTGGCCAACATGATCCGTAGCCTGTTGCGCGAGTTTGGACATATTTTGCCGATTGGGATCGAAGCCGTTACGGCTTTTGCAAAGCGTCACCATGACGGTGATCACCCGGACATGCCCGCCATTGCGAACGGCATGCTTGGCATCCAGTGCTACCAATTCATCGGCCTGAACGAACGCATCTTTGGCTATTCCAAGATGATCGAGCAACACGCAATGCTGAACGCAGATGCACGTCGATTAATGCGCATGCCTGGAATTGGGCCGGTCACGGCATCGGCGATTGTCGCCACAATCGGTGACGCGCATCAGTTTCGGACAGGGCGCGATCTGGCGGCATGGCTGGGGTTGACCCCTCTCAATAAATCCAGCGGCGGCAAGGAGCGTCTTGGAAAGATCACGAAGCAGGGTGATCGCTACATTCGCAAGTTGCTGGTCGTGGGCATGACATCTCGCGCTGTGATGGCGATACGAGCGAGGCCGAAGGAGTCCGGCTTTTTTCGACCATCTTGATTTCGGCGAGCGAGGTACCTTGGACCGCAATATTCTCGCCTCGACTGGGCGGTCAGCGACCCACCACTTGCGAACGAGGCATTCATGGGCTCCCAGTTCTGCGGCGATGTCACCGGGAGACAGGCCGTCCTCCCGGATGCGCCGGGTTGCTTCCCGTTTCAGGTCAATGGGCCAGATATTCTTGCCTGAAGGGGATGTTTCAATGGCGAAGCCCCAAACCTCATGTTTCGACATGTTCGCCTCCTGCTGTGGTATGGAGGCCTACATATCACAGGGTAGTTGAGCGCGATTAGATGCCATCGAGGGAGGGGCAGATGCATCGCTTACCATTGTGATCGCAGGAGGGATTTGTTATCGCGTAAACAAGCGCGGCCCCGTGGCTCAACTGGATAGAGCAGCCCCCTCCTAAGGGGCAGGTTGCAGGTTCGAATCCTGCCGGGGTCGCCAAATTTTTCTTTTAAAACAAGCAGCTTGTGGGTTGTTCGGCACCGTGGAGCGCCTGTCCTTCGTCAGAAAATGCTCGGAAACGCGGTCGTTTTCTGGGGCTGTACGTACAAATCCGGTACAGCCTTTCCAAGGCGCGGTTGACCGAAACAGGGCAGAGGGCGTCAGTCCCGTTGGAACTTACGCGCGAAAGAAAGGGAATTCAGGTCCAACGGGTACGAGTTGAGGTATTCAACAGCGGTTAGGTCCGCCAGCGTTGTCACTAAGAGGCCCTGATCTGCGTGTAAGGAGAACGGGGCGACCCAGGGGAGCCCTAGGAACTTGTCCTTGACCGCCTCTTTGACCTTATGCAGCTCTTTGATTTCGCGCTTGTCTTCTTCCTCCAGGATCACCAGAAAAGTGATCGGAACGGAGATTGCATCATTCCAGCCAGCGTATGGAAACACCCGGATTTCTCGAATGGCGCGTAGTGATTTTCCCAGATCCGACGCTTTTTCGTGTTTCGCGTACACGGCTTTTCTAAGCGGTTCGACAGACTTGTTGAATTCTTCCGGAAAGGCGAAACGCCCAAAGTACCGTTCAAGCGAACGCCCGAATTCAACGCTCCGGGCCTCTCCATCGCAGCCACGTTGCCTTTTCCAAGTTACCAGCAGGCGCTTGCTGACGCTCATGGTGCGGGTGAAATCTACGACTGTGTCTTCGGGCAGGTTATCGACGAGCCCCAGGCGTGGGGCTTGCCCTTTTTCAATGCCGGATCTGCGCTGCTCGTCTATTTTCACCAACGCGCAAACCGTGACATAGGGAATGACCCCGATTCCTCTCACTACGTCACATGTTTGCGAGATGACTACGCAGCCTTCGACATCTTCGTCGAAAGCTGCCTCATGAGGCTCTACACTGTCTTCGAATGCATCGAGGAAAAGTGTTTCCTGACACGACAGAGTAAAATCGCCTTGCTGCCAGTCAGCAAGGCGATTGTTTACTTCATCGTCGGAGACCTGCTCTTTGACTGCCAAAAAACACTTTCCTTAGGCCTTGTTTCGACGTGCTTTAGCCCGGCGAATTTTCGGTTTGCTGATCGGCAGTATTTCAGTCTCGTCGAGGTCGGCGGCAGCTTCGATGCTTTCGCCAAAATGGTGTGGGACGTTGAATTTTGCGGCGTCAGCGGTCAGCGAGTGGCCGAGGTTAGGTCTGCCTGCTCCCTCACCAGCCAGTTCCTGCGCACGGTCAAATTCGCCTGCACGGAACAGGTCCAAATAAGATTGGGAGCCTGCCGCCTCGCTCAACAGCAAATTGCGGTTTTCCTCTACGGAACCGCGATCGATAAATCGGATTGCTGCTACTGCAAGCCCCAGCTTTTCGTGGTTCTTGGCGTTGACCGGTTCACCGGAGGTCCAGTTAAAAGTAGTCCTAGCGGCTACACGGAATACGGTAGCAACTTGTGCCCAGGTAAGGCCAGAAATTCGCTTGAACTCCTGCGTCATTTCAGCAGGCGTTCGGTCCGGAGCCTGAACAGTGACAGAGATTGAATTTGCGTTAGCACTGCTTGAGACAAAGTGCTGGTCGTGCAGGAAAACACTAAACAGATCAGTTGAAGACAGGTTGACGTATGCGGACATCCCGAACGGTGCTGCGACCTCAGCTTGCTCCAGGTCGACGGTTTCGTAAATTGCTGCAACAGCTCCGGCATGGGGGAGCGGCATCGCGGCAGCAAGAACAGCAGGTAACTGCGCTACCAATGTCATTGAGTTGCTCCAAATCGCTCTAGAAATTTATCTTTTATACTCCAACGGAAAAAAGCATAGGCGCGGTCTGCAACTTTGTCGAGTGCTTCGCGCATCGTTTGCGCGTCAAACTCGCTTCCTGCACAAGCAGTGCTATAAGAATCCACGTCCAAAACCCAGCTGCGCTCATTGATAGGTGGGTTCATGTCCGGGTCGTAACTATAGTCCGCAGGTGCCAGGCCGTAGCGGACAATCAATTTACCTTCCGCCGTGGTACCGGTCACTTCGGACATCGAAATGTCGATCTGATGTGCAAAATTGGGCTGAACGACATTCAATAGCTCTGGGTGAACAAGCTCATCAAGCGACGACAGCACCTCTTCACCGTGAAGGCGGTTTGCGTATCGAAAACCTATCCTCTCGACTACCGAGGGGCGAATGGTCTCTTGGAGGCAGTAGAGGATGAAATTGAAGCGATCTAGGAAATCCTCACGGGACACATACTTGGCGGTTTCGAGTGTGATCGCATCTTGCGACAACGAAACACGATACATTTTTGAAGCATCAAGGAAGCGCCAGATCACACTGTTGGTAACACGTGGCTGCAATTCCTGCCCACCGAGGTTCAGGTTCAGTTCAACACCTTGAACCACGTCGCTGTGGAAACGGGGATAGGCGGTTCGGATGGCTTCTTGGAAATTCGCGATATAGCTTTCTTCTGCTATTTTGGCGATTTTTGTAAAGCGAACTTGGCCCAATACGCGCACCAACGGCGCATCTCTCAGGAGAACACGCTCTGGAATCGCCCCGAAAAGAGGATCGTCGCACCTGTCAACCATTACTTTTCCCCGCCGTTTTAAGTTGCAGTATAAGATATGAAGTAGGGTGTGAAGTAGAAAAATCCTACGATATGTCGGTAAATGTGATCTTAACTGACGGGGCTGCGCTGCAACTGTTACGTAACCTATTTTGTAGACTCGAAAATTTGGAGTGACGTCCGCCAAGCAGCGACGGCGGCATTTTCAGCGCAGCTTGGAATTGTTTCAAAATTTTTGGCTTCGCCCGGTGTCAGGTGGTCCCGCAGCCGTCGCATGTTTTCAATAACCTGGGGCGCCCGGGCGACGGCGTCGGAGACTGAGCGGGTGAAGTCTTGAGCTTTCAGCTGCATCCGCCCGCCGTAGTAGAAGCCGGTAATCACGCTCACCAAGGCCCAGTAACCCGTCGGCAAGAGCGCGAGGGCAGCGAAGGCGACGGCCATCTGTTCGGGCCACAGCATCACCGCTGGGATCACGCCTAGAACAGTCAGGGTGATCACAGGCCGGACCATGCGGTTGAGGCCGTCCATCAGGCTGTCGAACCACGTGCGCTGCTGGCGGACCTGAAACTCCGCTGCGTATTGAGACAGGGCGGCGGCGTCAGCCTCGTGCGCCCGGGCCGCGGACGCTTCCGCATTGGGGCGGAACACGCCGCCCACCTGTTCAATAACTCCGCCGATCTGTTTGGCACCACCGCCAAATAGCCACTGTATCAAGCCCATGCTGTTACCCTCTGTTTGAACTGTGTTTCGGTCAGCCGGTATTTCGGCGCCATGAATTCTTCGGCGCGCTTGATCCACCCGCCTTTGCCGCCTGCGCGGGTCCGCGCGTATTTGCGGGACGCCGGGCGGCGGTCTGCCAAGCGGAAATAGTAATCGCGCCGGCCAATCCCGTAGGCGTTCACCAGATACTGCCCGGCCTTGTCGTAGGCCCGCTGTGTTGCACCGATGGATTGCGGCCCCAGAGCGCCGTCGACGGAAACCGTTTCACCGAATTCAGCCAACAGGCGCTGCAAGATCCTCACCGCGTTGGATCCAGCGTTCACCTGCATATCGTAGACGCTGGACTGCAGCGGTTCGGGCAACCGGTCGATCTTGGGGCCGTAGAAGTAGTGGCGTTTGTAGATTTCGACCGCCTCTGCAACGGTCAGTGCCTGGACGTCTGCCGCGGTCGCGCGCCCGCGGATGCGCCGCAGCGTGTGGATGGTGACGCCGTATTTGGTCGGCCCGCCGGGGTCGTCCGGGTCGTTAACGTAGCCGCCTTCGCGCTTCACGATTTCGGCGGTGATTTCGTCGACGGATTGCATATTCTGCGCCTCCTAAAGAAAAAGCCCGCCAGAGGCGGGCCGGGTAGGGTGGAATTGGTGGGGGTTCAGTCTTTGCGGAGGGCCTGTTCGATGCCGTCCAGCTTGGTCATGATGCGGTCAAACTGCTTGTCTTGTCCTTCGGACTTGGCCCGGAGGACAGCGATGTCCGTTGCATGCTTGGCCTGCCGGTTGTGAAGCACCCCCAGCCAGCCAAGGGCGGGGAGCACAATCCATTGCATGAGGGGGTTAAGCCATTCAGGAAAGGAATTCACAGGATCACCCCTCAGAACGCCGCGGCCAGTTCGGCCACACCCGGCGGCACGTCCGGCCAGTTGCCGTCCGCTTGCGCCTCACGCATGGCGTGGATCCAGGACACACCGGAACGGAAGATTTGCAGCTGAGTTTCATCCAGCGCCCCCGCTGCCGCGGCGGCTGCCAGGTTCATCTGCGCGGTTTCATCCGCCACGGCCAGAATCCGCTCCCGGCACTCTGCCTTGCGCGCCAATGCCAGCTCCGTAGCGGCGGCTTCCGCTTTGCCTTCGGCTGTGATGAGCTGCGACCAGTCAATGACCGCCTGAACCGTCTCTGCGGGCTGATCACCCTCTGCACCAGGCACCGGCCCGTCTTCGGCCATCACCACCGGCTGCGGGAACCGGGTTTCTTGCGGGGCATTGGCTCCGTGTGGGAGAAACAGCGTCAGGCTGATGTCGCCGCCCGCGCGCTCCACATCCGAGGTCAGCCATTCGCAGGGAACTGCCAGGCTCGGCAGGGTTGCGCCATCGGGGAGCGGGCTGAAGTCAAAGACTTCACCGTTGATGATCAGGACATCGCCCTGCTTGGTGGCGGTCAGCGCCTCGTCCCGGCGCACAGGGGTCCAGTTGATTTGCATGGGAATGCTCCTTTAGAACCAACGGCCGATAGCGGTTAGGCTGACGGCGCCCCCCACTCGGGAACCGCTGGTGTTCCAGTGGCTGAAATCGACGGTTGAGGTTGTGGGGGGGCGAACCGAAACGAAGGTGGCATCTGAGTTTGTCCGGCCACCGCCGACCACAACCAGCCCAGTGGCAGTTGTAAACGCAGCCGGGAAAGCCCATGCGCTGTCAGCCGCCGTGGTGCTTGGCGCAACAGTCTCCGTACAAATCTGTGTCCCATCGGCGAAGCGCACATATTCGCCGTTGGCGTTACTTCCGCGCTCGATCACGGCGCCGGTAGGGGTGCCGCCGGACTGGGAGACAGTGCCAAGAATGTTTGCGCTGGTGAAAAACTCGGCCCAATCTGTAGGTACTCCACTGGCAAACCGCCGGTACAGGAGGTTGCCCACACCACGCTGCCAAATTTGGAATGCACCGGGGCTGCCGGTGCCACCCCCTCGCTGCACATGCAGCAGCGGGCCGTTAACAGGCGTCTCCGATCCGGTTCCGGTTGTATCGGCATCGGTGGTGTATAACCCGCTCGGAATACCGTCAGAAATGTCATTCGATGGCGGCGCAGAGGTGGAATTGGCGCCAAGCCCAAATGCCCCTACTAGCAGCAGCTTGCCCGCCGCTGTGTCCAATGGAGTTGACTGCACCGACGCTCCGGTGACCGGAGCGTCGATCTGAAAAGCATCGCCTGCGAGGCGAAGTTTGCGGCTGCCCCCAACAGAAACGCCAATCTCGTTCGCCGCGTTTCGGTAGAAGCCGGTGTCCGGGTCCCCGTCGAAGGCGTAGGCCGGGGCTGCGGCGGTGCCAAAGGGTGTTTTGATGGGGCCTTTGTGGGCGACGTTGCCCTGGACCAGATCGTTTAGAGCGGTGGCGAACCCGTCCATTTCCTGATCCATCCGCTCCGCGAGGATCTTGACCCCGGCGTCGCGGTCGTTTCGCCAGTTGAACAGGCGCTGAAACACGCCAGAAGCGTTGAAAGGCATTGCTAATTCCTGTATGGTTGATTGCTCAATTAAGGGGGCCACATGGGCGCGTCGCTTAACGGATTTGATATTCTCACCCTAGTGCTGGGCGCCAACATCCTTACGTTGTGGGGCGTCTACGGTTTCTGGCGCCTCACCAAAAACGACCGGTGGGACCGTCAGACGATTTTGGCACTGGGCGTGCCGGGTGTCGTAATGATGGTTTCCGCTTATCTAAGCACGGGCCTCTAGTCACTGGGCCATCCCGGAAGTGACGCCGCCGCCTGCGGTCAGCTGGTCGATCAGCCGCAGCTTGGCCGCTTGGTCCAACTGGTTGTTGGTCAGCAGCTGCCGGATAGTCGCGGCCCCATCGTCTCCGGTTTTCAGCAACATTTCGGCGATCTCACCCCGTGTCGCCGGTCCGTGACCTTTGAGCCGGTTCACTACCGGCCCGGCCAACTTCTCAGTTGCCCGCCCTGCGGCTTCCCCCATACGCCCCCGTAGCAGTGCCGCGAACACCCCAGTGTCGAAGCGTCCAGCATCTTCCATGTCGATCAGATTGTCGGCGGTCCGGCTTCCGCCCAGAACCGTCTGGTTGGTTTCGAACATGCGGTTTTCACGGCCTAGGCGGCGCGCCAGCAAGTCCGGGTCCACCGCCATCGTCGCCGCGTCCTGTTGGAACTTCGGCGACGTGAGCGGGCGCGCTGCGTTGGCCCCCGCTGCGCTGTTCTCTACACGGGCGATAACTGGATCCGCATAGCCCGCTCGGAAAGCCGATTGAGGCGTCAAACCCGCCGCGGGCACGCCGTTGGGGTTGGGTTGCGCCAGGGCGCGGTATCGCGCCGCAACGTCGTCGGGGCGGACCCGTCCTTCAGCGGCGTGCGCCCCCGCGTCAAATTGGTCAATCGTGCGGGATGCCTTGGCGAATTCATTGTTCGCGTGGCGGTACCCCGTGCTGGACGTTTCCAGCGCCTCGTCCAGGGTGGAAACGAGCTTGCCCAGTTCCCGGGCTTCGTTGTTCCGGCCTGCGCGCACCGCAGCGCCGATAGCGTCCTGCACGTCCTGTTTGACCCCCAACACCCGGTCGAAATCGGACAGTTCAACCGACGTTGCGGAACCACCCCCGACGTTCGAACGTTCCGGGGAGGCCGCAGCCAAGCGGTTGCGAAAGCCCGCCAGCCGGGCGTCGATACCATCGCCGACAACGCCGCTGCCCTGCATACCGCCGATCCGGTCGTCAATCACCGCCAAAGAGGACCGCACGTCAACAGGTTGTGCGTCGCGACGGGCCGCGGCGTAGTTGGTGTTCGCAGCTTGACCACGGGCCGCCTGTGCGCTGGTTTTGCGCTGCGCAGCGGTCGTCGGCGCGTCGAAGGCGTCAGCGAGGAAAGAGGAAACGCGCCCGCCCTGACCGGCTTGCCGCTGGGTCAGATAATCTTGAACCTCCTGGGCCGCTTCGGGGGTGGAGCGGGTGACGCCGGACAACATGCGCTGGCCGGGCCGCCCCAGCGCGTCGGCAACAGTGAACTGCGGCTGTCCCTCTACTGATGCCTGTCGCAAGGCGGTCGCGACCTGTCCGCCGTCCTGCCCCGACCGGTTCATGGCAGACGCCAAGGCGTTCTGCGCCGGGCGGTGTTGCCCGCGTCCGACAAGGTACTGCAGGGCCGGGGTGGCGCGGCGGGCGCCACTCGCAAGGGCCGCACCTACTGGGCGGGCCGCGATCCCGGCTGCGGTCCCAAATGCAGCCCCGTTGCGGCCCGCACGTGCGCGTTCGGCTGCCCCACCTTCACCGGAGTTGAACCCATAGACGCCGCCAGCAGCAGCACCGGCAGCCGCGGACCGCAGAAACTGGCCAGATTTCGTCGCAGCTTGGCCCGCGGCGCCTAAGCCGGTCAGGGCGGTTGCCACACCGCCGGCCACTTCTGCGCCTGTCGACACAACGGGGTGTGCTTCCCGGTTGGCGGCCAGTTCGGCCCGTTGGCGCGCCAGCGCGTAGTCGTAGTTCTCTTGGAAATCGCCGGGGCCAAGTGCGCCGTATGTCCCGGCCACCGCTTCGTCGAAGGCCCCGAACCCCAGCCCTTGTCCGGCGCCGTGCATCGCGGCGTTTGCAGGGCTTACGCTCACGCGGTTGCGCATCGCATCCGGGTCGACCATCTGCCCGGTGCGCGGGTCGGCAACCGTGCCTGCGGGGGGCTGTCCGTAGGTGCCGTCCGCGTTCGGCTGGGGGGCGTTCGCTTGGCGGCGTTTTTTCGCAGCCGCCGCCAGCGCGAGGAGTTCCATTTCGTTCATTGGCGCAGCCCTTGTTTAAGTTCCCACATTTCTTCCAGGGTGACCCCGAATTGTTCCGCCGCCGCCGCTGCGCTGGGGTCCGCGGCGAAGGCTGCGAAACCGTCATTCTGGTTCCCGCCTGCCGCAGGACCTGGGGCCGGGATCGTGGGTGCAGGAGCGGGGCCGCCGCCGCGCGCGGCAGCGCCGTCCATTGCCTGTTGAACGATCTTCTCGTAGTCGGCCAGCGCCTCCAGGAACGCGTCCTCGCTGAGTGAGGTGTTCATACGGGTGACGGCGGCTGTTGCTGCTTGGCCTTCGGCATTGGACAGGGCGCCCATGCCGCGCAGCTGCTGGATGGCCGACAGGAAGGCCCCGGACTTGGCCTGTTCCACCTTGGCGTGGAAGTCGAACCCCGCGGTTCCGGGAACCGAGTTGAACACCGCGCTGACCCCGGTGCCGCGTTCGCGGTTTGGGTCGTCCCGGATACTGCCGATCAGGTCCAGCGCGTTCTGGGAGGCTTGGTAGTCGGAGGGGGCCGACGCGGTGGCTTGGCCTTCGGCTTTTCCCAAAACCGTACCCCGGGCACCTTCGAAGTTTTTGACCGCCAAGTCGGGAGTGATCCCGTCAGGTAGATTGGACTGCACGGCCTGCCCGTCCTTACCAAGCTGCATGACAACTACATTGCCGTCCGAGTCCCGCCCGTAGATCGGGTTCAGCCCGTATTCACCATTGCCTGCGGCACCGGGACCCGGTTCATAGATCACTTCCCCGGTCTGGGGGTTTACGAGACGGTCGTCAACTTTCACCCCGTCCACTTGCGGGTTCCGCAGCTGCTCCAATTTCAGCTGGTCCATCTCCAAGCCCATTTGCGCCCGGCGCTGCTGCATCCGGTATGTCGGGTCAGACTGCTGGACCTGCTGCTGCAAAAGCATACCCAGAACGGATTTCTGTTCCGGTGACGCCCAAGGCGAGGCAGCCAGCTGCGCCAGCTGGGGGTCGACGCCACCTTGCGGCTGCTGCGCCCCGCCCAGGTAGCGCGCGGAACGCCGTTCCATGTGGTCTTCTGCGGGACGCAGGAAGCGGCGCACGATAGCGTCGGCTGCGGTCCCGGTGTCCTGGGCGGAAAAGATTGCCTGGGCGGCGTCAGCCTCGGAGCCTTGGAGTTCATGCACCAGAAAATCAAGCTGGGTGTCCATATTGGACACCTGGGCGCCGCGTTGGGACGCAAACGCTTCAAGCTGTTCTCTGCGCGGCCCGGTCCACTGGGCAAGTCCGAACCCGCCCCGGCTACCGGGAACGGTCGGGGCTTGCTCGTTGATCCCAGGGTTCAGCCCGCTTTCATCGTCAAAGTTCAGAACAAACGCATCGGCGATGTGGTCGGGCAGCCCGCGCGCAGTCAGACCTTGCCGGATAGTGTCGGCGGTTTCGCCGCTTGGCGCAGGTCTCCCCGGGGAGGGGAGCGGTCCACCGTAGCCGCCGGACAAGATCTGCTGGAACGCGCTTCCGAACTGCTGGCGGCCCTCCTGCTCTTGCTCATCGGCTTTGCGATTGACCGACCGCAGCAGCAGCCCTTTGCCAATTGCGGCCAAGCCGCCGGCTGCCGTGGTTGGGGCGGTGCTGAGACCCTTTCGCAGCTGGTCCGCGGCTTGGCGTTTGCGCTGCAGGTCTTCGTAACTGACGCCGGTTTCGCCTCCGAAGACGAAACCGGGCCGCTGCCCAAGAATTTGCTGAAAGCTCATTAGAGTGTCCCCAGATATGCGCCGCCCAGGCCGCCCAAGCCGCCGACCAGACTGTTCCAGCCGCCCATTTGCGTTTGGTAGTTTTGCAGGGCGGCGTTGTGCGACGCCATGGTGATCCCGGCCACGTCAGTGTTCGCCAGTTGCGCGGTTTGCGGCGAAATGAAGTTCGGGTTTTGAACCTGCGACCCGGACAGGAGGGCGGAAATCTCGTTGATCGGCTGATTGCGGAGCGCGAAGGCTTCCTGCAGCGCGTTGTTGCGGGTCGCAGTCTTCGCGTCCTGACGCACCATGTCAGCGTTGTATTCTTGGGTCGCATTCTGATTGTTGTACTGGGTCGCGCCAACCCGGTTCTGGTACCTCTGCTGCTTGGCGTCGTTCTGAAACGAGGTGCGCGCCATGGCTTGGCCGAAGCGCTGCTGCTGTGCCTGGTTGTTGAACTGCGCACGGGTGGCGTTCTGGCCAAACCGCTGCTGCTGCGCGCTGTTCCCGAACTCCGCGAGCCCCTGTGACTGATCATAGCGCTGTTGCTGCGCCTGATTTTGAAACTGGGCCTGGGTGGCGTTCTGGCCGAACCGCTGGGCTTGAACGTTGTTCGCGAACGCGGCTTGCCCCTGCGATTGATCGTAGCGTTGTTGCTGCGCCTGATTGCGGAACTGCGCTTGGGCCGCGTTCTGCCCGAACCGCTGTGCCTGGGCGCTATTGCTGAATTGCGCTTGGGCCGCGTTCTGCCCGAACTGTTGTGCCTGGGCGCTGTTCTCGAACTGAGCGCGTTGGGCCTCCATACCGGACAGCCGCGAGTGTTCTTGTCCCGCCCCCAGAATGGCCGATAGGCGAGCGTCGTTTGCCTGCCGCCCGTGATCGCCCATTGCGGATTGGTACGCCTCGGATCCGATGCGGATGCCTTGCGAGGCTAGGCGGGTTTCAAGAGCCTTGCGGTCCCGTTGCAACCCAGGCTGCATACGCTCCATCAGAGCGTCTTCGACCTTGTTGCGATCTTCCGAAAAGTCGTTCCCGTAGGACCTCGTCAGCGCCCCTCCGTCTTCAATGCGCTGCCCGATCTGGCCCGCATCGTCGATACCGCGCGTCACGCTGCCGAAGCCTCCGAAGCCGCCCTTCACGCGCCCCGCGCCGTCGATTTTGCGTGTCACATCTCCGAACTTGCCGAAGCTGTCTTTCACGCGGCCCGCTCTGTCGATGTGGCGGTCAACTTGGCCGGTGCGCCCGATTTTGCCGGTGATAGCGGGGCCGGAACCGATATTGTTCAGCCGCAACCGATCCACTTTCGACGGGTCGCCCGCCTCCGGCAGACCTTTTGTGTCCAATGGTCCCGACAGAAGGCCGCCCAGTCGACGGGACTGGGATCGCCCCAGCTGGGCAAGGTTTTTCTGCGTCCCTTGGTTGATCCGGTTCAGTTTTTGCTGGTCCTTAGAGAGTGTCTGAACCGCCGTGTACTGCGGGATTTCGTACTCTTTGCCGGTGTTCGGATCGGTGTAAGTTGAGGTTTGGTACGCGTCTTCAAGATTGTTTTCCCAGGTGAACCGTTCAGCGGCTTCCCGGCTGCTGAACCCTTTCCCCTGAGGGTCGTCCCCTAAATAGAACCGGTTCGGGTCCTTGCCATGGGCGCTACCTGACCGGATAAAGGACGGGTCGATACTCTTTTGATACCGTAGAGTGCCGTCCGGGGTGATTTGGTTCACGTTATTCAGCTGTTGCTGCGTGATCGCGGTCCCGATGTTTTGTGCGGTCTGCGCCCCTGCCACTTTCTGGGGGTCCGGCGGTGCGGGAGCTTTAGGTTTGCCCATGGTTCACCTCGAAAAATTTGCTGCCATGCCAAGCTTCGCGGGTCAGAACCGCGATAACTTCAGCCTCGTTCGGCCCCCGCAAGTCGGGAACCAATGTTTGTTCCGCACCAAGAGCGGCCCAGATGCGTCGCGTGCGCCGGTTGTGTTCCGAGTGCCGGGCAACCACTGCCCTGCAGCCCAGCTGTTCGAAGGGGTACTGGAAAAGGAGCGCGAGACGGGATTTCGAAACCCAATCGCGCCGGGTGGAAAACGCTGACATTTCGATCACGCCCGCGTCGGGTTCGAAGTTGTGGTAGACGATCCCCGCCACCAGCCCTTTTTCCGCAGTTGCGAAGCCGATAGCGCTGGCAGGGCCGAAGGACCGGCCCGGCGTGAAAATCCCTGCCGCGACGAAAGCCTTTACGGCCTCCGGATAATCGTAGACGGGGGTCATGCGAACACCTCCCCGCCGGTATAGGCGAGGACGACCGAAACCAGTTCACAGTCGAGTTTCTGCGGGGCGGCAGACGTCAGCTGAACTTGAACGGCCAGTGTCTCCCCGTGCCCGCTGACGGTGTGCCGTTTCTTCAATATCTGATACGCTTCGGTTCCTTCGGCCCACTGATCGACGTCCCAGGTGGCCGTGTCCCAAGACGCCTGCGCGCCGTCCGTGAATTGGGCGGAATTGGGCGCTGCAGGGAACGAGGTCCGGTAGTCTGCCGCAATGGAAATAGCCGGGTTGATCGGCGTCCGGTACCGCCAGGTGCTTTGTGCGGCCTGCGCGGTTTTGAAGGTCCCAAAGCCGCCCAGGTGATCGAATGCGAGACAGGCGCGGCACTGGAACGCTTCCCCGTTGTCGTTCCCGCCAATGTCGCACAGGAAGATTGCCCCGCTTTCGTCGCCATAGTGCAGCGCGCGCCCCAGGACCCGCAGATCGCCGATCCGCCAGCCGGTGAACTTGGTCCAGGCATTGGTTTCCAGATTGACGGCGTAGCAATACCCTTGCTCCGCTTCCCGGGGTGGCGGGGAGAACACCGCCATGTTGCGGCTTTCCCATTTCTCCAACCGCCAGCCGTCAAGATTGCCGGCCAAAACGATTTCATGCCGCCAGTCAGGATCAATATCGCGGGACAGGGCGGCCAGCTTCAACTGGCTGGGGTCTTTGCTGACCGCAGCAGAAATAGGGATCAGCCCGGCACGGGTTGCGACGATCAGATCGCCGCCCACTGTCAGAACCGCGCGCCGCCCCAATGGCTCGCCAAGGTCGAACACCCCGACGAGGCCCCAATCGTTGACGTTGCCCGGGTCCGCCCCCTGGAACACGGCGAACTCGCCTTGATCCGTGGCGAACACGCAGCGGTCGTCCATCCCGTCGCCACTGTCAGACGACCACGTGGCGCCGAACAGCAGCGCCCCGCCTTTCTTGAACAACCCAGCAAGGGG